>JAKQNV010000065.1 GCA_029565595.1 Candidatus Cloacimonadota bacterium
GAGGACGTCCTCTATTCCGGAACGGTTGCCGCCGCCCTGGAAGCCAGTCTGTTTGGATGCCGGGCCATTGCGGCCTCTATCAACGCCTACCGGGAGCAGAAATTCGACACCGCTGCCGGCTGGCTGGTCAAGTTGCTCGATCTGGGGCTGGCGCAGTTGATCCCCACCCGGGGCATCCTGAATGTAAATTTTCCCAATATCGGGCCCACTGAGATCAGGGGCGTCCGGCTGACCAGCACCGGCCACCGCAGGTATTATAACTTTATCAGCGTCATTCAGGAATACGACGACGGCTTTAGTTACCGCATCGGGGGCGACCTGCCTTCCTGGGAGATCCAGAAGGGCACAGACGCCGAAGCGGTGGCCGAAAATTACGTTTCAGTCACGCCACTGGGGATAACCCTCACTCAGGGCGAGGCTTTTCCGGCGGTTCTGGAATGGCTGGAACAGAACAGCCTGCTGCAATTTGAGACCTGACGATGCGCTTTGACGACCAACGCCGCCTGTTGGTGCAGGATCTGCATAATTTAGGGATCGCGGATGCCAAAGTGCTTGGCGCCTTTGGCAAGGTTCCCCGTGAATTATACGTACTGCCCCAGTACGTGGAATACGCCTACCGCAACCAACCCCTGCCGATCGAAATGTCGCAGACCATCTCCCAGCCCTTGATGATCGCCATCATGCTGCAGTATCTGGAACTGGGCGAAGACGACCTGGTGCTTGAGATCGGCACTGGCAGCGGTTATCAGAGCGCGTTGATCGCCGAGATCGCACGCGAGGTCTGCACCATCGAACGCCTCGAGCCCCTTTCCTTAAGGGCTCAGGGCATCCTAAAGGAGCAGGGCTACAAAAATATCCACTTCCGCATTGGTGACGGCACCCAGGGCTGGCAAAAGGCGTTTCCGCCTTACAAGGAATTCAGCAAGATTATCGTCAGCGCGGCTGCGTCCGAAATACCGCCCCGCCTGAAGGAACAGCTTGCATCGGATGGGATCCTCGTCGTTCCCGTCGGCAGAGGTTACATGCAGATCCTCAATCGCGTCGTGCGCCAGGACGGCGAATACACCGTCACGGAACACGGCGGCTGTACATTTGTTCCTTTGGTCAGCACTTGAAGGAGGAATCATTGTTCAAAAAGATCTGGCTTTGGATCGGGCGCTTGTTCAGCGGCGGAGATAAACATGCCGGATTGCGCCATTACGCGTTGTTCAAAGACCTGAATTCCCACGAACTGGGGCTGGTCTTCGATCTGCTCCATCCCCGTGATTACCGGGCCGGGGAAACGATCTTCGAAAAGGGCTTCCCCCTGGAAGCCATCTTTTTTATCGAATCCGGGGAGGTCGAGGCCAGCGAGATCCAGCCCGGCTCCGGGGCGAGGATACTGAAAAGGCACCAATTCATCGGCGTTCTGGACCTCTTTGCCCAAAACAAGCGCCTCAGCACCGCCACGGCTTTGACCGACGTCGCCGCGCTGGCGCTCTCCGAATCGGATTTCTGGGATCTGGTGAATAAATTCCCCGCCCTGGGAGTGAAGATCCTGCGCGCCTGTTGCCGCTTTCAGGCAAAATTCATGTTTGGGCAGGCTCCGGAACATAAGGCATGAGCTGGACCCGGATCGTCTTTACCATTCTGATCCTGGCCATTGTGGTCATGGCCGGGGTGTTTTACAGCCCGATCCTGGCTTATCTGCTCATCTCCGTCGTTGTCTCCTATATTTTTGACCCCGTGATCACTTGGGCGGAATATCGCAAGATCCCCCGCTGGCTTTCCACCCTCCTGGTTTTTCTGGCCATCGGCGGATTGCTGGCCTGGCTGGTCGCCACCTACATCCCGCAGGTGTTCCAGCAGGGCAATCAATTCATGGCTTTGCTGGAAAAGACGGATAAGCCCCTCAACCAAATGATCCGGGAACTGCCGGTCTTCCGGTCGGTGAACGATTTTGTCGGACGCGTGGACCACAGCGTCCCCCAGATCGGCCTGCAAGCCAAGTTCGACGAGCTGATCGCGATTGGGACCGCCAAACTGCGGGAGGTGCCTCAGGTCCTTTTCCGCAATTACCAGTCGATCATCAGCACCATTGCCCTGATCTTTACCATTCCGATTTTCAGCTTCTTCATACTCCGCGACAGGAAAAAGATCCGCCGCGCCGTGGTCAGCCTTGTTCCCAACAAGTATTTCGAACTTTCCCTGATCCTCTTGAAAACAGTGGACATCAATGTGGGCAACTACCTGCGCGCCATTCTGCTGGAAATGATCGCCGTCGGCATCATGTCCACTATTGCGCTGAGCATCGTCGGAGTGCCTTATGCGATCGTGATCGGCGCCATTGCGGGAATTACAAATATCATTCCCTACATCGGACCCTGGATCGGAGGGATCATCGCCGCCATCGTGGTTCTGATCACGGGCCGGCCGCCCTCAATGATCTTGTGGACGGCTCTGGCGGTATTTCTGGTTCAAATCTGCGACAATTATTTTGTGTATCCCACCGTGGTGGGCAAAACGATAAAGATGCACCCCTTGGTGGTGCTGCTGACCGTTTTCGCGGGCAGTTATTTCGGCGGCGTGATCTGGATGCTGGTCTCGGTGCCCCTGGTCTACATGGTCTTCAGCCTGGTCAGGGCGCTGCAAATAAACTTAAAGGAATACCGTCTGCTCTAAACGAGGAATTAATGAGTATATTGGACAAATGCCACAGTTTCCAGGACGCCAAACGCGCCATAGCCCTGGGTTATTATCCCTACTTTCGCGAAATAAGTTCCGAGCAGGACACGGAAGTGATCTGCAACGGCCAGAAAATGCTGATGATGGGCTCCAACAGCTATTTGGGCCTCACCACCCATCCCAAGGTCAAGGAAGCCGCCATCGAGGCGATCAAAAAGTATGGCAGCGGCTGCGCCGGATCGCGTTTCCTGAACGGCACGCTGGATATCCATATCGAGCTGGAGGCCGAGCTGGCCAAGCTTGTCGGCAAAGAAGCCGCGCTGGCCTATCCCACCGGCTACCAGGCCAACGTGGGCTGCATTTCTGCCATGGTCAACAAACACGAATACATGATCACGGACAAATATGACCATGCCTCGATCCTGGACGGCTGCTCCCTTTCCCAGGGCACCATGCTGCGTTTCAATCACAACGACATGGCCTCGCTTGAACACGCCCTCAGCCGCGTCGACGGCAAGAACTGCCTGATCATCGTGGACGGAATTTTTTCTATGGAAGGCGACATCGCCGACTTGCCCAACATTTGCAAACTGGCAGCTAAATACGGTGCCAACCTGATGGTGGACGAAGCCCACTCCCTCGGCGTTTTGGGCGAAAAGGGAGCAGGCTCTGCCGCCCATTTCGGCTTGACCAAGCAGTCCGATTTCATCATGGGGACCTTCAGCAAGTCCCTGGCCTCGGTGGGCGGTTTCATCGCCGCCGACGAGGAACTGATCCACTATCTGAAGCACAAATCCCGCGCCCTGATCTTTTCCGCCTCCCTGCCCCCGGCTTCCACGGCCAGCGTTTTGGCGGCTTTGAAGATCATGGAAGAGGAGCCCGAACGCATTGCCCGCCTATGGGAAATCACGCATTACATGCTCGATGAATTCCAAAAAATGGGCTATAACACAGGCACCTCCTGCACTCCGGTCGTCCCGCTCCACGTGGGTGACATGATGGTCGCTTTCGAAATGTGGAAGCGCCTGGGCAACGAAGGAGTATTCATCAATCCGGTTGTTCCGCCGGCTGTGCCGCCCAATTCCTGCCTTATCCGCTGTTCGTTCATGGCCACCCACACCAACGCCCAGTTGGATTTCGCCTTGGACAAATTCCGTAAGATCGGCAAGGAACTGCGCGTCATCTGAGTCCCAGACAGAGTTTAAGCAAATCAAAATAAAATACCTGGAGGAACCATGGCCAGCAAAAGCAGCGCCGAATATTACGGCAGCCTGAAGGAGATGTCTCCGATCCGTGCCATCGCGGAGACGCTCATGAATACCCACAACGTTCGCAAGGTGGACATTCGCGAAGCCTACGAGATGGCCAAGAAACAGCCCGGAGTTACCGTCACCGACCTGCCAGTCTATCCGGAATTTGTCAAACTCCACAAGCTCCCCGCCGATGCCAAAGTCCTCAATGACTGCCACGGCAACATCATCGGCCGGACCGCTAAAGCCCGCCGTTTCTACCACCGCCTCAACCCCTCCCAGAAAAATAAGCTGGAAGGAGATTTCCGCGAGGCCGTGTGGCAGATGCAGCATTATCCTTTGATCAAAGCCGAAGCCATTCTCGGCATGGACCAGGATCTGATGATCAAAGCCACCTTCGTCACCACCGAAACCGACGTTGTGAACCTCTACAACTGGTTGCTGAACTTCGCTCCTTATGAGCAGTTGAAGGATCAATACGAAAAAAGCCCCCAACTGCCCATCCAGGACATCATCCTCGTCGCCTTCAACGAATGGACCTGCGACGATCCCTTCTACAACAACGTCGGAGCGCCGCAACTGGCCCTGGTGGACGAAAAACACAACGTCATCGTCAACCTCGGGATGCGCTATTTCGGCGAACGCAAGAAAGGCACCCTTACCCTGGCCTGGACTTCCGGAATCCGCATCGGCATGGCGGCTTGCCACGGCGGTATCAAGGAGATCGATTTTACCACCTGCCAGGATGCCCAATACCGCAAGCTTGGCAAACGTTCTATCGCCTTCTACGGACTCTCCGGCACCGGAAAATCCTCCCACACGAACAGCCACGACAACGCCGGGACCCTTCCCGCGGGTTTTGACAAGGTAGTCCTGCACGACGACGCTTTCCAGATCGACCTGGAAAACAAACTCTGCCGCGTCTGGGAACCCACGCTGTTTGACAAGACCGACAGCCGTCCGCCGGACCATCCGGATTGGAAATTTGCGCTGGCCGTGATGAACCACCTGACCGCTGAGTTGGGCGGAAAGCGTATCCCGGTCGGACTCGATGTCCGTAATTCCAACGGCCGCGCCTTGCTCGACCGCAGTTTGTTGGGCAAATATGTCAACCGCTGCGCTTTCCCCACGGCTTTGGTTTGGCTGATGAAGGATTCCGTGTTACCGCCGGTACTCAAACTCACCGACAAAAACCTCGCCATCGGCATGGGAGCGGCCCTCATGACACAGCGTAACCGCGCCGAAAATGTTACTGAAGAAGAGCTGAACAAACTGGTTTTCGAGCCTTTTGCCAATCCTTTCCGCGTTTATGAACTCTACCGCGATGTCGAGGCTTTCCTCAAAGTGGCCGAAACCGGCGCCGCCATTTATTGCTTCAATTCCCGCGGCTATTGGAAGGAATCGGACGATATCCTGGAAGCCATTCCACTCAAAACCTCACTCACGCTCCAATCCGCCATTCTCCTGGACCAGTTGGAATGGGAGCCCTGGGCCTTGTTACCGGGAGCCATGATCCCTACGCGCGCCAGCGTGGAAAAGATCCTGCCCGGCTACTATGACAAATATGATCCCGCCAAGCGCGGCAACCCGGACAAATATACCGCCCTGCTTACAGACAGGTTCCAGCAGCGCCGCGACTACCTGATGGGCAGCGACCTCAGCGAACGCCCCGAACTCCAGCAGGAGATCGTCGCCGCCCTCAACCTCAGCGTGTGATATAAATCTAAAAACTCTATCCCGCGGAGTCCGGAAATCACAGTTCCGGACTCCCTTTTTTTGTTCCTAAGTATCAGGCGATTCCAGCATCGCTCGCCTCCGGCAGGCTCCCCCACAGTATATGCACAGTATAAGCAGGCATGCTCGGGCCAGATTGAGTTATCTCTTTACTTAGGGAGGACATAGAATTGTTAGCTCTGAGGGCGGGGTACGATAAAGCGAGAAGAAATAATAATTTTGGATTTGGCAGATGGTGAGCGGTCGATTACTATATAAATAGCATACCAATTTAATAGGAGATTCAAAATGAAGAATATAATAAAATTGTCACTTCTGATGGGGGTTTCGCTGCTGGCGCTGGCCGCTTGCGATACAACAAACTCCATCACTCAGCCCGAAATGAAAGCTAATGTCAATCCCGTTGACAAGATATACATGATGGCACCGGTCTCCGACCAAGGCGAAATCAAAAGCGGGATTCTGAACGGCAGCAACGAATTTCCCCTCTGGGACGTCCGCAATGTCAACGCCGGAGAAGTTTATGTGAGCAATGACGGCGCCAATCTCTACATCACTTATTACATGCACGACGACTGGCAGATCAAGGAATCGAGCCTGAACGCCTCACTATCACCCCAAGCCATCCCAGTCGATCCCACCGGCATTCCGCAACCCAATCAATTCGGTTACCAGGTTTCCATGAACCGCGGGAAAAGCCTTTACACTCAAAGGATTCCTTTGGCTGAATTGGGAATCCGTTTCGGCGAATATGTCTATATCGCTTCCCACGCAGAGGTGATTCCGAATAAGGACTTTGGCAAAAACTCCGAAGGCCAATTGGAAGAACAGTTGGGCGAAGGCGGAGCCAACCCGGAATGGTGGTGGTTCGGCAAATATCGCGTGCGGCTAAATTTCAGCGGCCAGGAAAACGCTCCGCGAGTGCGCGAGCCCTTTGACTTAAGCGGCGCCTCCGAATCCTAAACCTTCATAACCAAGTGCTCCAGCGGTCAGTCAATACCTCCTGGGCAGCCTGGACAATTCCAACAGGCTGCCCAGGTTTTTCTATATTTGTGAATGGCGCGCAGATAAGCGCGGAAAAACACAGATCAATGCAGAAAAAGAGGATATAAACTCAGAGACACGAAAGCACAGAAGTCCAGAGACAAAAGAGGGGGGAATTTTTTACGTGACGAGGCCCAGCATCCCGAAAAAGTGGCAGATGCTTCCACCAAGAACGAAGAGATGCCACACTGCATGATGGTAGGGCATCTTTTTCAGGGCGTAAAAAACAATGCCGAGAGTATAGCAGAGCCCACCGCTGGCCAGCCAGATCAGGAAGGTGGGTGTCACGCTCTTCAGCAAAGGCTTTATGGCGATCAGCACCATCCAGCCCATCAGGATATATATCACCAGCGAGAGCTTCTTCATTTTGCCCAACGCGAAGATCTTGAGGTTGATGCCAGCAATGGCCAAAACCCAGATCACGCCGAATAGGGTCCAGCCCCAGCCCCCGCGCATCACTCCGAGCGTCACGGGCGTGTAGGTGCCGGCGATGAGCAAAAAGATCGAGCTGTGGTCCAGGATGCGAAAAAAACGTTTGACTTGCGGTTGCGGAAAGGCGTGGTACAGCGTCGAAGCCAGATAAAGCGCGATGAGGGTAGCGCCGTAAATGCTGAAGGCGACTATCTTCCAGGCGTCGCTGCGCCGGGCAGCGAAAACCACGAGGATGACCAGCGCCGCGATGCTGAGGCCGACTCCCGTGCCGTGGGTAACGCTGTTGGCGATCTCCTCGCCGAGGCTTTGCCGGGGACTGAGCGGGATCCGATCTAGCCAGCTCCGTTTGGCAGTTTCCTGCCCGCGTTTTTCAGCCACGTTTCTTTTCGGGGTGGTCAAGATCCCAGGGGAAGGTTTTCTTCGCAGGAGCCAGCGGTTTCGCAACGGATTTCCCGCGCTTGGCCAGCAGGGGCTTGTAAAGTTCTATAATGCGGTTTTCCAGGGCATGAGGGACCAGTCCCTTGAGCGGTTTCCCTTCCGCGATCCGCTCCCGCACTTGGGTGGACGAGACCGGAGAAGGCTTGATCTGCAAAACTTTACGCCGGATTTTACGCAACAGGTCCAGTTCCAGGGGAAAGCCCGGACGGGGGATCACCAAAAAACGGACGAAAGTGGTCAACCATGCATAATCGTGCCAGGCATGCAGGGAGGCCAAGTTGTCCGAACCGATCACCCAATAAAAACTGTGGTCGGGGTATTTTTCATAGATCCGCTGCAGCAAATCTGAAGTATAGCCGCTGCCGGTGGAATCGTCGTCCCAAACCTCCATTCCATGTCCCAGCGCCGATTTTACCAGTTCAAAGCGGTTGGCAAAATCCAGGAGTACGGAGCCCTTTTTGAAGTTGTGGCGGGAGTTGGGCAGAAAAACGACGCTATCCACGCAGCCGGATTTGACAATTTCGCGGGCAATGTGCAGATGGCCGTTATGGATGGGATCGAAGCTGCCCCCGAAGAGGGCGTGTGTACTCATTTGAAGAGGCGGGCTAGTTTTTTGCTTTCCTTGGAGCCGGGATACCGGGCAACCAACGAGTTGTATGCCTCCTGGGCCTTGTCGCCCAGCTTTTGCTTATGAAAAAGGAGCGCTGTGTAATAGAGGGACTGGCGGTCGAGGCTGTCGCTGTTGCCGAGGTCGGTGATTTCCTTGAAATACATCAGGGCTGAGCTGTAGTCCTTCATCTTGTAATAGATGTAGCCGGTGCGGTATTTCTTCTCGATGAGTTTGTACTGGCATTTCTGGATGTATTCGATGGCCTGGGTGTAGCGCGGGTCGTTGGGGTATTTTTCCACGAACTTGCGGAAGGCGTCGATGGCGTGCATTGTTTCCGTCTGATCGTATTCCGGAGGCCGGGATTCCTCGTAGAGGCATAGTGCGGTACGGAAGTAGGCTGTGGCGATTTCGTCGTTGTTGGGAAAGGCGGAGATGAATTCCTGGTAAGCTGTGCGGGCGTCGCTAAACCGGTTGATCTGGAAATAGCAATCCGCCTGGCGCAAAAGGGCGTGGGCCGAGGACGCGGAAGAGCGCTCGAAATAGACTTCATTGTAAAGATCAGCGGCCCGAGAATATTTTCCTTTCGCGTAGAGGGCGTCAGCCCTGGCCAGTTTGGCGTCGGTGGTTAAATAGGTGTTGGTGGTGGCGCAGGAACACAGTAGCAGAAGTCCCATGAGGGCGGGCCAAAAACGTTTTAACATAAAAGATCCTTTGTCATTCGGTAGTCCAGAGCAGATAGATCAGTGAAGCCAGGGCCGTGGCGGCCAGAGCGGGCTCAAACCATTTGATGCCGGTGAGGGCTGGGCCTTCGGATTTGCGGGTCTGGTCCGTGAAACTCAAACTGTCTACGCGCTTCAGCCGGTAGCCGGGCAGGGCCAGCTGCCGAACCTGGAAAGTGTAGAGCGGATAGCGCACGCTCTGGAAAGAGAGGAAATTCTTGCGCTCGACCGTGGTGCCGCCGAGTTCCATCGTCACTTGCACAAGGTTGGCTTCCCGCAGCGCCAACAGGTCGAGGCGCGGAATATTGAGGGAATCGGGATTTTCGCTCTGGTAGGAATCCTGCCCGGCGAGGGAGGGCTCGCGCAGATCGGCACCTTTGGCCAAAAGGAGTTGGCGGACGCGCACGTCAAGTTGGGAAGTGAGATCTCCGGCCTGAATGTCCAGGATGACTGGGGCGTCAATATCGATCAGATCGACGATGCGGGCGCTGATCAACTCCGGACTGGCCTCCTGCCAGGCGTTTTGCGCGCAGAGGGGGAGCCAGAGCAAGGCTAAAAGCAAAACCAGAAATCTGGGCATTCGCTAGTTTGCCATCCTCAGGTATTTGTCCAGAAGTTGCATTTCCGGATAGTCCGGATGGGTTTTTTTCAGGTTGGTCAAGGCTTCCCTGGCCTTGATTTTATCGCCCAGGCGCAGGTAAGTGAGGCCAGTTTTCAGCTGGGCGTCCCAAGCCTTGGGATGGTCCGGATAACGCGTGGCAACGTATTGGAATTCACGCAAGGCCTTAGTCCAAATTTCCGCGGAGTAATAGTTTTCTGCGATCCAGTAGGCGGCGTTCGGGCTAAGATCCGTGTCGGGGTATTGGTTTAGGAAGTCCTCAAACAGCCGGATGGAATTTTCGTAAGTGCCTTTGTCATATTCGGAAAGGGCAGTCCTGTAAAGCGCTTCCATCTCTATCTGCCTTTGTGGGGCGACCACTGAGGGACCCTGGCTGAGGATGCTTTGGAGGTCGGAATTGAGGGCGCTAAGTTCGCTATTTACATCGGAAACCCTTCCCCGCAAGGCCTGCAGGTCTGTCTCCATGTTTTCGCCCTTGGCTTCGATCTCTTTCTGGGCGGATTCCAGCTGCTCCTCCAACCCGGCGATGCGATCCTTGATGCCGGACAGTCCGGCCAGGGAAGACGTTTCCGTAGGCTGGGAGGAGTGTTGCTCCTCGACCTTTTTTGCCAGGTCCTGCATGATCCGGGCAACTTTTTCGCTTTCCTCGCGCAATTTGGCCACCTCATCTTTGGTCGCGTAATCGGCTGAGGTCTGTTTGATCCTCTGCAGGTAGTCCGTGTAAGCGTCGAAGGTCTCGTCGGTATCCGCGGCAAGTTCAGAGATCCTTGCTTCCAGAGTGTTGTTCTCGGTGACGGTGGTCTCGAGGTCGGAGCGCAGGACAGCCAGATCGTCGCGCAGTTGGGAAATATCCTCTGCCGGTTTGCCGGTTTTGTCCTGCAGGGCGGTGATCTCACGCAGCTGGGTCTCCACTCCGTTGAGGCGGATGATCAGTTCGTCCAGTTTTTTACGGTTTTGGCGGATGTCTTTTTGCGCCATTTCGAGGCCGCCTGCCTGGTTGTTTTGCCTGGCCTCGATGGATTGAAGCTTGCCTTTTTGCTCGCGCACGGCTTTGTTGCTGGCGCAGGCTCCCAAAAGCAAGAACAGCGCGAGCACGGCAGTAAACAATGTCTTCATTTGAACCTCCCCAGACGGTTCAATCTGAAATCAAAAAAGCCTTGTATCCGGCAAATGTGGAATATAGGTCGGCTTTGCTGCTGAGTTCGTAAAGGGAATGCATGCCCATCAGGCCAGTGCCGCAGTCGATCACTTCAGCTCCCAGGTTGGCCATGATGTAGGCGATTGTCCCGCCGCCGCCTTCGTCCACTTTGCCCAGTTCGCCCATCTGCCAGAAGACCTGTTGGGCGTCGAAGATGCGGATGACCTTGGCGGTGAATTCCGCGTTGGCGTCGTTACAGCCGGACTTTCCGCCACTGCCGGTGAATTTGGAAATGCCGATGCCGTGGTTGAAGAGCACGGCGTTCTGGCGTTCATGCACGCCGGGATAATTGGGATCGATGGCCGCAGTGACGTCCCCGGAAAGGATCTGGGAATTGATGAAGGTCTTGCGGAGATTGGCGCTGCCGTCGGATTCGCCGTTGTGGCGCAACAGCGAGGCTACGAAATCCTGGATGAAAACGGAGTGCGCTCCGGTGTTGCCGATGCTGCCGACTTCTTCCTTATCCGAAAAATAGACGATCATGGTGCGTTTCGGACGGGCATCCAGATTGGCCAGCAAGGCCTGAATTCCGCTGTAGGCGCAGATACGGTCGTCCTGGCCGTAACCGACGACCATCGAGGCATCGAGTCCGGCATCACGGGCCGGGGTCGCAGGTACGAGTTCGAGTTCGGCGGAGATGAAGTCCTGTTCGCGGATGCCGTATTTGTCTTTGAGCAGTTTGAGCGCGTAGGCCTTGAGGGCTTCTTTTTCCTCGCCGGCGGGCTCCTGCATTCCGGAGAAGATCAGGTTCATACGCGAGGCGTCGATGGCATCGGCGAGGTTTTTGGTGTATTGTTCCTTGCGTGCAAGGTGGGGCAGGAGATCCGGGATCACGAAGACCGGCTCGTTGGGCTTGTCGCCGATGCTGACATCCACTGTCTTGCCATCGGACTTGACGATAAATCCGTGCAAGGCCAGGGGTGTGGAGACCCACTGGTATTTCTTGATCCCGCCGTAATAATGGGTGCGCATGCAGGCCGTACTGGATGTGGAATCCTCGTAAAGCGGATTCTGTTTGAGGTCGATCCGCGGTGCGTCGATATGGGCGGCCACCATGTTGAAGCCGTTGCTGACGGGCTCGGAGCCGATTACAGCCAGGGCCATGGTCTTGTTGCGGAAGATGGCGTACACGCGCTTGTTGGCCTTGGAGGCGGGCAGGGCCTGGAACTTATGCGCCTTGAGGAGTTTTTCGGCCCAGGCGACCGATTCGCGCACTGTCTTGGCTTGGTTCAAAAAATCGCGGTAGGGCCCCGCGAAGGCGAAAGCCTGTCTGATCTCTGCGGCGGGGGCGTCCTTCCAGAAGTTCTTGCGTTCGTATAATAAATCGTTTTTCTTTGTTTTGGTCTTTTTCTCGTTCATTAAATCTCCAATCTGTATGTGAATCTAAAGTATTGCGACGATGAGCAGGTGGCGGTCGCCAATGGGAGCTTTGACCAGGGCAATTTCGCCGGATTCTTTCCCCAGCAGAGCTTTGCCGATGGGGGAGAGGACCGACACTGGCTGGATGCCCTCGCGGTCGTAAAAATTGAGTTCATCCACGCCCACGACCTGGTAACAGGTTTCCTCGCCGGAGGATTCTTCGCGGGTCTGGCAGATCGAGCCGAAGCGGATCTTATCCTTGGGGAAGGCGCTGACATCCACCACTTTCAGATGGGCGGCGCGGCGGCGCAAATGGTCGATCTCGCCGTCGATCTGGCGCTGTTTTTCACGCGCGGCCTTGTATTCGGCGTTTTCGCTGAGGTCTCCGAATTCCCGGGCGACGGCTACTGCCTTGATCACTTCCGGGCGCTCGCTGAGCAGGAATTGAATGCGGCGCTGGATCTTGTCCATGCCGTCCTGGGTGATGAACAGGCTCAGATCCATGGCTCAGGGCTTCTTTTTTTGCAGGAGGCGCTGGGCGGTGACGGCGGTCTTTTTCAGGCGGGCGTTGCCGCTCTTGGTCCATTGCTCTACCAAAGCCTCGATCTCGGGATGGTAGAACTGGATGGAGCCGCAGAGTATCTCCGCGCTTTGCGGATCGCGGCTGTGCAGGTGCTGGCGCCAGACGTCCAGGTAGAGATTTTCGTCCAGTTTAGCCACGGCCTTGAGCAGCGTTATATGGTCGGCGGCCTGTTCTCCCAAGGGCTTGAGCCATTGGTTGACAAAGTGCTGCGTGACCTGGGCGCTCAGTTCAGGGTTCTTTTTCAGAAGTTTTATCAAGAGGTTCACGGACTGCCGACGCACCACTTCCTTGGGTGACTGAACCCAGGCGTAGACGGTAGGCAGGTATTTATCCGGATCCTTGCGCAGCAGGGGAAGCACCACTTTTTCCAGAAGGGAGGCCAATTCCAGCGATTGGGCCGTATTAACGGCGTTTTCCAACAGAGGCAGGTAGGTGGTGGGTTTTTTGCCGGCGACCTTGGACATGATGGCGATGAAGGCCGTCTTGCCGTTTTCGCCCTTTTTTTCCCAGAGATGGCGGTAGAAGGGGAGGTATTTTTCGTGGTTCTTGCCCAGCCGGTGGACGATGGCATTGGCGACGTGGACGATCACATCGGAGGGTATCTTACCGTTGATCCTTTCGGGATAGGCGATGTAGATGATCTCAAAATCGTAGTCGTTCTTGGGGAGCTTGTTCTCCAGGTAATCGGCGGTGTCTTTGTTCAGCCTATCTTTCCAGTCTATGGTAAGCATCTTTACTCCTTTTTTATGCTCATTCTCTCAGAATGCCAAAGGCTTCCGGATGCTTAAAATGTCAAGGGAAATTTAGTAACTGAAAAGTTCCGCGATCTCCTGTCGGCTGAGAGTGGAAAGGACGTTTTGGGCATCCGCCACCACCTCGTCGAAGAGCTGGAGTTTGTGCTGCTGGAGGTTCATGATCTTTTCTTCCACAGTGCCCTTGGTGATGAGCCGGAAGACCTGTACCTTGCGGGTTTGGCCGATCCGGTGAGTGCGGTCGATGGCCTGGGTTTCCACCATGGGATTCCACCAGGGATCATAAAGGATGACGGTGTCTGCGGACGTGAGGTTGATCCCGGTCCCGCCGGTTTTAAGGCTGATCAGGAAAAGTTTGAGGTTCGGATCGCCCTCGAAGCGCTGCACTTCCTCCATGCGGTTTTTGCTGTGGCCGTCCATGTAGGCGTATTCGAGGCCCATTTCGTCGAAGACCTTGCGGATGATCTTCAGCATTTGCACGAACTGCGAAAAGACCAGGATCTTGTGCCCGCTGTCCATGGCGTCTGTAACCAGTTCCACCAACTGTTCCAGTTTGGAGGAGGACTCGGCTTCGGGCAGGACGTCCGGATTGGCGAGGTGCGGGTGGTTGCAGACCTGGCGCAGTTTGGTCAGCGCGGCCAGGATGTGGACGAAGTTGAAGTTGGCGGCCTCGGGCGCATTTAGCAATTTTTTCTGGACCATGTCGATGATCTGCAGATAGAGTTTTTCCTGGACGGGATGCATCTTGCACCAGGAGATCTGTTCCTGTTTGTCGGGCAATTCAAGCAGCACCTCTTTCTTGATGCGGCGCAGTAAAAATGGCGCCACGGCGCGTTTGAGCTTGGCTGCCCCGGTTTGCGGTTCCTCCATAAATTCTGCCTTGAAACGCTTTAGTGTGCCCAGATAGCCAGGCATCAGGAAATCGTAGATGGACCAAAGCTCAGTGAGGTTGTTCTCCACGGGCGTGCCGGTCAGGGCGAGTTTGTGGCGGCAGGGGATCTTTTTGATGGCGAAGGTGCGTTTGGCGCTGACGTTTTTGATGCTCTGCGCTTCGTCGAGGATGATCCACTCGAAGTCTTTCTCCTTGAGGGCGGCAATGTCGTTCAAGACCACTGTATAGGAGATGATGAAGAGTTTGACGTTCGGGTTGCGCAGCAGTTCCAGGCGTGTTTCCTTGTCGCCTTCAACGATCAGGTAGGGGATGTTGGTATGGAATTTTTCGATCTCTGCGGCCCAGTTGTAGAGCAGGGTTTTAGGACAAACCACGAGGCTTTGGCTGCCTTCCGGGGAGCCCTGGATCACTGCCAAGGCCTGGATAGTTTTTCCCAGACCCATTTCGTCAGCCAAGATCCCGCCCATGCGGTAATGCTGGAGCATTTTCATCCATGAAAATCCGGCTTTCTGATATCCGCGCAGGATGGTCTGCAGATAGGCGGGCAAAGGCTCGCTACGCTGCAGGTGGCCGCGGATGAGGTCGGCGGACAGATCTTGCAGCCATTCGTCGCCCAAGAGCCGGAAGGCCGGATTTTCACGCATGTAGCGCTGATAATAGGGCAGATTGATCAACTGCGCGCGGTAAACATTGTCGGCGATCCGCTCGCTGCGTTGGAGCAGGCGCTCCGATTCCCTGAACACCTCAGGATTGGAGATGTGCAGAATGCGTCCGTCCTGGGTGTGCATGAAATCGTCGCGGGAGCGGAAAAAGCGGGCCAGTTCTTCATGTGTGAAGCGCAGATCCTTGTAGTGATAAAAGATCTCATAGCTGAACCAGTCGATTTCTTCGCTGCGCTGAGCCCGGATCTCCACTTGCAGCGACACTTTCTGAATAAATTGGCCCCGTAGCTCCGGAGCGATCTCGATATCCCAGGCTTCGCCTTCAAGTTCGAAGAGCCCCTGACGCAACCGTTCCAACATTTCCTCACCCCCGAAAACCAATTGGGAATGCTGTTCCAGGCGGCTGAGGTCGGCTTCGGGGAATTTGCCCAGCAGCGAGCTGACCTGCTCGAAAAGTCCCGACGAGAGATAGAACCATGCGTTGCCCTGTTTGTCGCCTGCGCTGTAGTCACAGCGAACCAGCGGAGCCCTGAACCGCGTCACGGAAAGGGGGATGGTCATCCGGGCGCTTTCTTCGGAGGGCAAGGGGGATGGATAACTCAGTTTGCCTTCCAGTAGGTACCTGTCGCCAATTTTGTCCACGCGGAGCATGATCCGCGGTTCAGTCTCGATGATCAGCGGCAGGTCGATGGCGGGGTCGAAATCCAGGTATATGCCTTGTTTGTGCAGTTCGCGGTGCACAATGGTGCGGAAATAAACGAGATCGCGGGCGCTGATCACCAGGTCACGGGAAAATAACTTGCGCAGGGTCTCGTTGCCCAAGGGTAGAAAGACCTGGCGCACCTCGTTGCGGAAAAAGAGCCAGGTGGGAAAGCCCGGATAGACCGCCGATAGTTCTTCCACAATCACCGGCTGGACGCGGAAATTTGCCGTGCCGGCCGGCTCGATCCTCAAACTCAGTGGATAGGGCTGTGAATTGAAGGAAAGCGGATCTCCGGTCTCGCGCACACCGGGATTGACGGCCAGGTTCTGCAGCATTCCCAAAGCGGCGGCGAAGTCCTTTTTATAGAGCGAATAGAACTTGCCTTTGGCGCTGTAGGCTGCCTTGGATGCGTTCAGGAACTTGAAAAAAGCGATCTCGTACTCGGAAAAGACCTCCATGGCCTTCCTGTATTCCTCTTTCTGGCGCGAGGAAATCTCCGCGGTTTCGTCTCCGGCCATCACTTTCAGCAGGATCGGGATGTCCAGCGGAGCAAAGGAACCAAGGTAAAAGCGCACCTTGTTCGCTTCGGGGTCATAGATGCCTTCGATCTCGATCCTGGCGCGCGAATGCAGGTCCTGCCAGCGTTCGCTGCCTCTCAGCGCGGTGCCGTCGCAGGTTTCCACCATCGGCAGGTCGAAGATGTCGGTTCGCAAGTAATAATAGGCGTAGCGGAGGATGGAGAGGAAGTGCCGGCAGTTTTCCTCGTCCCGGCAGGCATGGCAATGGTGGCTGGTGATCAGTTGAGTGGAGGGATCATAGACGATATCCACCTGAGGGGAAAAAAACTCGCGCTTGGCTCCGGCGGGGAAGAAATGCAGGTGGTAACTGCCCGTTTCGTCGATGGATTTCCAGTGTTCCAGGTCACCCTTGTCCAATCCGATCACGGCCTGGTTGAAGTACCAGGACGCGGATTTGTCATGATAGTCCTTGCTGAAAAGGCGCGCCATGCTTCCTCTTTGAGCGTTAATCGGTCCATTGGCAGGAGGTCATGGATTTCTGTCAATTGATTTCGTTGCCAAAAGCGATTTCCAGCTCTGTTTGGAATGAAAAAGTTTTGCGGAAGCGGGCTTGCAGTTTAGTTTATCGGCAACGAATTCGGCCAAAGGAGCGGAAACAAATGCCTGAACTTCCGGAAGTGCAAACGGTTTTGAGTGGAGTGGTGAAAGAGCTCAGAGGAGCCAGGATTATAGGCTTGGAGTGCCTGTATCCGGGAACGGTGATCATGGATCCGGAACTCAAGGGAAAAGCATGGCCTGCCACGCTCACGGACTTCGAGCGGCGCGGGAAATACATGCTTTTGCATCTGAGCGGCGGGCACAGTCTGATCATCCATCTGCGTATGACCGGCAAGCTTGTCAGCGACCGCATCGTAGCCGGACCTTCCTGCCACGAACGAGCTTGCATATTGTTGGACAAGGGACGCAAACTCCGTTTCATCGACATCCGCACTTTTGGGAAAATTACGCTTTGCCGTACAGAGAATGTTTCACGTTTCCTTCCGACTTTGGGGGTGGAACCCTTGGGGGAGGGACTGACTGGGGAGAATTTGAAGGAGCTCTTTCGACCGCGAAAAATCCCGGTCAAGAACGCGCTCATGGACCAAAGCCTGATAGCCGGCCTGGGCAATATCTACGCCAACGAGATCCTCTATCGCAGCAAGATCAATCCGGTAACGCCGGCCAACAAAATTTCCCTGCCCCGGTTGCGAATTTTGGTGAAAGAGACCAAAGCGGTCCTGACGGAAGCGATCGCCATGAACGGCACCTCGATCTCGGATTTCCGGCGCGTGGACGACAAAAGCGGGGAGTTCCAGAACTTCCTGCAGATCTACCAGAAAGAACTATGCCCCAAAGGCCATGCGGTAAAAAAACTCCGCCAGGGCGGGCGCAGCACCTTTTTCTGCCCGGTCTGCCAGAAATGAAGATTTTGCTTGACCAGCGCCAGCTTAGAGCGTATACTATATTAGTAGGAATTCACAATGAACTTTTATATGGAGCACAGCGATGAAAGCGTATAAACTGAGAGACAACATCTGGTGGGTGGGCGGCATAGACTGGGATCTGCGCAATTTCCACGGTTACCTCACACAGCGCGGATCCACCTACAATGCGTATCTCATCATCGATGAGAAAATCACCCTCATCGACAACGTCAAATACTATCTCTATGAGGAAATGCTCTCCCGCATCAGCAGCGTGATCGATCCCTCCAAGATCGACATACTCATCCAAAATCACGTGGAGATGGACCATTCCAGCGGCTTGCCCATGCTGATGAAACTCCTTCCGAACGTTCCGATTTACACGAATGCCAACGGGATCAAAGGCCTGAAAGCGCATTTCGGCCCTGAGGGCTGGGATTTCCACGAAATAAAAACAGGCGACAGTATCAACATCGGTAAGCGCGACCTGACTTTTATGACCACGCCGATGGTGCACTGGCCAGACAACCAATTCACCTACTGTCCCCATGAAAAGATCCTTTTTTCCAACGACGCCTTTGGCCAGCACATCGCCTCCAGCGAGAGAATGGCGAATGAACTGCCGCTGAACATGGTGCTGGAGGAAGCGAAGAAGTATTACGCAAATATCGTGTTGCCCTATTCGAAACAGGTCCAGAAAGTCCTGGAGGCCGCCGCTCCCCTGGAGATCGAAATGATTGCTCCCAGTCACGGTTTGATCTGGACTGACGGCATTGGGCAGATCATCGACGCCTACAAGCATTGGGCCTATTACGACGCCGATCCCCAAAAAGCCCTGGTGATCTACGACACGATGTGGAAATCGACCCAGAAAATGGCGTTCGCTATCGCCCAAGCCTTCGAAAACAAAGGCGTCCGGGCCAAAATGCTCAACCTGCAGACCAACCACATTTCGGATATCATGACAGAGGTGATGGACGCCAAATACGTCTGTGTGGGCTCGCCGACTCTGAACAGCTCCATTTTACCTACCGTGGCGGCATTTCTCTATTATTTGAAAGGCCTGTCGCCCAAAAACAGGATCGGCCTGGCTTTCGGCTCCTATGGTTGGGGCGGACAAAGCATTCCAATTTTGCAGCAATTGCTAGGTGACAAAGACCAGTGCGGCTTTGAAATGCTCGATCCCATCAAGACTCAATACATTCCGGACCGTGCCACGCTGGACAAGATTACCCAAGACCTTGAACAACAAATAACCTAAATTCAGGAGAACCACATGATCAGCAAAACACTCGAAAAAGCGATCAACCAACAGATCAACAAAGAACTCTATTCAGAGTACCTATACGTTTCCATGCAAGCCTGGTTCGCCGACCAAAATCTGGACGGCTTTGCCAACTGGATGCAGGTCCAGGGGCAGGAAGAGCATTTCCATGCCATGAAATTCTTCAACTATCTCATCGAACGCGGCGGCAGCGTCGAACTGCTGGCAATCGCCAAACCGCCGAAAACATTTACCAAGCCCCTCAAAGCCTTCCAAATGGCGCTGGAGCACGAACAATTCATCACTAAAAGCATCAATGAACTGATGGATCTGGCGATCAAGGAAAGCGACCACGCCGCCAAAAGCTTCCTTCAGTGGTACGTGGACGAACAGGTGGAAGAGGAAGCCAACGCCGACCGCATCGTCCACAAACTCGAATTGATCAAAGACAACCCGCAAGGGCTATACATGCTGGATAACGAATTGGCCCAAAGGGTTTACACGCCTCCAGCCACAACCGCATAACGATCATTAACCCCAAAGCGCGGCCGGACCAAGCTGTTTGGCCGCGCCGGCGGTATTCAATCACCACAGAAGAGAGCGCTCCTTTTTTATGAATAGGTTTTAAGCAAAGATCTGAGAGCAGAGATTAAAAATGGCACACGATGGCGTAAATATGCGTTTTTCAGCGCTCTTTTGCAGCCGATTATGAAGTCCAATCTCATTTGTAAATAGACTCCCACTTGACGGCATCCCAATTTCCCTTTCCCCTTTTCCCCCAAAACGAACGCTGTTCCTAATACTCAATAAAGTTGGAATATACTTAAAAGGCCACTCACCTTATAGCCATGTCAGGCAAGCAGATAACCTGGCCCTTCCCAGCCATCTGCCGGTATACTCTGGGGAAGTTGTCGACCGGCTTACCAGCGAGTTTAAACCGCCTTGTCACCCCAACATAGCAAAATAGCATTCCACGCCAATCCCTCTCGTCAGCAGCGGGTTTTTGTTGACACAAAAAGGCTGGCAACAGAATCTGTAAACATGAAAAGAGAAGCAAAGCTGGTCCTGGGTGGCGGTGCCGCCTACGGATTGGCGCATATCGGCGCTTTGGAAGCGATCGCCGAAGCGTTTGACATCACCGGCATCGTGGGAACCTCGATGGGAGCGATCATCGGAGGCCTGTACGCCTTGGGAAAAACACCCCAGGAAATCCTGAGTATCGCCCTGGACAGCAAATCCGAACTGATCTTCAATCCGTTCAAACTGTCCCGCTTACCCCTCGCCGCGGCGACCAGCGTGCGCCGGGGTTTGCTCGGACGCGGGCAGCTCCTGTCCCTCTTCAATAATTGGACTGAAAGGACGCTGATCGAAGAGCTGCCGATGGGCTTTGTGGCCGTGGCTTTCGACCTCAGGAAAAGCTCGACGGTCCTCATCGACCGGGGTCCCCTGGCAATGGCCATGCGTGCCTCATCGTCGCTGCCGCTGCTCTTTCCGCCTCATGCCTGGGGAAAATACCTCTTCGTGGACGGAGGTGTGGAACATCCATTGCCTTTGGCTTTCGCTGATGGTGTTCCGGGCGCTTTTACGATTGCAGTGAACGTTCTACCCCCGGTTTCCGCCCAGGCCGAAAGGATCGAAACCGGCATCACAGAAAAGAACCGGCGCATCTGGCCCCACCAGGTTTTTATCCGCTCCGTGCTGCTCAACCAGGGTTATGTGGCGATCCAGGAAATGCTGCAGCGGCCTCCCGACCTTTACATCGACGCGCATGACCAGAGCAAAGGATTTTTCGACATTTCCGGCGCGCGCGATTTTTACGAATATGGCTACAAAGCTGCCCGGGAACGAATCGCCGAAGGACACGAAACAGGCTTCATGGAACGGATCGTGGAACGTTACCGCAATCTGCTGGCCAGGTTCGGCAGAAAGGCCGGATAAGGCCTGAAATGCGACGCAGTCGGGCTTTCCTGGCGTTGGCAATGCTCCTGGCGGTGGGAACGGTCCTTCCGGCGCAAACGAGCGGCTGGGAGGTCAAAAACCGTTTCACGGCCCAGGGCGCTTTATACGGAGATACGTACCTGCCTGACGGCAGTTTGGATCTGATCTGGAAACCGGAACTCTTTGGCGAGTACAGCCGCGGGCAGAAACTACGGCTTTCCGCGGATGTTATCATAGACAACCGGCTGAAGCTGCTCTTCGCCGGATACGATTCCGCACAGAACCTGAATTTCAAACTCTACCGGGCCTGGGGGGCCGTCACTTGGGGCCAAACCGAGTTCAAATGCGGTCTGCAGCATATCCGGATGGGCCCGGCGCAATTGTTGCGGCCTCTGATGTGGTTTGACCGCCTGGTCCCCGGCGCCTTGCTGCAAGAAACGGAAGGAGTCAAAGCCCTCACGTTGTCGCACTTTTTTCCCAATCCGGAATTGCGTTTGTGGGCCATGCCCGGGATCGGAAGGTCGAAAGGTTCCGAATTGCTGCCCTCGCGCCAGGGAAGTTGGGAATTCGGCGGTAGGCTGGGTGTCCAAAATCCATTAGGAGAAACGGGAATCTCCGGCCACCGGCGCGAAGCGGAAGATCCGCTTTCCGGAAACTCCGCGGTTGAATACCGTGTCGGCATTGACCACAGATATGACGGTGTTATCGGAGCCTGGCTGGAAGCCTCTGCCAATCACCTCGAAAACCAGCTTATTTCCATGGGCTCCGACTATCCCGAAAACAGCGTTTCCGCCACCCTGGGCGGGGATTACACCTTTGGCGTCGGCAACGGTCTTTATCTGCTCGCGGAGCAAAATGTGCGGTTTTCTGGCCCGACATCATTATCGTATGAGGAAGCCCAGTACCAGACGGCGCTGCTGCTGAGTTATCCGTTGAATTTGCTGGATGGGCTGCAGCTTCTGGCATTTTATGACATTGACAAAGAGCGCGGCTTGGCGACCCTGGCCTGGCGCCGCACTTACGATTATCTGAGTTGGGAAGTATCCGTCAGCCTGGACAGCGGCTATCCGGCAGTCCTGAGCAGCGCGCCTTCCCTGAATATAGTTATAAATTACGACCTGTGAGGTAGCATGGAAGATCCGATCGTCCGCATCAAAAACATGAGCAAAGCCTTTCCCACCGGGGAGAGCGAGTTTCTGGCGCTGAAAAACGTCAATCTGGATTTCGGGAAAGGCGAATTTACCGGCATCGTCGGCCCCAGCGGCAGCGGTAAGACAACCCTGCTCAACGTGATCGGATCCCTGGATACGCCTACATCCGGGGAAGTGGAGGTCTTGGGCCTCGAGGTCAGCCAGCTCAGCCAGAAAGGATCCAGCGAATTGCGCAGCCGCCACCTTGGCTTTATTTTCCAGACCTACAACCTGCTGCCGGTTTACGATGTCTATGAAAACGTGGAGTTTCCTCTGCTGCTGCTGAAAATGGCTCCCAACGAACGGCGCAAAGCTGTGATGGATGCGCTGGAATGGGTTGGTTTGACTGACAAGGCCCAATCCCGTCCAGCCCAGCTTTCCGGTGGCCAATGCCAACGGGTCGCGATCGCCCGGGCCATGGTCAAAAAACCCACGCTGGTCCTTGCCGACGAGCCCACGGCCAATCTGGACACCGAAAACTCCCTGCACATTCTGGACACGATGCAGAAGATCAACGCCGCCCTCAGCACCTCCTTCATCTTCGCCACACATGACCAGAAGGTGATCAATTATTTACACCGGGTGATCAAGTTAATCGACGGCAAGGTTGTCTCCGATGATACTCAAACTGGCGCTTAGAAACATCATCGGCAACGGCTGGCGCAGTCTGATCAACGTCGCTGTGATTGCCATCGTCCTGATCGGCCTGATCTGGGGCGAGGGGATGTGGTATAGCTGGCTGACCCTCGCCAAAAACCAACAGCGGGAATGGGAATATGGCGGCGGGATCTTGCGGGCCAAAAGTTATGACCCCTTTGATGCCTTTACTTGGGAAAACGGCTACGCGCCGGTCCCCGCTGAGGCGCAAAGCTACGTGCGGGGCGGCAGGATAGTTCCCATCCTCTATTCCCCCGGGATGATCTATCCGCAGGGCAGAATGATGAACGCACTGGTCAAGGGCATCCCTGAAAATCAGAAAGTTCTTAGCTTTCCTTCCACGGCGCTGAACGCCGCGGACAGCTCTTACGTGCCGGCAATAATCGGCCGGGAAATGGCAAAAACCTCACGGCTCCAGGAAGGCGAAGTTTTCACGCTGAGGCTCAAGGACAGCACGGGAGCCTTCAACTCCCTCGACCTGCAGGTGTCGAAAGTGATGGATTGCCCGGTGCCCTCGCTGGACATCGGAACCGTCTGGATCGATCTCGCTGCGCTGCGAAAGGTCAAACTGCTGCCCGACGCGGCGACGGTCCTGGTGCTCAAAGACGCCTCCCTGACAGCCATCAAGGCTCCGCTTTTCCGCTATATCGATCCCCGGGAGTTCTTTGCCGACCTGAACCAAATGGTCAAGACCAAGGTCAGCGGCCAGTCCCTGCCGTTTGGAATGTTGATCCTGCTGGCGATGCTGGCCGTTTTCGACACCCAGGCGCTGGCGATCTTCAAGCGCCGCAAGGAGATCGGGATGCTCTCAGCGCTGGGAATGACCAAGGGCCAGATCATCCGGCTGTTTACGTCGGAAGGGGCTTTGTACATGGTTGCGGCTTCGGTGTGCGCGGTCGTGCTGGGTTTTCCGCTCTACTGGTATTTCGCAGTCAAGGGCTTTGCCCTGCCCCAGGGCTATCAGAGCTTCGGCGTAGCTGGATTCAATGAACCGCTGAAATTCCACTATCCTCTGTTGGTCATATTGGGCACCCTGATTTTCCTGTTTTTATTGACCGTCTTTGTCAGCTGGCTGCCGGCGCGCAAGATCGCCAGGCTGCGTCCGACCGAAGCTTTGAGGGGGAAATGAAGTGATCAGATTCCTCATTAAAGGCGTATTCCGGGACCGGCACCGCTATCTGTTTCCCCTGATCATCGTCAGTTGCGGCGTGCTGATCATGATCTTCATGCTGGCGCTGATAAACGGTTATATGGACAGTTTCATCCGTTCCAACGCGGGTTTCGAGACCGGACACCTGAAAGTGGTGAGCCGCGCCTATTCAGATATCATTGCGCAAAAACCTTACGACCTCAGTTTATTGGATATCCAGTCCGCTCTGGACCAATGGAAAAAGAGATATCCGCAATTGGAATGGACAGAGCGCATCCAGTTGGGCGCTTTGCTGGACGTTCCCGATGCCACCGGCGAAACCCGCGAGCAGGGCGAGATCATCGTCTATGGCATCGATCTCCTCAAAAGTGGGATGGAACGCAAACTGCTCAATCTGGACAAAGCTTTGGCGCGGGGTAGGATCCCCTCCCAGCCTGGAGAAGCCCTGGTCAGCGAGCAAGCTCTGGAGCGCCTGAAACTCAAGATCGGGGACCCGGTCACACTCATCGGTTCGGACATCTACGGCTCCCTGGCGTTTCATCGCCTCGTCATAAGCGGAACAATTAATTTTGGCGCGGAAGCGCTTGACCGCGGCGCGCTCATGGCGGATATTTCGGACATCCGCCAAATGCTGGATATGCCTGGCGGAGCGGCGGAGATCCTGGCTTTCTTCAAAGACGGCCGATACGACCAAAAAGAGGCCGACAGGATAAAGGCGGATTTCAACCAGACCTTCAGCGATCCCCGGGACGAATATTCTCCCGTGATGCTGGCCATGTCCGACCAGAACAACATGGGCTACCTGATGGGCATAGTACACAGCATGCTGGGGATCTTCAGTTTCGTGTTCATCGTTATTTTGGGGATCGTACTCTGGAATTCCGGCCTGATGAACGGGATCCGCAGATACGGCGAATTCGGTGTCCGCCTGGCTGTCGGCGAATCCAAGAAACATATCTTTGGAACGCTGGTCCTCGAGGCGGTGGCCATTGGCGTAGTGGGAAGCGCGATTGGTATCTTGCTGGGCAGCCTCGGCTGCTGGTATTTCAATATCCACGGCATGGATGTCAGCGTCTTCACGCGCAATTCCACGCTATTCACCCAGGATATCATTTACACATATATTCCGCTTCACACCGCGCTGGCGGGCTTTATCCCGGGCGTCCTTTCGACCGTCCTGGGAGCCATACTGGCCGGCCTCGCGGTCTTTAAAAGGCAAACTTCCCAACTTTTCAAGGAACTGGAAGTATGAAAAAAGCGATCATCGCAATCCTGGCTTTCTGCGCGTTCTCGTTGGTCTCTGCAGCGCCTTCGGCGGAATCCATACTCAGCGCCATAGACAAAAACATGACCTCGCAAACCACCAAAAGCACGACGCGGATGGTCATTCACGCCAAACGTTCCAGCCGCACGGTCGAATCGGTCAATTACAGCCAGGGCTCGGACAGGTTTTTCACTGAATATCTCGCTCCACCCCGTGACAAGGGGACGAAAATGCTCAAAGCCGGTGACAACCTTTGGATCTACGATCCCGGCACAGACCGCACCATCCAGATCTCCGGAAACATGCTCAAACAGTCGGTGATGGGCAGCGACCTTTCCTACGAGGATTTTATGGAGGAGGACAAACTCAGCCAGGACTATTCGGCCGGCGTGGACGGCGAAATCACCTACGACGGGCGCGCTTGCTGGATCCTCACGCTGATGGCCAAAAAGCCAGGCCTGGCCTACGCAAAACGTAAGATCTACGTGGACAAATCCCGTTATGTGGTCCTCTACGAACTGCTCTATGCCAAAAGCGGAAAACTCTTGAAATCGCTTAAATTTTCCAATGTGACAAAGACCGGAAACCGTTGGTATCCGCGCTACATCCTGTTTAAGGACGAACTCAAGGACGGCAAGGGCACCGAATATTTCGTGGACAGCATCCAGTTTGACATTCCTATCCCGGCCGCCACTTTCACCAAAGCCAGGCTGAAAAAGTAAGGCCGGATGGCGTCCGCGGTCTCGACGATCATCATCGGAGGCGGCCCGGCCGGGCTGGGAGCCGCTATCTCCTGCGGCCAGGGATCCCTTTTACTGGAGCGCAATCCCTTTGCCGGAAATAAGCTCCTGCTCAGCGGCAGCGGACAGTGCAACTTTACCAACGCCCTCGACAGGACGGAATTTCTCAAGGTCTGCGGAAAGAACTACGCTTTTTTGAAACCGGCGTTCTACCTTATGGACAATGTCAAGTTTCGCGAGCTAGTGGAAAAGGCAGGCTGTCCCACGCTTGCGCGACCCGACGGCAAGGTCTTTCCAGCCTCGCTGCGGGCGGAAGACGTCCGCAACGCGCTGCTCGGATCGGCCGTCCAAGCTGGAGCCCGCCTGGTTTTCAACGCCCGTGTGGCCAGCGTCCGGAGGCAGGATCGCTTTTTCGTGGAGACAGCCGACAAATCTATTTACCAGGCCGAAAGGCTCATCCTGGCTGGCGGAGGCAGTTCCTGGCCGCAAACCGGTTCGGATGGCTCGGCCTACGCTTTGGCAAGATCTTTGGGGCATTTGATAGTCGCTCCCAGGCCAGCTTTGGCGTCGGTCAGGATCAAAGGATTTGGTTTTTTCAAAGCCTGCGCCGGAGTGTCGGTCAAACAGGCGGAAGCGGTTTTTTACGCGCAAGGCGCAAGGATCCGGGCTCGCGGGGATGTCCTCTGGACGCATGAAGGACTCTCCGGTCCGCTGATCCTTGACCATTCCCATCTGCTCGGGCGCGGTGACAGGATCGTCCTGAATCTGTTGCCCCGGGCGGCTGAGCGCGTGGCGGAGGTCATCCGGCTCCATCCGCGCCAATCGTTGCTGCAAGCGCTAAAAAGATTCCAAATTCCGGAGAGTTTGCTGTCCGCGATCCTGGTTTCTGCGGCGATCGATCCAGGCCAGATCTGCAGCGCGGTTACCAGAGACACACGCAATAGGCTGGTCGAGCAGCTTTCCGGACTGACTTTCACCATCGCGGAAGTCGAATCCCTGCGAACGGCGATGGCCACTTCGGGCGGAATTCCGCTGAGTGAAATCAAAGCGCGCTCGCTGGAGTCCAAACTCTGTTCGGGCCTGTATTGCGCGGGCGAGATCCTGGATTACAACCTTCCCACCGGGGGCTTCAACATCCAGATGGCCTTTTCCACCGGCTGGCTGGCGGGTCTCGGCCTTCACTGACGCGATCCGGTAAACGGATTTTTCAGTGGGTGAAAACTTTGAGAAAGTCATTTCTCAGCCCTGTTTCCCAGCTGGGAAGCTTCCTGGCAGTATCCTGATAGCTTCCCGCCAGATGGACGGGAAGTCGGTGCGAAGTAGGCCATGGGCAATCGATCGAGGTTTGAGCGGGGAACAAGCTGGCAGAAACGCTGGAAAAGCAGAAAAACATTGACTTGTTTCGCGGACGCCCAAAAGAGGTAATTGACAAGGCTGTCTTACATATAGGAGCAACTATGAGTGCAAAGATCAAAGGCGAGAAAGACCTGAATTTTGGCTTGTTTGCCGGAATGCATCCAGACATCGTGGAAGATGTGACCAAAGGATTGAAACGGATCAAACATGCCAAGGGCGAAGAAATCACATCCGATGAATTCACCGAGCAGACGATTTATTTCATTTGCTCAGGCAAGGTTGAAGTGCCGGCAGATCCCCGCGTGAAACTTCCAGCCCGAAAATTGGCCAAAGGGGATTATTTCGGCGCGGGCTGGATCGCGTCCGGCTCGGCTACCGACAAGGTCAGGTTCCTCGAGGACTCCGAGATCATGGAGATCCCACGTGCGGATTTCGGCATCATCTGTTTCTATCATCCTGTCGTTTCGGCAAACCTGATCCGGGAGATCGCTCCGCACATCAAGGGAAACGAGAAAATGTTGACCGCGATGCTGGAGTCCAACAGCCTGAACAGCCACCTGCTGGCCGTAAACATCACCGCTGGCAAGATCCTCAACGATATCAAGACCCCTTTGACCATAATCTCGCTGACGGCGCAAATGATCGAGGGCATCTATCCGGACAGCGGGGAATTCACGCGGAGCATCATCAGACAAGCCCAATTGCTGGAAAGCAACGTGCGCGAGATCAGGGACCTGGTGCAGAACACACGGACCGAGCTAAACGTCCGTAAGGTAGATTTATTCGCGTTCCTGAACGATATTGATTCCAGTTACGGCGTCTCTCTCAAAGGGCGCGGTATCAAATTGACCGTTGAGAATAAATGCTCCGAGCCCGTCTATTTCGACGAGGAACGCATCCGCCTTGTGATCGTGAACATGCTGCGCAACAGTTCCGAAGCCATGAGCGGCAAGGGAGAGATCAAGATCACCGCCAGTATGAGCACGGGCTGGCTGCAGATTTCCGTCGCCGACGACGGGCCGGGAGTTCCGGAAAGCATCGTGCCACGGCTGTTCGAGCCCTTCATCATCTATGGCAAGGAAACCGCCACCGGGCTGGGTTTGCCCCTGAGCGCCAAGATCGTTGCCGAGCACTCCGGAAAACTGGATTACCAGCCCGTCAAACCGCACGGCAGCAAGTTCGACATCCGCCTGCCGCAAAACCTGCACTAAAGGTTTTGCCACTCTGTCCCAGGAATCTTGCAGAAGCCGATACTCACTTCGCTGCCCGGCTCCAGCCAATCCGGTTGCACAGACGCTATGATGCGCGCAAATAATCCTTGTCAAAAAGGGGGCCTGGGATTTTTTGGCTTCAAAGAATGAAAACTGGACGGTGAAAGATGTCAAGAATATGCGATATATGCGGAAAACAGGCCCAGGTCGGCAACCATCGCAGCCACGCGCTGAACGCCACCAAACGCCGTTTTTATCCCAACCTGCATGAGATCCGCGCCATTACCGAAGGCGGGATCCACAAGGTGAAGGTCTGTTCCTCCTGCCTGAAAGCCAACAAAGTGCGCAAAGCCACTTCCTGACGGAGTTACGAACGCTTCAGGCCATGCCTGCCTAAAACAATGCTATTTGTGAGGAGATCGGGAATCAGGATCAGCCCTGTTCCCGATTTTCGTTATCGGAAAGATAAATTTCGGGAGTTTCATACATGAACAACGACAACCTGGACTTCCTGACGGATCCTGAGGCTCGCGAGAAAGGCAAATCCTCCGGCGCCACCGGGGATCCTTACAACATAGAAAAGATCAACCAGCGCGTAATGGAAAGCTCGGCCATCCTTGATGTCCTGCGGGCCGAGATCGCCAAGGTGATCGTGGGCCAGGAAGCCATCATCAGCCGGCTTCTGATCGGCATGCTAGCCAACGGCCATGTGCTCATCGAAGGCGTTCCCGGCCTGGCCAAAACCCTGATCATCAGCACCCTCGCGCAGGTCTTCGACGCCTCTTACAAGCGCATCCAGTTTACTCCGGACCTGCTGCCCGCCGATATCACCGGAACGCTGATCTATAACCAGAAAACGGGCGAATTCACGCCGAAAAAGGGCCCCGTTTTTGCCAATTTCATCCTGGCCGACGAGATCAACCGCGCGCCCTCCAAGGTCCAATCCGCCTTACTGGAAGCGATGCAGGAACGTCAGGTCACCATCGGCGACACCACTTACGACCTGCCGCAGCCTTTC
>JAKQNV010000080.1 GCA_029565595.1 Candidatus Cloacimonadota bacterium
GCACCTGGCTGAAGTCGATCTCCGGATTGGAGGAAAGCACCGCGCCGCTGAGTTTTCCGGCAAAGGGCACAAAGCCGGTGGTCTGCACGTCGTCGATGTACCAGCCATGGCCCTGGACCATGGTATCGGAGGCAAAGGTCCAGCGGAAACGGACATTTTGGTTTGGATAAGCCGAGAGGTTGAAATGGGCCTGCGTCCAGCCTCCGCTGTTTCCCGCGAAGCCAGGTCCGTTGAGGGCGGAAACGTTTTGCTGGGTATAGCCGCCTTCGGGATAGAGCAGCGTCCAGGAACTTCCGTTGTTCGTGGAGATTTTGACGTTACCGCCGTCGTAGTTCAGTTCGCTGTCGAACCACTGCCAGAATTCCAGCACGAAGTTCCCGCCGATGTAAACGTTGGGCGAGGTGAGGGTCCAGCTCACGTTGTTGGGGTACTGCTGGTTGAGCAGGGTGCCCCAGACTTTGGTCCCGGAATGGGCTCCGGTCGTGGAATCCGTCCCCCATTGCCAGGCGTTGTTGGCTGGCAGGCTGACGAAGGCGCCGTCGGTGTTCTCGAAATCCTCCATCATGCCGGTGGTGCCGACATTGAGCAGGATCTGTTCGTTGTGGGCGTCCACCTGGTCACCCAGATAGGTGAGGTAAAAAGTGACGTTGTTACCAACGATGACATTCGGCGAGAGGGTGACCTCGTAAACGGCCTGGCGTGTGGCGCCGGGCTCGATGGCGGAGATCAGTTGCTGCGGATTGACGATGTTCACTTCCTCGCTGAGGCACATGATGTTGCTGGTGAGGTTGGTGGCGCCGACGCTGCCGCTGTTGGTGTAGTTGACGATCAGGCTGAAGGTTTCGTTGGGTTCGGCCAGGCCGTTGGCGTTGCCCTGCAGGTCGTTCAGGTACAGGCCGGAGACGCTGATGGCCGGTTTCTTGACCGTCAGGTTCAGCGGATAGGTCCAGTCGTTGCCATCGATGGTCACATGGAAAGTGAGCGGGATGACGAGGTTGTCCGTGCAGTCGGGAAGCGCGGTTACGGTGATGGGTGTGGTATTGACCGCGGAGCCGCTGCCCACGATGTTCGGATAGCCGCTGACGTCGTTTTGGATCGTGAGGTGCGGGCTGGTTGTCGAAGCTGTGATCTGCACATTGGTGGCGGGATTGAGGCCGAGGTTGTTGAGTTTGATCCCGATCTCGGCGGTTTCACCCGGTTCCAGCCAGTCATTGCCGTTGGCGTCGGTCACGATCATCTCCCCCACTACCAAATGGGCGTTCTGATGCAGGATCGGCACGGTTGTGATGAGCAGGGCGCGGTTGTTCGCCAAAGGCATGGCCGCTTGGGGATACTGATTGTTGTAGGTGTATTCGAGTCCGCGACGGTTCATGGGATCGCGGATCCCGACGGTGCAGTAGTTTCCGTGGCTGGGGGAATAGCCGCTGCCGCCGACATCGACGTTGTTGAAGATGCGGTATTGCATCTTGATCATGCCATCGCCCATGGAGGTCGGGTAGAACAGCGGATCGTAGAATATCACCTGGAAAGTCTCTTCAGAGGTTCGGTTGTAGCCGTTTTTCAGGTTGTTGTATTCGATGATGAGGATATGGTCGTCGGCGTCGTAATAACGGTAGATACCACCGCCGGAAAGGATCACCAGGTCGTCCCAGAAGGGGGCGATCATGGGTGACGGTCCTTGTCCGCCGGGCATCCTGCCGTTGCGGAATTCGCCGTTGTAAGTCACACCGAGGACGATGAAGCCGTTCACGCAGACCGTGATCTGGTTGTAGTCAATTCCGTAGAAGGGGAAAGTGAAAGGCAGGTCGATCGTCTCGAGGGGATCGCAACCCACCTGGTCGCCTTCGTCGCCGGAGACTCCGGAATCATTCAAGCCCGTGATCTGCGTTCCGCTGCCGCCCAGGCTGGGAACGATCTCGATCCATTCGTAGGTCGGGCAGTCGGGATAAGCGGTGTCGGAGATGTCATAGATGAAGTATCCGTATTCGTCCGGGCCGAGGGGCGTATTCTGCGATACTGTCCCGATGGGCAGGCTGAAATAGGAATTCTGTTCGAAACCGGTGGAATTGTACATCCTCAGCCGGAAGGGGATCATCATGCCCGGGATCAGCAAGGGCCGCGCAAAAACGCCAAAGCCGTCCACGGAGTTTATCGTCTGACCAGCCGGCACATCGCCGAAGAAGGAAAGCGAATCAGTGACAACCACCAGGTCGTTGAGGGCGCGCAACTCTCCGTAGATGTCCTGCGCCCCGAACACGGAGGAATTGGTAATGTTCAGGCCCAGGACGCCGGTCTCCGCCGGATCGAGGATCCCGTTGCCTCCGGCGCTGATGCCGTAGTTGGTGACGGCCAGGTTGGCATTGAACGCGCCGAGGTGAAAAATGAAGCTATAGATATCATTCTGACCGAGGCTGAGCGTAAAGCGGCAATCCTGGTAAGAGGAGATGGTCTGGTTGACTGTGAACAGGAAGGGAACCCCGTTCGAACCGGTCCCTTCGGGATTCACGTCCGGATAAGTGGCCTGGGCCTGCGTGACGGTGATCAGCGGATCATTTGAGGCCAGATGGGCTGTCAGGCCGCTGACGGCATTGGCAGTGGTGTTTTTGACCTCGACCCAGAGGGCGATGGTCTCGCCGGCGTTGATAAATCCGTCGCCGTTGCCCGAGGAGCCGTTGTCACCGTTATCCACGACCACTTTTTCAAAATAGACGATCGACCCGGCCGGATCGACGCTGATCGTTTGCTGGGTCGGTTTACAATCATGGGCGGAAACCGTGACCAAGATGTCGGAATTGACAAAGGAAGGGACATTCAGCGTGACAAAGCCCTGGGCGTTGGTCACGCCTTTGGCAACCACGTTGCCGTAACTGGCATTGTAGAGGGTGACGTTGATGTTTTCCTGAGCAGTCCCCTGGGCGTCGGTGACTCCAATGTCCACGAAGGCCGTTCCGCGCGGGATCGAATCCGGAGCGCTGATCATCAGGGTTTTGGGGATGCCGACAAAGGCTTCCACCGTGGGATCGCCCATCAGGTTGCACCAGTGCGCGAAGTAATTCGCCTGGTTGGAATTGGTGGCCCCATAGAGGGTCCAAAGGTAAAGTTTGCCGTTGAGCAGGGCCTCGCCCATGCTGCGCATGTCGTAGATGAACAGGCCATCGAAGATGCCCACGGAAAGGGCGTTGTTGAACATCGTGTGCGTTCCGGTAGTGGACATGCCGATGGCGGTCAAAGCGCCTTTGGGAACGGCTTCCGTACCCAGGCGGATGAAGTCCTCGGTCGTGGAGGTCCCGGCAAAACTGCCCGTCCCGCAGGTCAGGATCACGGAGTGTGGCAGTTTGGGACCGTTGTTCAGGCTGGAAGAAGGGCTCCAACCGCTCATGCCGATATAGCCTCGGTAATTGAATAAGCCCACGCCCTGGTTGATCCCGGAGTTCATCGTCGAGGCGTAGCCGCCGCTGTAGTTTTCGATATATGTATAATCGGGGTTGACCTTGGCGGAAAGTTCGTGGATGTAGCGGTTGGAATATACTGTGGAGATTCCCGAGAACGAAGGATCGCCCACCAGCAGCATACGGTTCAGCCAGGCTGCGGCGTCGCCGGTCGTATTGATGTTCTTTTCGACGGTATATATTTTACCAAAGAGCGTGGCGAGCTGGGAAATGTTTTCCGCGGAGATGCGGCCGATAAAGACGTCGCCCAGGAGGTCCGATCCGGCCAGATGCGTGTAGGGATAGTCGCCTTCGCCATTGTAGGAACTGAAATTTTCGTACCAGGTCGGGATCGCGTAACTGCCGCCGGTGTCGCCGAGGAGGATGACGTAATCCGGCCGCGTGGCGGTATTGTTGTACTGGTTCTGTATGTAGGCTTTGATCTGGGTGTTGCCGGTACCACCGGTCTGCGCGGTGCTGACGGTGTTGACCTCGTAACCTTTCTGCCGTTTCCAGGCGACGAATTCGTTCAGTTTGTTCTGGAAGGTGGGATCGGTGGAGTTACCGTAGATCAGCAGGATCCGGGGCTGTGGGGGTGCCAGGATCACATTGCGGAAATCAGCGAAATTGGCGATGTTCGCTTCGTAGATCTTGGCAAAAGCCGGACTGTATGTGGTGTAAGAGGTGACGCCGGGAATTTCGTTGACGCCCTGTCCGCCCGTGAACGACAAGGTCACCCGTACATTCTGGTAATGCCGGAGTTGGTGCGTTTCCGCGTCGTACTGGTAAGGATAGACGCTGAGCTGGACCACGCGGAAGTCGCGCAGGATGGCCGGTTCAGAACCCATGGCCACAGCTGCGGGAAAAACGCTGCCTGTAAAGGCCGGTCCGAGGTCTTCGCCCTCGCCGGGGATATAGGTCTTGGGATTATCCAGGGCAATGTATTCCACGCTGTCGTAAGTATAATTCAGAGTGTAATTCCCCTGTGGCGGAATGGCGACAATCGTATTGAACATGGGCAGTTCGGGCTGGCCCGGTGTGGCGGTGCAGAGAGTGCCTTCCGCAGCGATCTCCCGGACAGGCTTGCCGTTTTGAACGGCATCCCTCAGTTCCAGCTGGGGTGCGGTCACACTCAACGCGATGGAGTTCCCGGTCGGGTGCGTGATCGCGAACGGTCTGGCGGCCGCGGTGGTTTCGCTCGCCAGGGCAAGGCATGCCCAGAGCGCGATGATAACTGGTAGCAGGATTTTTTTCATCCTCTTTTTCTCTCCTATCAAATAAAAAACCTGGAGTTTCGCTCCAGGTAGTGGTTTATATTTAATTCTGTTTTACGACTTCGGTCAGTCAATATCGATTTCATAGATCAGCAAGCCACGATCGCGGGCTGCCACGTATAACTTTCCGCCGTAAAACTTGGCGTTGTTGGTATAGCCGATGTCACTCAGGTGCTGCTTTAAAACAGGAGCCTGCGGTGAGGAAACATCGAATAGGTACACTCCGCCGCCGCCGGAACTGACCACAGCCAGGTTGCCAGACAAGTCAATGGATGTGGCATAGTTGCTGGTGTCGTAGGAACCGGCCAGAACCGGGTGCGCAGGATTGGAAACATCCACCACCTGCAAACCGCCCTGGCGGCAGGCGACATAAGCGTAATTGCCTTGCACCTGCACTTTCTGGGCCTCGCCGGGCAAGGCGATCTCGCCCAGGTATGATCTGTCGCTGCGGTTATAGATAAAGAGGCCGCGCTGCTCGCACGTGATGTAAATCTTATCGTCGGTCAGGCAAAATCCGGATGCCGTGGCGGGCGTGAGTATCTGGAACATGTTTTCGCTGAAGACGCCCCCGTCATAACGGTCATACTTGAAACCATCGTTGGAACAGTATCCGACGGCCATGGTGAAATCTCCGCTGGGCGGTGTCAGAGGATAGCTGTCCATGGCTTTGATGCCGCCTGTGCCGCCCACGATGTCAAATCTGTATTGCAGGGTATCGGGGTCGGAGGTGTCCAGGATCGTAATCCGGTCGGTGGCACTCACCTCGTTCAGGAACATCCGCTGAAACTGGGGCAGCAAGGTTATTTTCTTGATCCGGCCGAGCGTGATGTGCGAGCCGTCCTCCGCGTAGATCTGCGTGACCCATTTGTGGCTGTAGTCGTCCAGATCGATCACGGAAATGCCGCCCTGGTCCTGCGCGAGGTATACTTTGTCCGCGCTAAAAGTTATGTCCAGCGGATTGCCCACCACTTGGATCTCGCGGACCAAATCAAGTACTTCCGGCTCCTGCCATTCTGTGTTGCGCTTGGCGCAACCAGCCAGCAAAATTATCGCTGCCAGGATGACCGGCAAGGCTTGCTTCTTCAGCATCACGTTCCTCCTTTCCAGGGTGCTGTGTTTTTTTTGGAACAGCAAATGCAAGTTTTGTTCCGATTGCCGTTGAATTTGTTTTTTTTATCCAGATCACAGAAAATTTACGGCGTTCTTATACCAGGCAAAGCCAGCCTGAGGGTCAATCTCACGGCCTGAGTGAATCTCAACCAGATTTATCTTGACATCAGCCAAGAATTTTAGGGATGGATTAGTGTTATGATTTTTAGAATATCCAGGACACATGCTCTGCCTGCAGCGCGGATGTTAAGTCTGGCGTCTGCCATCCTGGCGCTGGCTTTGCTTGGCGCCTGCAGTCAGAATGCCACCCTCTACAGGCAAGCCTTGAAAGAATACAATCATGGCGATTACGAAACCGCCCTGAAGACCGAAGTGAAGGCTTTGAAGCGGCAGCCGGACTACGCCAAAAACCAGGAACTGGTCAAAAAGGCTTATCAACAGGCCATCGCGAACCGGGAAGCCGGGATCCTGGCCACCGTCAACAAAGCCGAACCAGACATGTGGGAAAAACTGATCAGCCAATACAAGGACCTGATCGCGGTTCGGGACTTGGTGAAACCCATCAACCCCCTGGTGGATAAAGAAAGCGGTGAAACCTGGCAATTTGAGCAAAAGGATTACGAAACCAAGCTCGACCAAAGTTACAGCGGCGCCGCCGACGTCCATTACCGGAAGGGCCTGACGCTGGCTGAAAACAGCGACGATCCGGAAGCCCAGCGCCAAGCCGCTGCAGAATTCGCCGCCGCCCTGTCCTTCGTCCCCAATTACAGCGACGCCGCCGCCCGCCTCGCCAACGCCAAAAACCTTTCCGTCAAGCGTGTCGCGGTGATGGCCTTCGAAGACAAATCCGGCTTGCAAAACCAATACGGCAGCCTGATCGACATCCTGACCGAGGGCATCATCGGCAAAATTGTCCGGGATAAAACCATCAGCGAATACATCCAGATCATCACCCGCGACCAGATCGACGCTTTGCTTCTGGAACGCCAGTTCAATTCCCAACGGGCATTGGATCCAGTTTCTGCCACAGCGGTCGGCAGCGTTTTGAACGCGCATGAGATCATGACCGGCAAAGTGCTCCAGGTCAATTACGTTCCTCCGCGCACTGCATCCACCGAACTGCGGGAGACAAAGAAAATGGTCGTCGGCCAGGAGCCCTATACAGATAAGAAGGGCCGGGAAAAGAAACGCGACGTAAAGGGCGACGTCACCTGCGTCTATGACAGATGCACCAAAACCGCCTCCGTAAAGGTAATCGCCTCCTTCAGCATGATCGAGGTCAGCACCGGCAAGGTCAAACTGCAGGATACTGTCAGCGCCGAATATTCCTGGTCAGATATCTGGGCCAGGGTCATCACCGGCGATCCGCGCGCCCTGTCTGACCTCACTATGGAACTGGTCACCAAGGATGAACCCTTTCCTCCAACCGAAGCGGAGATGGTCAATCTTGCCCTCGACAACCTCGGCCGCGAGATCGTGGACCGGGTCCGCGACTACGTAAAATAATACCTCTGCGGGCCTCCGATCCTTTCCGGCGTAGTCAAAAGCATTGACAAGCCCCTGCCCGCCAAAAAAAGAGTAACAGATTAAAACATCCGCAAGGGAGACATAAATGAAGAATATCCTCGTCCTCGGGGCGGCCGGTCAGATCGGATCGGAACTCGTTCCCTACCTCAGAAAGATCTACGGCGACAAAAACGTCGTCGCCACCTATCGCAGCACGCCCCTGATCTCGGTGGTCATGGAAGGCGGTCCCTGCGAAAACATGGACGCCCTGGAAGCTGAAAAACTGCTCGCTGTCGTGAAGAAATACGGCATCGATACCATCATCAACCTCGTGGCCGTGCTTTCCGCCGTCGGGGAATCCAAGCCCACCCTGGCCTGGAAGATCAACATGGACAGCATGCTCAACGCGCTGGAAGTCGCCAAAGAGGTCAAGGGCGCAGTCTTTTTACCCTCTTCCAT
>JAKQNV010000125.1 GCA_029565595.1 Candidatus Cloacimonadota bacterium
GCCCCAAACCATTAACCTCGGTCTTGGAAACAACGCTTACGATCTCCGGATCAACACCCAGACTACTGCAATCCTGGGCGGTGATCTGACCGTCAAGGGAGACCTTGATGTAGTAAACGGCCTTCTGGACGTATCCACAAACAACTACACGATCATGTGTTGGGGTTCCTGGTTCACCCACGCTCTGCCGGCGGCTTTTGATCCCAGGAACGCCAGCGTGCACTTTGTCGGCTCCGGCGACGCCCACATGGGCACGGACAAAGAGGAAGAGCTATTCCATAACCTCATTATAAACAAGTCCGGCAGCGTGATCCTCGACGACCATGTTTCCACCACCGGCGACGGAGTCTGCGACATCATCCTGGGAACCCTCTATGACAACGACCATGACCTCACCATCAGCGGAAACTGCACAATCGGCAACGGCGGGATGCTCTTCCTGGACGGCGGTACCTTAGCGATGGGGGATGGCAGAATCCTCACAGTCAACAGCGGCGGAACCTGCAAAACCCACGGCAACCGCAACCGCGATTCCAAAATGAAGGGCAAGGAGGAAATGGAAAGCCACTGGAAGTTGAAAGTCAACAGCGGCGGCCACATCTCAGCCAAGAAAACCGAATTCAAGAACCTGCGCGAGGAAGGGATCAAGGTCGATGCGGGAGGAAACATCGATCCAGACGCCGATTTCGACGAATGCAAATTCAATTCCGGCGCTCCCGGCTGCACTTACATGACCATCGACAACAACCAGTCCCTGACCATCGACAACATCGAATTCGTCTCCGGTTCCGGCGAACTCCACAACATCGCCAAGACAGTCAATTCCGGCCATATCCTGGTCGCCAGTTCCAGCGGCAATTTCGCCGGACCCGACCACGAATACGATCCCTACAATCTCATCGATTGGACCGGATATTATCCCAACCTGGTCGTGACGCAATTCTACGCCTCCAATTACGATCCCTACCTCTGCGATCCCGTCACCTACCACGTCCAGGTCACCAACCAGTCTGCCATCGTCATCATCACCGGCATCAATCTCCGGCTGATCAATCCAGCCACCGGCGAATACGAAGACCATTGGATCACCGGCATGCTTGGCTGGGGCGTCGTGGAGATCGATTTTACCGACTCCTCTGACGAACCAGGGCTGGAAATGAAGGAAGCGATAGTCGATCCGGATAACCTGATCCAGGAATCCAACGAAGTGGACAATTTTGCATATCTGCCGGAACCGGTGGAATGGCATTCTCTGCCCGCGGTGAGTAATGTCGATATTGAAAGGCTCACGGGAACCACGGGACGGCTGACCTGGACCTATCCAATCTGGGCTTCACGCTACAAGATCTATGCCTCCGACGATCCTTACGGAGCCTTCTCCTACCTTGGCGCTACAGTCGAATCATTTTTCGACGTCTTCATGGCTAACCCCAAAGGATTCTATCTGATCAAAGCCGAGCGGGATCTCCCCGTCGGCAAATAACTGCCACAAACAGACAGCTCCGCCCCGACTCCTCCTGCCGGGGCGGTTTTTTTATACAGATCCTGCAGCCCGGCGAAGCAGGAGTCTGGATATAAGAAAAAGAGGCCGCAGAAAAGCACAGAACAGCACAGATCTACGCAGAAAAAGAGAACGCAGATGGTCAGGAAAAAGAGGATTGATAGGATTTTGTTTTGAAGTGGTGGAGTGTTGAGGCGGCCGAGCGAATGATAAAATTAAATGGATCGCTGATCATGTCATCAGAGTTCTATAGATCCTAAAAATCCTCTTTTTCCCCCACAATCTGCGTTCGCTTTTTTCCCGTCTGTTCTGCTGGCGTTTCAGAGGCGGAAGGCTTCGCTGGCGCTGATAATTTCTTTGATCCGGGCGGTGTTTTCGGCGTGGTTGATAGCCTGGCGCAGTTCGGAGCCGCCGACCAGGCCCTTGGTGTAGAAGCAAAGCTGGGAGCGCATTTCCCGGGTAACGACGTGTTCCGGTTTGTAGCGCAGGGCCAGGTCAATGTGCTGGAAAACCGTTTCCAGCAGGAGATCGCGTGTGGCCGGGCGGTAATCGCCGGAGCGTTCCAGTTGTTTGATTTGGTCGAAGAGCCAGGGTTTTCCGAGGGCTCCGCGTCCGATCATGACGGAATCGCAGCCTGTCTCAGTCCGCAAGCGCTGGGCGTCTTCCGGGGTCTTGACGTCGCCGTTGCCGATCAGAGGTATCCGGAGGCGCTGTTTCAACCGGCCGATCTGGCTCCAATCGGCCGCGCCGGAAAACATCTGGGTCTGGGTGCGGGCATGCAAACAGAGAAAATCCGCGCCCGCTTCCTCGAGCGCGAGGCCGAATTCCAGGTAGTTCAGGCTCCCCTCGCTCCAGCCGCTGCGGAATTTTACGCCCAAACAGCATTTTTCTGCCAAGGCGGATCTCACCTCGTCCACGATCAAGGCAGCCAGGGCGGGATTTTTCATCAGGGAGCAGCCAGCGCCGCGTTTGACCACTTTTCTGACCGGGCAGCCCATGTTCAGGTCGATAAAATCAGGCTCAAAGTCGAGGCAGATCTCGGCGGCTTTGGCCAGGACATCTGGGACGGAGCCGAAGAGTTGGATGCCGTAAGGGCGCTCGGCTGGGTCGAAAAAGACGTATTGGAGGGTCTTTTTGGTTTCGCGGGAAAGGCCGTCGGCGCTGACCATCTCACTGACCAGGACGTCCGCGCCGTGGAGTTTGCAGAGTTGTCGGAAAGCAGCATCGGTGTAGCCCGCCAGGGGCGCCAGCCAGAGTTTGTCATTGGTGAGGGAAGAGAGGTCGGTCATGGGCAATGATTTGCGTTCAGGTCCTGAAGTCGATCCTCCTGCGTCGCTCGACTCCAGGCAAGGTGTTTTTAACAGCCGCCATTCAGATCCGTTTGAAAAGCATGTAATTCGGCGTGAAGCCCTGGCGGCGCTGTTCGGTTTCGTACCAGGTGGCTACGTGGTCGTCCAAACTGGGATCCTTCTGGATGATTTCGTCCCGCAGGGAAAGGTAATGCGGGTTGCGCACAAAGGCCTCCGCGATCCAATTGGCGTATTCCTCGTGGTCGGTGGAAACATGGACCTGGGCTTCGAGGAGCATCACTTTGGCCAACGCGTCCAAAAAATCCTGTTG
>JAKQNV010000132.1 GCA_029565595.1 Candidatus Cloacimonadota bacterium
AATGAGACAGCATCTGATGTATCTGGTAATGTTCCTGCTGATCCTGGCGCTGCTGTTTTTGGCCGGTGACCATCCTTGGAAGGCCTGGCGCTGGCCGGTGCGGATCTTCTGCGTACTGGCGTTATTCTGGCTGGTGCCTGAGACAGCCTCCGCTTTGCGCTGGCTGATCAGCCTCATCAAAGGACGGGGCAAGATCCCGGCTCAGCCCAAACGCCGCCTGAACGATGAAGAGATCTACGAAGATGAACGCAGGAGGCGAGACGCATGACATCCACTTGCGGCAAAATCAAATGCCCGATTTGCAAGGGCACCGGTAAGGTGCATGAGGACCGGGACATGTACAACTACGAAACGCGCGATCCCAGGACCGACCGTTGCCTGATCTGCAACGGCAGCGGCCTGATCCACGCGCGCAAGATACTCCCGGACGGCCAGCGCGTAAGCGAACTAAGGAACCAGAACACCGAAACGGCGCAATTAGAAGATGCGTACATTGAAAAGACGAAAAAGGCCAAAGCGCGCCGCCTGGCCTCACTGCGGCCGATCTACATCATCGTGGTCCAGCGCAGCGGCGACGTGGCCAGCATCATCCAGGGGATAGAAGGAGGAGAGAATGGCTAAGGTAGTGACCAAACTGGCCGTGATCAACAAGTGCTCCGAGTGCCCAGTTTACGAATGCGAACACCGGCAGCCCTGCGGTCCTATCCCTGCGCAATGCGAACTGAACTCACCGGAGGAGTTCCTACGGGAAAACCTCGAAATCATAAAAAATAAACTCAGCCAAGGAGTAACCGATGGCAACTAAAATCAAAGACGGAAAACACGAGTACTGGCTGGACGGCGAAGGGCTCAAGGTCCCTCTGAAACACGTCCCACTGAATGATCAGCGGCGCGACGCGCTGGTCGAGGAACTGGTAGCAGAGGCTACCCGTCTCAACATGATGATCGTAAGCGCCAAGCAGATGATGCTGGCCAAGATCGCCGCCTACCTGGAGGAGGTAGCTGGAGAGTACGGCGAGGGCTGGCAGGGCAATGCCCGGATCCGCAACTTCAGCCAGAACAAAGAGGTCGAGATCAGCCAGGCCAAGCTGCTCACCTTCGACGAGCGCCTCAACGTGGCCAAGACCAAGATCGACAAGTGCATCACATCCTGGGCGAAGGGCAGCAAGACCGAGATCATCGCGTTGGTGAACCAGGCATTTCGCGTCAATCAGAAAGGACAGGTCGATGTGAAAGAACTCCTCAAACTCCCGACCCTGCAGATCGAAGACGCCGAATGGCAGGACGCCATGCATATCATCAAGGATTCGGTAACGGTGCAAAGCACCAAGCAGTATCTGAACTTCCGCACCCGTGGCAACGATGAGCGCTGGAACACCATCCCGCTCAACTTCTCCATTGTGTAGGTAGCCATGCCGGAAACGATGAGATTGGTATGGGAGGCGGTCCTGGGGCTCTGGACCATCCTGAGCTGCATCCTGCTGCAATATGAGTGGCAGCAAAACAAGCGCCTGCGGCACCTGGCGCGGACCGAAAAGACCAACGCAAATCTGTATCTGGTGAAGTGGTTGACAGCCCACAAAGAAAAAATGGCGGTCGATAGCGAACTGGCAGCGACCAAAATGGCGCTGGAAATGGAGCAGAAGAACATGTCAACAACCCAGGAGCACATGAAGTTCTACATCGATTCCTGCCGCGATCTGGAGAAGAATCTGCAGGCCAAGATTGAGGAATACGAGCGGCTCCAGGCGGACTATGACAACTACCGCGAGTTTTCGGAGCTTACCTGCGCGGGCCCGCAGCCGTTTGGCCAACTGAGCGCCGCGCATGATCCGAAGATTCCCAACGAAGTGTACGAAGGCGAATCAGTGAGAAAGCAGGGTGAACAATAGGGACCTCTGGACCAAGGCCGCAGAACTGCTGGGAGAGTCTGAACTCTCCCGGCGGTTCCGGGCCTGGGCTTCCAACCTGATCAAGAAAGAACTCCTCAAGCGCTCAAATATGGCGCCTGACGAGTTCTTCCTCCATCAGGCGGGTGAGATCATTAGCCATCTGAACGAACTCACAGGCCGGCATTATACGGCGACGCCGGACGTGCAGAACATGATCCGCGCGCGGCTGGCTGCCGGTTACACGGTCGAGGACTTCCTGCACGTGCACCAGGCGATGGCCTCGCGCTGGCTGGAGGATCCCAAGATGCGAGATTATTTAAGGCCGTCTACATTATACCGGCCGACACACTTTGACGAATATCGGGCGCTTTGGTATGCCGACGAGAAAAAGAAGCAGCCCTCGCCGGTAACAGTACAGGCAAATAATGCCCCAACTGCCGACGCAGCCGAATACAGGAAGCAGGTTGATAATTTGATGAGCATTGCCTGGTGGGAGTTCGAGACCTGGAGCGACTTTGTGAGGCACACACTGAAAGCCCCTGATGCCGCTTCATTAGCCAGATATGAAATGCCGGAGCGGCTCAGGCAGCTGCGCACTGCGCCCAAAATGACGATGAGAGTATTGAAAGGAAAGGACATAGAGTTTGCATCCGAGGAGTACAAGCAGATCCGGGACGAATACATTCAGGAGATGAATCAATGACAGGTGAAAAGTGCGACAACTGCCAGGCTAAACTGCCGGCTGGCACGGACACGCTGATGACGTTGGAAGAGGCGCGCGTAACGCCAGAAAAGAACTATCGGCACTGGTGCAGGGTGAAATGCCAGGTGTGCGGGCATTGGAACGAACGTATTGGCGAATTGGCGGGCAAGATCTGATGGATGTAAAGGGGAGAGCGGGCAATCCCTGGGCTGAGGAGGTGGGCTGCGAAGTCAACTATTGCGAGGCGGAATGGTGCGACAAGGGACGGGTGCAATGGTGCGCCTTGCGGAAGGTGTACCGGGAGCGCGTAGCTTACTTGCGCAATTTGCTGCGTACTACGCGGAGGGCAGCCGGCCGCGCGCGGATCAAGCGGGAATTGAGAGGATTGGCCGCCGATGAATAAGGAATGGAACGCGCGGGAGCGCAATATACGGATCAGATTGGAGATCAGGGAGTTGCGTGAGAGCGGCCTGCTCATGAAAGAGGCGATCGGAATCGTGGCGGAGCGTTACTATCTGAGCGAGGTGACGGTACGGGACGTGGTATATGACAAACGGCGGAAATGAGGAAACGATGTGGCAGGTTTTACTAGACTTTTGGCACCGGCGATCGGGAGATGAACAGATTGAGATTGTATGAAGATAATAAAAAACTTGACAGAAAGCGGGCTGAGATTAGAATGTAAATGTGAACCATCTGGAGCGCCTGCCCGCTGAGAAGGATGGGAACGGCCGGGGAGGCAGATTATCCCGCAGGACATTGAAGGGGGCTAACAGCCCCCTTCGCTTTTATAGAGGATATTATTGGGTTGAAGCCTACTTTTTATAACGCAAAATCCCGTTGCGTATTTTGTCTATTTGGTCGAGCAGCATAAGGTTGAAATACTCATAATGCCCATCAACGGCCTCAAATACAAGCACGACGTTTTTATCTAAAACTTTTATGAAGTGGGGCCTGGGCTTGTTATTGATGTTTCTGTCCCAGATCTCGTCGGGGTTTTGTATAATGTCAGGCAGATAGTTCAGATATTGGAAGCGGCGGCGCAGATCCTGCAGGGTATATTTGTTTGAATCAAACTTACCAAGCACCTCCTTGGTTGGTACAATCAGGCAGACCGATTTGTCCGGTGCTTCATATTTGTTGTGAAATTCAATAATCTTGCTGTGATATGTGTCCAATAGCTCCTGCTTAGACATGCCGTTGGTGTTGATTTTTTGATCTTTGTCCCAGGCTGCGCCAGCATCCACAGAGGGCAACCGAGCTTCTTTTGCGTCAGTTAATTTGGGATTGGAAGTTCTCACTGTGTCCGGTAGATAATGTAACTTTGCCGGGTTAGAGTCAAATCCCACCTGAGGCTTTGGCATAACATCTGTCGGATTATTGAGTTTGGGGCTTCCTTCGGCTTCGTTGGCGGTAAGCTGTTCCACAGAGCAATGGCAGTTCCAATGATTGAGGGGTGCCCAGGTATCCCAGAAGGGATCATCGTGAGGGTAGATTAGACCATCGAGAGGTCCACAGATCTCGCAAGTGCGGTCATTACCCAGGGCGACATAGCGGAGATATGGGAATAGCTCAAGGTTATTCTTGATCTGCTCCCAATGCCCAGCGGCAAAGGCGGTATTGGCGGCAGTATCGAAGTTGGTGCGCAGGTGATAGGGGTTACCAGTATCAAAGCCCTGCATGGCGAGTTGTTCTTTGAATTGCATAAACGGCAGACCTTGCGAGAAGGCATCTTTGGCGAGCGCTTGGAGGGAATCACGCAGTTCCGTAGACAAGGTCTGGGCGATGGCGAAGGCAGAAGATGTGAATGAATCAACGGCTTTGGCTGAGGCGAGATCCCAAGAGAATACGACATCGTCGGCTGAAGGCAGTTTGGAGAAAGCAATACGGGACGCGGCCTGCCTGGTTTTGCGTGACTTCGTGGCGCCCAGGATATAACCCTGAACTATCAACTCCGTTAAGGCAGCCCCGAAAGCAGTGGAGATGTCGCGCGGGAAGGCGAGGTTTTGGAAGTCCGCATAGGAGCGCAGATTAAACAGATATGTACGGTAAGCCTGGACGGGTATGCGCATTTTGGACAGCGCACGGTTGACGGCGCCGGTTTGTTTATTGCTGCAGGCTTGAAGTAGCATACGGTTATGGCTGAGAGGGTACGGAGCAGGTCTTAACATGTTATTTTGGGGGAAGAGGAATGTTATAGGTTTCGTACCAGTATTCGAAGGGGAATTCGATGCCGATGGAATTGTAGAGTTGGACGTCGATCTGGATGCGCTCGAGGAGGTTAATGTCGGCGGGTGGCTGGACATTGACTTCGATGGTACCGGGACCGAAGTTGATATGGTTGAGATCTGTGAAATGGGCGGTGAGGAAGACGTCGAGGTCGCGGCAATCTCCGGCCAGGATATCCTGGCGGACAAGGTTGTGGACCTTGGCCTGGGCATAGGAGCCGCCGTCACCGACGGCCTTGGTGGTCAAGGTATTACCCAGGATACGGCGGGTAACTCGGTCGTCGCAGAATTCGCAGAGGCGGGAATAGAGGTCCACTGAGGCGGATTTGGTATTGAAATCGGCGAAGTCGATAGCGACGTTATCGCTGACCATTGCGGCGAGGTCTGAGCCGAAGGATTGAAGCATGGCCCAGAGCTGTTCCTTTTCGGCTTCGGTGGTGCCGGGTTTATATTTGGCGATGCGGGGCGGTTTGCCGAAGGTTTCGGTGAACTGTGCCCAGTTATTGAGCGCGAAGGCAAAGAAGACTTGGTATTTGAGGATGGAATAGAGAACCGCGGAATCGCGGTGGAGGGTAATGAAGCGGCGGGGATCGAGGGAGAGGGGCTGTTCGCCGTCGTGGGGCACGGGGATGCCGTCGAGGAGCCGGAGGTCGGCGTCGGGATAGGAGAGATAACGGGCGGGAGTATAGACCGAGCCGTCAAAATCGTAGTCGATCTGGCGGAATAGCGTGCCCTGGAGTTTGAGAGCGAGCAGCAGATCGCCGTAGACGGGGCCAAAGCGTTTGATTAGCGAGTTGAAATAGTCGATCTGGGGTTGGGACAGGTTTTGCGCGTCCAAGGTGATAGAGGCGCTTTTCAGGGCTTCAGAGCGGACATCTGCCGCGGAGGCCGTGGCGTCGTCTTCGCGGAGGAGGGTATCGTAAAGCGAGAGGATCGGGCGAAGGCGTCCCTGGTCAAGCAAATAGCGGGCGTTCAGGATAGCGTCCGGCGAGAGAGGGGAGCGGAAGTTGAAGGTTGAAGTGGGTATCTGCATCGTTGTGAGGGGTATCCCGGCCTGGGGTTTGCGCGCGAATCTGGAGAAGATAGACATCAGTAATTCCTTTAGGCTCAGAGGCCTGCGAAGATATTGGATTTGTTGAGCGAGAAGGACCGGTATTCGAGAGGCCGGCCGAAGTTTTTAATGGCGTCCACTGCGCCGGCGAGGGCGTCGGGACCGTCGTCGTGGGAAAAATCGGGGAAGCCGAGGAGTTGTTCGCGCAGCAGCGCGACGTCCTGCGCGGCGCCAGGCGGCAGGAGGATCCAGCCCCATTCGAAGAGTGGGGTGAGGGCCTCGATGCGCTGGTCTTTGGGGAGGCGGTTTTCCACTCCGGCCACGGGGAGGAGATAGCCCTGGGATTCGGAGAGGGGCGGGATGAACTCCCAGAGGACTTTTTGCCAGAGGTTGGCTTCCATGAAGATGCGGGTGGCAAAGCGGCGGTCGAGATCGTAGAGATACAGCAGCATGGAGTTTATGGAGGCTTTGCGGATCCAGGCGTCCAGGATGTAATAGCGATTATTGGCGAGGCCGAGAGTGATGATGGCCTTGTAATCTGCGGTGGCCTTGCCGGAGAGGGAGGGATCGCAATAGGTGACGATGGCGTCAAAACGCGGGGGGAGATCGGACCAGGTGCGGAGCCAGGCATTGAGGAATTTGACTCCTTCGACGATGGGATTCATCAGGTAATGACGTTCGAAGCCGATCGAGCCCATGGCGTCGCGGATAGTTTGCAGCGCCTGGAGTGAATAGGCCTGGGGCCAGAGGGGAGTTCCGTCCTCGAGGATGGCTTTGTAAAGCAGGAAATTGATCTGGGGGTTGTCTGGCTCATCCTCGCAATCCTGTTTGAAGAGGTTGAGGGCTGAATCGGCGTGGGTGAGATTGCCGAGCCAGATGACTGAGCCGCGGTCGTCGTGGGGCAGTGCGCCAAAGGCCTCCTGGCGGACGTAGTCCTTTTTGGCGCGGGCGATGCGGGGGTTGAAGGCGGAGTGTGATTCGAAGTCGTCGATCACGATGTAGTCAGGCCGCCAGGGTCCATAAAATTTTCCGCGGATGGGTTGTTTGTAGCCGAGCGAGAGGCAGCGGCAGGAGTTGCGCGCGATAAAATCTTCATCGGCCCAGACGGCTGGGAGCGAGGGATCGAAGTCCATGAGAAGGCGTTGGTTGTAGGCGAGTTCGGCGGCGATGGCGGCAGTGCGTTCGCGGGCCAGGTCTTCGTTTTCGGCGACGGCGACGAAGAAGTGGATGCTGCCCTGGAGGATGCGCCAGAGTGGCCTGATGATGGCGAGGTGGACGGTTTTGCCGTGTCCACGGGGCGCGGCGACGGCGGTGATGGTTTTGGGGCGCTGCGTGAGATCGAGCATTTCCTGGTGGAAAGGCGCCGAGGGAGCGGTGATGTAGTGGGGGAAATAGGTACGCGCGAAGAAGTCGTAATCAGCGAGGGCGCGGGCGCTTCTGCGGGCGATGGAGAGAGGGTCCGCCTCGGCGAAGGGCAGCGCCTGGGCTTTGATGGAGGCGATAAGTTCGTCAATCTTGCGATCGTATTCGCGGGCGGTGAGGGCTGGCATTTATTCCTCCGGGGAGAAGACGAGTTTGAGGTGCTGTCCGATCGGTCGGAGATGTTTTTGCCAAACTTTTGTCAATTCCTCATCGCCGGCGCGGTTGACGTAGTCCGTGACGCCTTCGAGGATGCGGAACAGTGAGTTAAGTATTTGGCGATTGGGGGAGATACGCTCGAGGGCTTTAGTGAGTTTGACCAGTTTGTCGACCTGGGCGGGATCGCCGATAGACTCATTTTCGATCATCTTCTTCACGAGTTTATATAGTTCTTGCTCGGCGGCGCGGGCGATCTCGATATTGCCCACGCGGAGATAGGAGGCCCAGTCGTTATTGTTTTTCCAGTTATAGAGGGTTTTGATGGGGATGTTGGTGCGCCGGCTGATCTCCTCCATCGAATAGCCTTCGATGAAGAGATTGAGGCATTGGTCTTTGATCACTTGAGTGTAGGCCATCAGGAGGCTCCTGCGAGAAGTTTGGTGCGGAAGTAGGATATGACGAGGGCGCGGAGCGGTTCGCGGTCGGACTCGTCGAGGAAGAGATAGGGCCGGGCGGGGAGTGTGACGGAGCGTTTGAGCGCGTAAAGGGCGAGGGGCGCTTTGCCGGGCTGCTTTTGGAAGATGACGCCTTTGGCGATAAAGGTATCGGTAAAATCGCGTGGTTTGCGGGCGGCGGCAGCGGGACAGAGGGGAATGGCGAGGAAGCGGGCGGACTTGGGCCTGATCGTGCCGCCCTCATGCTGGATGCGGGCATAGGCGAGGTTGGTGCCGATCAGGACCTGATTGCCTTCGACGCGATAAGTGAGGGAGTTGATCAGTTTGGCCGAACGGACCAGGGTGGTGCCGGTTTTATTGGTGGACGGACGGATCAGTCCGCCGCGGATGCGGGCCTTGATCTGGCGGAGGGCGATGACGCCGAGGCTATTGAGGAGGTCGCGCATCAGAGGATCTCCGAGAAGACGCGGCAATTGGCCGAAAAGACCAGATCGTAATAGGCGGCCTGATCGGGATCGGGCGCGCTGAGTTTGAGGGTGCCCTTGGCAAAGAGTTCGAGGACGCGGAGGGCGTGATCGTAGGAATCTTTGACGTGCTGGGGGATGTCCTTGGCCATGCGGGCGGCGAAGAGGTCGCGGACGACGATGGCGTTGGCGCAGATTACGATGAGGGGTGGATAGGGGCTGGCCAGGGGCGTGGTGGCGACAGCGGCGAGGTAGCCATCAATCAGGTTGTCGGCCGTTGTGTAGAAGGTGGCGAGGTCTTCCTGTTCGAGATCGCCCTGGAGGACTTCCGCGTAGGAGCCGAGGCGGGCGGTGACGGTATCGGAGTCAGCGTAAGGCATAGGTTATCCTTTTATTGTGAAAGAGATTTTATAGCAGGCAAAGCCGGGGAAGATCCCGAGCCACTCGTAGCCGGAGTAGAAACAGCGGCCGAAATAGGTATCGGGATTGAAGATGCGCACCGGCTGGGCGTGCAGAGAATTGATGAGGTAATCCAGGAGATCCAGGATGCCGCCGGGATCGGTGCCGTGCACGTGGGCGGTGCATACATATAGGGAAACGGAGTAGTCAAGGTCCATTTCCCGTTCGGCATTGTTGACGCAGCGGTCGAGGGCGATAAAGATGGAGGGGGGAAGGATGACAAAATCGGAGGCATCCTCGAACTGGCCTTCATAGGGCTCGACCTGCTTGAACTGCGGGTCGTTGCCTAAGGTGGTCAGGAACCAGTCCATCACGGCGGCGGAATAAATTCTATCCTGCATGTCTTAACCTCATGTAAATCTGGGTGCAGGATAGGGTGGAATGGCAAAAATGAGAAAAAAGTATAGTAATTTACTATATAAATTCGGGGTAACGGCGGGGAGCGGATAGAATGGAGCCAGGCAAATGAGATCAAGGAACAGAGATCAGATAATATGAAACTGGTAAACTTTACCTGGGAAGTGCAGGACGTGCCGCGGGAGATCCACGTGGTGCCGATGGGCGAGTGGAAGGACCGTGACTTTGCGATCGGCGCGGCCGAGTGCGCGGAGATCGTGGAGAATTTCCAGCGCTTTGGGATCCGGCTGGTGATAGACTACGAGCACCAGACGCTGAACACGGAGCAGAACGGGGTGCCGGCCCCAGCCGCGGGCTGGATCGGCGACCTGGAAGTGCGCGAAAATGGCGTTTGGGGCACTCAGGTGGAATGGACGGCTGAAGGCCAGCGGCGCCTGGAAGCGAAGGAATACCGCTATCTGAGCCCGGTGCTGGTGTTTGACGACCACGATCCGCACACGGGCGAGGCGATCGGAGTGACGCTGCACAGCGCGGCGCTGACGAACACTCCGTATTTCCGGAGCGATCTGGTGCCGGTGGCGGCGCGGCGTGCCCAATCCGCGGAACAGACAGAAAAAAGCAACGAACCAAAAGCAGATAAAACACCAAGAAATGAGGAGAACTCAATGTCCGATCAAGAAAAAATCACAGCGCTGGAGGCGGATAACGCCAAGCTGAGCCAGGACATCGAGGCCCTGAAGAACGCGCTGGCCGAGAGCGAAGCGCGAATCGCAGCGGCTGAGACGGCTAAGCTGGTGGAGGACGCGATCAGCGCGAAGCGGCTCCTTCCGGCGCAGAAGGAAGCGGCTCTAATTGTCGCGCGTAACGGGAAAGACGCGTTGGAGAAGTTTTTGGCGGCCAACGTGGCGACCGACCTGAGCAAGAACCAGGACATCCCCGGCAAGAAAGCCGGAGAAGAGAAGTACGAGGATTTGCTGAACGATCCGCAGCGCCTCATCAAGCTGAAACAAGAAGCGCCGGAGGCATTCAACGCGATGCGCGCGGCTTTTTACAAGGAGTAAACGATGGGATTCATGCCCGAACTTTGGTCCGACCGGACCCTGAACCAGCTCCTGGCGGAGTTGAAAGACACGCAGCGCGTGGTGAACTCCGTCACGGACTACACACCCTTTACGATCGGCCGCAAGGCGACAGCCTACAACGGCCCCAAACTGGGCGCGGTGACAGTGCAGGATCTGCCGGTGACGACACCGGACAATCCGGCACAGACGGCGATCCAGATCTCATTTTCCAAGAAACGCGGCGTGGTGTTCCAACTCAGTGACATCGACGCGGCCCAAGCCAGCGTGGACATGATGTCCAGCCTGACCACAGACGCCACGATGGCGCTGCTGGACGACTACGACCTGTACCTGCTGCAGGTGATGATCGACGGCATGGCCTCCGGCAACAAAAAGACGATCGCGGACACCAGCGGCCACAAACTGACCAGGGCCGACGTCCTGGCCGCGCGCTCGATCCTGAACGCCGCAGGAGCACCGCAGCGCGGACGCTACTGCGCGGTGAGCCCGGAATTCGAAGCCAATCTCTATGACATCGCCGATTTCACCTCCCGGGACAAGATCTACGACACCACTGCCATGCGCGACGGCTTGATCGGCAGGATGCTGGGCTTCGACGTGATCCTGGCCAACAGCATGCCGAAGGTGACCAACGCCTGGAGCCGCACCGCCGGTACCTTGCCAGTGGCGCTGTTTTACTCGAGCTACGGCACGGGTTTTGGCCGGCAGAAGGAATTCGAGACCAAAAGCAGCCCCGACGCGAAGATCCCCGGCGACATCGTGAACGTGTACAGCGTTTATGGCGCCGCTGTGCAAGCCGACACCATGATCGTGGGCTACCGCAAAGACGTGTAGGGAGGGTGAGATGAGAGATTCCAGAGCCATCCGCTCCGAAGCCATCCGCACTTTGATCCTGGCAGTGGCATTGCTGCTGGCAGTTGTCGGTCTGGCAGCGCAGACGTTGCCGCTGGACCTGAACGGTTATCCCTTGCCCTCCGGCAAGAGTTTCTACACGATTAACTACAGCCCCGCCGCGGACTCTTCGTGGGACGCGGTGACGTTACCCGCCGGCGCGTACAAGGTGTTGATCGTGGGGAATACGGGCGGAGTGGATATCCGTCTGGATGACAGCAACAGCGACAACTACTTCGCCACTATACCCGTCAGCGTGCCCGTGATCCTGGACGTAGCTAACATGACCAGCTTCTATATCCGGCGCTCTGCAGTCGCTACCGCGACAATAGTGCACCTGATCTTCTTCCTGTTGTAGGTCCCGGCATGAGCAAGCACAAAAACCTTGTAACAACCCTGATCCTGGTACTGCTGCTGCCGATGGCGCTGTTTGCCGCTTCCGGCGACACCGCCTGGGATCTGATCAAGGTGCCGGTAACCCAGTTATTGGGGCTGGTGCTGACGATGTTCGGCGTGCCGCTGATCATCCGCTGGGGCCGCAAACTGGGCGTGGACATCACGGAACAGGCGGCGACGGACGCGATCAACGCGCTGATCAACATCCTGGTCAACATTGACATCACGAACACAGAGATGAACGGCGAGCAGAAGAAGCAGCTGGCGACGCTGAAGGCCGAGCAGACGCTGAGCAACGCGCAAAAGGCGGTGCTGGAGCGTAAATACGGCACGCTGGAGGCGGCGGTGCAGGTGGCCTTTGAGCGCAGTTCACTGAACAGAAAAGGAGCCAAATAATGGCGAAGAAGTACTTTTACCGCGTCTTTTACCGGGCGCAGGGCGCAATCGTGGCCACGTTGACGAAGGCCGGCACCTATCCGGCCTGGACATTTTCCGGCTGGACGCTGCTGCCAGGCCTGACGGCTGAAGCGGCGAAGATGAGCCCGGACGTGGACGGAGACGAAGGCCTGGGCGACGGAACGACACTGGCGACCGGCGAGAAAGTGCCGATCGAAGTGAAGATCGTGGGCCTGGCCGCAGGCGATTACGGCACTATCCGCACCGCGTTGCTGAATACGAAAGTGGACCTGCTGCTGGTGGATCCTGACCAGCCGAGCCCCAGTTACGCGGCGTTTGGCGTGCGGCTGTATCCGACGCTGGAAGTAACGGGCGGCGGCGAACCGGCAGTCATCATCAAAGGCGAGCGCAAGTATGGCGCCGGCCTGACCGGCACGGCCGTGCCCTTCCAAATAATCACGGTATCCTAATAACCAGATACGCTCAAGAACGCAGGGCGCGGCCGTAAGCGCCGCGTCCTGCCCATTATCCAGGCAATGAAACCTACTGATTGAGAGAATGTAGCATGAAGATGTATTTTGACGTATATATCCGGCCGATGGGCGAGCCGTTCTTTCCGGGAATGGCATTCGATCCCAACATGAATTTTCTAAATGGCTGGGACCGGTTGGAACTCCTGGACGACCAATTGAAGCTGACGATTGACGGAGTGAGTAAAGCGCTGGGCGACGGCACGCAGATTTACGATGCCGAAAAGGCGGAGTTTGAGACCGGAACGCTGAAGGTCAGCGGCAGCGAATGGACATATCTGCGCAATACCTATCATGGAACGGCATGCGATGTTCTGCTGCTGGATCCGAATAATCAGAATTTCTTTGTGGCTGCCTTCAATGTGCGCCTGAGTGTGACCAAGATCCTGGAAAGCGGGCAGAGCATCGTGATCAAAATCAAGGGGAAAGGTGAAAAAGCGATTTCCGAAGATTACTCTGAGTCCCATCTGGTATGCGTGGATCAGACTGGCGGCACGGCGCTGATCCGGGGTATCATATACGCCGTAGGTGGCACAACGCCGATAACCGGCGCGACCGTGCAGATCCAGAAAGGCGCCACGATCTTGACCGACACGAGCGACAACAATACGGGAGAATATCTGTTTATCGCGACAGCCGGGACCTGGACATTTACGGTCACCAAGAGCGGTCGGACCTTCCCGACCGGACAGACTCTGGCAGTGGAAGCGGACCACGAATATGTCAAAGACTTCACAGCCCTGACGTAAGGATAGAGGATGACAATAGAACAGATCATAAGCGTAATCGAGAAACTATGCATCAAGCCCTTTGGCAAGAAGGCGGTGATCGCGTGGGATCTGCCGAGTCTGGCGCAGCTACTGCTGGAGAAATGCGGGATCTACAAGGTGGATCCGCGGCTGGCTCTGGCGCAGGGCATCCTGGAAGGCCACTTCGGCTGCAATCCGGCTGCCAGCCGGTCCAGAAAGACGAAAAACCTCTGGAACGTGGGCAATGTGGATAGCGGGGGCAACTGGTATTTTCAAAGCTGGGGCGACGGGATGAACGCTTATTTACGGGTGCTGGCGCGCGAATACTGCTGGCGCCTGGAAGGCGACACCGTGACGCCGGAGATGATGATCCGGCACGATTTCACGCGTCCGAGAGGCGGGCGCTACGCGACGGCTCCGAGCTATACCAAGGACATCGAAGGCATTGTCAAGAAGATAGACCAAATCATACAAGGAGACACCAAATAATGTATACACTCCCGAAAGATTCCATGGGCTATACTGTCCCGGTGCTGCAGCCAAGCACCAACGCAGAACTGGACGGCACCGACGGCAGCGCCAGCAGCAACGTATTCTCAGCAAGCGATTATAGCATTGTACGCATCGCAGCGGTGAGCGCGGTGCGCGTCGTCATCGGTACCAGCCCCACAGCCCTGAAGACCAGCATGGCAATGGGAGCAGGGACGAGCGAGTATTTCAGCATTCCACCGAATTACAAAATCGCAGTGATAGGCGGCAAGGCGACCTGCACCATAATGAATTAGGACCAGACATGAGAATGGGAATAGGCCTGGGGCTGGGGACGCAGCAGCAGACGGGAAGCGGGGCCGCAGATACATCAAACTACATTACCGCCGAGGGCGTATCTCGCGCGGATATTAGCGGCTATCATTATTTGATATTTACCGCCGCATCAACAACAATGGTAGTCAATAATGGTTGTAGTGTGGACTATTTAATGGTTGGTGGCGGTGGTGGCGGTGGCAAGAATACTGCCTCCACGCTGGGCGGTGGCGGTGGCGGTGGTGGTGGACTCCTAACGGGAACCGCATCGCTTACTGCTGG
>JAKQNV010000135.1 GCA_029565595.1 Candidatus Cloacimonadota bacterium
GACCAAGCTCTGGCTGGGCACGACCACCGAGCCGGACCTCGACGGCGGCTGGATTCCCTCCACGCAACTGACCCTGGTGTTTGACGGCACGGTGCAGTATCCCTCCGGGTCCAACACCATCACCATCCCCCTCCAGACGCCCTTTACCTATAACTCGGGAAATCTGGTGCTGCTGGCCAACCGCCCCATGGATACAGCGTATTATTCTGCCAACGATCTATTCAAGGCCCAGGACTCTGGGAACGGCCGCTCGCGCAGAGTCTACAGCGATAACACGAACCTGGATCCCGCCAATCCCAGCGGTGGAAACATATCCGGCACTTTCCCCCAGACGACGGTCATTTACTCGCCCTTCGGAACGGGTGCGCTGCAGGGAACAATCTTTGGTGTTGGGAACCTGCCCTTGGCAGACGCGACCGTCACCGTCACCGGCACAACACAGAGCTACACCACCGGGGCCGACGGAACCTATGTCTTCCCCAATTTGCTGACTGGCACAGTGGAAGTGACAGCCAGCCACCATGGCTATATCACCTACGCGCAGGAAGCCTCAATCGTGGAAGATCAGACGGCCACTCTGGACTTTTACCTGCAGCAAATGCCGATGGTAACGCTTTCCGGAAGGGTCGTGGGGAGCGACGATCCCCTGGCCGGCTTGGCCGGAGCCGCCGTAGCGTTCACCGGCTATGAAGATTACTCCGTGACCACCGGCGCTGGCGGTTATTTTTCCATCCCCGGTGTTTATGGCAGCCAAAATTATGCCTACACAGCCTCCAAGGAAGGCTACACAACCGTTTCCGGACAGGTGGAGGTCGGCGATACCGATCTGGACCTGGGCTCCATCCTGCTCACGGAAATTGCGCTTCCCCCGGTGAACGTCGTCGCCACCGAAGCCGGCGACCTCTCCAGCGTGCTGGTGACTTGGTCCGAACCCGGCACTTTCCTGGGCCAGTGGATCCACTACGACAGCGGCGAAAATTATCAATCCATCGGAACCGGAGGCGCGGCGGACTTCACCGTGGCTATCCGTTATCCGGCCAGCGCTCTGGCGGACTTTGCCGGGACCAGCCTCCAGGCGATAAAGTTCTGGCCCGCGTCCAACGGAAGTTACTGGCTGCGCGTCTGGACTGGCGGCAGTTCCACCGTTCCCGGATCCATGGTCGTCGACCAGGCCGTGACACCGGTAATAAATAATTACAACTCCGTGCTGCTTGACTCGCCCGTACTTGTCACTGGCACGGAGGAACTGTGGTTCGGCTACCGCGTAGCCGCCACCGGTTATCCCGCCGGATGCGATGCCGGACCTGCCATTGACGGATTCGGAAACATGATCTATTGGCAGAATACCTGGTCTACTCTGATTGAACTGAGTCCCAGCCTGAATTACAATTGGAACATTCAGGGCTTTGTGGGCTACAATCCGCCCACCCGCCTGACCCACGGTATATTCGTTTCAACGTCGGAAACCGGGCGGGACCGCGTTTTGCAGGGTTACCAGGTCTGGCGCCTGCTGAGTGGCGACGAAGCCAATGAAACCGCCTGGACTTCGCTGACACCCACTCCCGTGACCGAAACATCGTTCACCGACCTGGCCTGGGTCTCGCTGCCATCAAACATCTATAAATACGCTGTCAAGGCCGTTTACTCAAACTCCGTGTTTTCCACCCCGGCCTTCTCCAACGCCATCGAAACGGGAATGATGGGCATCCTCTCCGGAAATGTGACAGACTATGGAACAAGCGGCCCGGTCGAGGGAGCCGTCATCACCGCGGGTGAGTTCAGCGGAACCTCGAATGGCCAGGGACATTACCAGTTCCAGGTTTATCAGGGGACCTACACCGTCACCTGCGTCAGGGGAGGCTACCAATTATGGAGCCAGGAAAATGTCTGGATACCCGGCGGGCAGAACACCACGCTGGACATCGTGCTCCGCGAACTGACCTTCCCGGCCTCCGGAGTTTCGGCAGTCCCAGCGGCCAACCAGGCCAGCGCTGAACTCAGCTGGCGCGCAGCTGGCTCGGGCTCTCCGACCTTTACCGACGGCTTTGAAGACTATGAGGACTTTGCCCTCACTTTCGCGCCTTGGACCCTGATCGACGGCGACCAGCGCCCCACCTACGGGTTAACCGGCAACAATTTTCCCAATGAAAGCTCGCCGATGGCCTGGATCATCTTCAATCCCAGCGCCACGACCCCGCCCATAACGAACCTTCCGCCCCATGGGGGTGCAAAAATGGCCGCCTGCTTCTCCTGCCAGCCTTATCCGACCAACGACGACTGGCTGATCGCGCCAGCTCACACACCGGAAGCCGGCGATGTCTTCAGTTTCTGGGCCAGATCCTACACCGCCTCATACGGCTTGGAGCGCTTCACCGTAGCCGTTTCCACCACGGGTACAGCCCCGGCCGACTTTACTGTCATCAGCGGCTATGGATACATACAGGCGCCGGTCGCCTGGACGAATTATTCCTTTGACCTTACCGCCTACGCGGGCCAGGAGATCTACGTGGCCGTCCATTGCGTGTCTGACGACGCGTTCATTTTATTCGTGGACGATGTCCTGCTCGGCGAATCCGCCAAGTCGGCCGCCTGCGCCTGTGTCCCGGCCCTGGACGGAGGCGCCGCCAGAACAGACCCTCCCGCCTTCCGGGCTGCGCCGCGTCTTGCCTCAAACATCCCCACGCAGCCTGGCAAAGTCAGCCGTATGCTCATTGGCTACCAGGTTTCCCGGTTGCTGGCAGGCTCCGAAAATAACGAAGCCGCCTGGGATCTGCTCACTGCCACCGCCATTTCGGACACCCATTACACCGACTCCGGCTGGGGCGCAGTGCCTCCCGGAAATTACCGCTGGGCCGTGAAAAGCTATTACAAGGGCGGCCTGTTGAGCGAACCCGCTTTCTCCAATGTCCTGCCGCGCAACATCCATAATGACCTCGCGGCCTTGTCGCTGAGCGGAGATCTTACTCCGGTCGCCGGATTGCCCGCAGTTTATACTCTTCTGGCCGGCAATGCGGGCAACGCCGCTGTTTCCGGCTCCGCCTACTCGGCCAGGCTGATGAACGGCGCGGAAGAACTGGCATCCCTGTCAGGATTTGACCTGCTGCCCGGAGCCAGCCACGAATTCGCATTCGACTGGACGCCGGCCGATCCCGGAGCGCTGACGCTCACGGCTTTGATCGTCTTCTCCGGAGATGCCGTTCCTGCCAACGATGCGATCGATCTGGAGATCAACATTCAAGAACCGAACGTACCCGTCGAACTGAGCAGTTTCACCGCCATCCAGACAACAGCAAGCACGGTGCGCCTGGCCTGGGTCACCCAGTCCGAGACCGGAATGCTGGGTTACCGCGTCTACCGCGCCAACACTGCCGTGCAAAGCTCCGCCGTCCTGGCCAGCGGAGAATTGATCCCCGCCACCAATACCAGCGCCGCCCAGACCTACGTATTTACGGATGCCGAGGTCGAATCCGGGCAAACCTGGTTCTACTGGCTGGAAAGCGTGGAATTTAACCAAAGCGCCTATCACGGACCGGTTTACGTTACCCTCACGGGCGAAGAGATCCCCCTGTTGCCAGAGTTATCCGCACTGCGCGGAGCATATCCCAATCCCTTCCGTTTTGGCAGCGCCACCCGCATCGGCGCGGACGTCAAAGCTGGCGAGACCGGCACACTGGCGATCTACAACGTCTCCGGCCAGCTCGTGCGGACCTTCTCCGTCAACCAGGGCAGCCATTCACTGCTCTGGGACGGCCGCGACGCCAGCGGACGCGCCTGCGGCAGCGGGATCTATTTCTGCCGCCTGAGCACGCCCTCGCTCAACCAGACCCGGAAACTCATGCTCATTAAGTAAATCAAATCGGATCCCTGACGGATCCTGGCCACCAAATAGCCCCGGAATCTCCTCCGGGGCTTTTTTCATCAGGCTATTTCCCGCGCTTTGCATATTCCGCTTGACACAAAAACAACGTTCATCCAAAATTGCGATTAAGAAAACTGGAATTTTTTCAAGAGGTAAAGATGAAGAAGATCAAGGTTTACTTATTTTTGGCGCTCATACTCGCGGCCCTGGCCGGCTTGGGGGCGCAGGCTCCGGATTGGCTCTGGGTCAAGGGCGCCGGGAGCGCGGATTACGATACAGGCAATGATATCGCGGTAGACACCGCGGGAAACAGCTACGTGACGGGTTCATTCTCGGGAACCGCAGTATTTGGGCCGTTCACCCTGACCAGCGCCGGACAGGACGACGCCTTCATCGCCAAACTCGATCCCGACGGCAATTGGCTTTGGGCAAAACGGGGAGGCGGTCCCGGCCAGGACCGGGGTACCGGAATCGATACCGACGAGTACGGAAACTGTTATGTGACCGGCATCTTCCACGATACGGCCGTTTTTGGCCCCTTTGACCGGACAAGCATGGGCTGGACTGACATCTTCGTGGCCAAACTGGGAAGCGACGGAAACTGGGTCTGGGCGGCAGCGGGAGGCGGGCCCAGCGAAGAAACGAGTACCGCGATCGTGGTTGACCACGCCGGGGCCTGCTGCGTGACCGGTTATTTCCTACTAAACACCGATTTTGGCTCCCAACATTTGACCAGCCTTGGAACTACCGACATGTTCGTCGCCCATATCTACAACAGCAGCTGGCATTGGGCGGTCCGCGCGGGAGGCGAATTCAATGAATCAATCCAGGATGTCGCCGTGGATAACGTCAATTACGGAGATTTTTACATTACTGGCTTTTTCGAAAACGTCGCCGTCTTTGGCTCGACAAATCTGGTCAGCGCAGGTCTCAAGGACGTCTTTGTGGCCAAACTGACCAATTCCGGCCAATGGCTCTGGGCTCGCCGCGGCGGCGGGACGGATATTGACATAGCCGAATGCATTAAGGTCAGCAATACTGGGATAATCTATGTGGCCGGGAGGTTTTACGGGGATGCCCAATTCGGCGCGGGGATCATCCACAATTACGGTTACAGCGACGTTTTCCTGGCCAAGATGGACGCTTCCGGTTCCTGGATCTGGCCGACCCAGCTTTGCGGCTATAATGATGAAGTCTGCACTGGCCTGGCTTTGGACGCCGCGGGAAATATTTACATCACCGGATATTTCTCAGGGACTGTCGGGATCGGCAACGTCCACCTGACCTCATTGGGGGATTACACGGATGTCTTCGTCTTCGTGTTCGATACCTGGGCCAATCCCCTCTGGGCGCAACGTGGCGGCTCCGCGGATGGGGAGTTGCCTGCCGGGATTGAGTTTGACGGTGCCGGGAATATGTATGTGGCGGGAGTTTTCTTTGGAACCACCGCTTTCGGCCAATACACAGCGACCAACAACGGAAATTACGACATCTTCGTAGCCAAGTTGAACCGTTTTGTGCCGATTCCCCAGGTGAACATCTCGGTGGCTGGAGGCGCGCTGTCGTGGACGGCGGTCGCCGGAGCGAGCGGTTACAATGTCTACGTTGCGGATGATCCTTATGGGCCATTCACATTAGCTGCCTACACCACCCAAAATTCCTGGCAGGATCCGTCATATCCGCTAACCAAGAGATTCTACCGCATTACGACGGTCGAGCCCTAAAAGCCCTGGTTCAAACAATTGGACTTTGTCGCGCCCCGATGGAGCCGGTGGGGGATTCATACTGATACTGACCCCTGCTGATGCTGCATAACATCCAGCAAAACAGTCAGATAAATCTACGATTAGCCGGTTTGCTTGGTTACTTGGCCCTTGCGATCAATACGGGATCAATACGGGATCAATACGGATGAAATCCGTATTGATCCCGTATTGATCCCGTAATGATAGGGAGAGCGGAGTGAGGTTTTCCCGGTCTTGGACACGCGTTCAAGAAAAGTTATCGACTGGAGGATATATCAGACTGTGAAAAGTTGTACCGCCGCTTACTTGCCCAATTCCCAAGCCAGCCAGTTGTGCAGAGTGTTCCGGGAGGCGGGATCGCCCTTGTAGAAAGACTGCAGGGCGGCCTCGATCAAGGGCAGGTCATAAGTGGGATTTTCCTGCACGCCGCGAGAATGGAAAAGATCCAGGATCGGTTCTTTGTTCAGCCGCAAAAAGCGTTCCAACCTGCTCTCCCGGGTCAACGGCGTCCGGCGGTAATGCAGCCACATTTTCGTTTTCAGCATGTATTGCCGGTAAAAATAGGGCGCGCTGACATCAAGAGCCGTGAGGGGGAATTTTTCCAAAGAAGACTGGTTGCGCCGGATCAGGCGGCGATGGATGCCCTCCCCGAGTTGGAATGCCAGGCCGTAATGCCAATGCTGGCCGCAAACTCCGCTTTGCAGCCAGGGCATGTGGTCCAACAACAGACTGTCCAATTCGCTGAGCGCAGGGCGGCTCAAAGTGAAAGGGCAATAGCGAGCCAGAAAGAGGTTGCACCACAACGGGTTGGGCATCGAGCCGAGAGCTGGCATGGCGTCCACCGCCTCCCTCAGCGCCGCGGTAAATCCAGTGTGCAGCATTTTATGCAATTCAGGTTGGAAGATCCTGTCCGGCTGGCCGTATAGATAGGACGCCAGCAGTTGGAAACCGTCCGTTTTGCCTTTGAACAGGCTGAGCAGATGCGCCACGAAAAAACGGAAGCGGTAGAGTTCGCCGAAATAGCCGCTGACGTAGCAATCCGCGAGTTCGGCGACGCGGCCGTAATAACCCAGATAGGGCGCGTTGACGGGGCTGGCCGTGATCCCCCAACGCCTCATGAAATCGACCGCCTGCGCCCAGGGAGCCTCGCCTTCCGCTTCCGCGTAGGAAATGTGCGTGAAGGGCAAACCGTAGGCTGCGGCGATGTTTTTGGCCGCTTGCCAGTCTTGGGTGCCGGCGTCGCCGTAGTTGATAGCCGCGGGCTTTTTCCCCGCTTTCAGATAGATCGCCAGCAAGGGCCGGATGTCCATGCCGCCGGAGAGGCCGACCGCCACTTTTTCAGTCTGCTGGAAGGGCGCCAGGGCAAAGCTTGCGATAAGCGAGTAGATGTCCCTTTTCTGAGGATCTGGCGCGAAAAGCTTGCTGTGAACGCTGATCTTTCCTGCGGAAACATGCAGAATGGATCCTCCGGGCAGCAACCGGACGCCTTTGTAGATCGAGTTTTGGCCGGGCGCGTAACGGTCGTTGGAAGGCGGAAACATCGCGTGCCAGTAGGCTCCGGCCTGAAAGAAATCCACCTCCGGGCGCAGAACTTTTTTCAAGATTTCAAGCGAACTGGTAAAAAAGATCCCCGCGTCCGTCTCAGAATAGAAAAAGCTGCGTTTGCCCAGGGGATCGGTGTAGGCACGGAGTTTTTCACCGTCGGAGGCCAGGATCAGCCAGTGTCCGTCGAGCTGGGAGATCTTGCTTTCATCCTGTAAAATCTCCGGCCAGTCGCGCTCTGTGGGGATCCGGTATTTGTCTCCTTCGAGCAGAAGGGGATAACCGAGAACGATGTAATCCTCGCCGCCGGCGGTTTTGCCCTGTTGGTAGGCCAAGCCCCGGCCGCCGGCGCAGAGCGAGATTTTGTCCGTATGGCGCTGATAGCTGGCCGGTCCGGGTAAATGCTCCACCAGAGCTGCCGGTTTGCCATTACGGGCGTAGGTGCCGATTAGCCAACTCACCGATCGCGTATCCTTTTCTGGGGGCTGTTTAGTTGAGCAAAACTATTTTTCGCGTCTGGGCGGGAGCTCCGCGCAGTTCGATTTTCAGCAGGTAAATTCCGGAGGCGCAGGATCGGCCGCTGGCGTCGCGCTGGTCCCAGCGATAGGAAAAATCGCCGGGTGAGGCGATGGGAACGCTTTTCACCGTTTGGCCGCGGAGGTTGCTGAGGGAAAGGATTCCGGACAGGGCTTTGGCGGAGCGGATCCGGATCTCGGGTCCGCTGCAGGAAGAACTCCGCGCCGGATTGGGAAAGACGTTCAGCACCGGCGAGATCGCAGTTTCGTCGCTATTGGCCACGCTCACCAGGAACAGGCTGTTGGTGAGCCCGGTGACGTTGGAGCCGTCGGAAGCCGCTACCGTAAAGAGAAATACACCGGAGGGAAGGTCCTCCGTGTGCCAGAAATTCTGGCCGAAGGGCACTTCCGCGAAAGGCTGGTCGTAGTTGTAGATCTTGTAGCTGGTCCAATTGTAATAACCGTCGTCCGCCGGGCCTTGCCAAAAGAGGGTCAGTCGGTTGCCCGCGCCGGAATAATGCTCGTTGAAATCCATACACAGATAGGTGGGGGAGAGGACCGGCGCGCCCGGAAAGTAGTCCCAATAATTACCTTCCTGGAGATAGTTTTCGCCGGCGTTGGTATCGATGTCTTCCGCGCGGTAAACGAAGCCGTTCTGATAGTGGTAGAGGCGGCGGACATCGGAAGCAAGCATGCGGGCGCAGATCAGGCTGTCGGTCACTGAGTCCCGCTGCAGGACGAGGAAATAGTCCATCCGGAGAGAGCCGGGATCGGGCACCGGAGGTTCGTCCGTGACGGCCTTGCAGACGAAATTGCTGACACGCTGGGTGCCGCTGTCGTCCATGATCTCCACGCGTGACCAGGTGTCGTTGTGGTTGAGGTTGGCGATCTTATCCCAGGGCGTTCCGTCGGGAAGGTCGAAAACGATGTTCTGAGCATCGTTGTAGCGGGTGTGGCGCTTGAGGAAAAGGAAATCGCCTTCCTGGTAGAACCAGTTGATGTATTCCCAATGGTAGACAAAAAGCCGGTTGTAGATGGGAAAAACGTTGTGCGCGCCTATGGTTTCCGGGGCGCCGGCGGTCTGATGGCGCGGGGGAGGGGTTTCCTCGATGGCGATGGTTCCGACGTCCACGGGGGCAAAATCGCCCGGGGCGACGGCGATAGGCAGCAGCAGGCTTCCGGCGGTTCCGTAGAGCGTGCATCCCGTGGCGGGAACATCCACCAGGGCGACCACATAAAAAAGATCGGCCAGCGGTTGGGTAAAGCTGAAGTCCTGACCGAGCGTGACGGGATATTCATAGAGGATTTCGCCAGTGGCCGCGTCCACGAACTGCAAGCGCGGGTTTTCCACAATGAAAAGGCCGCCATATTGGATCTGGCCGATGACGGTGACGTCCAGCGTAGCGGTGAGAAAGGGCTCAAAATCCACGGTGGGCAAGGCAGGATCGTCGTTGTGATCGTTGATCCCGATGGCGATCTGCAGGGGATCTTCGGTTCCCCAATAGTTGTTTTCGGCCTTGATCACAATATTGGGATTGGTGTAGGAATAGGTGTAGACGCTGTGCGCGAGGTTGGATTCGTCGATGTTTTCGTAGATATGGTTTTCGCCCTGCGCCCAGGCATTGTTGCTGCTGAGGTCTCCGAGGCAGGGCTGCGCGTTCGTGCCGATGTAGAAGCCGGTGAAGTTGTGGTGGATATCGTTGCGCTCGAAATAGGGCTGGCTGGTGGCTCCGGCGACCATCACTCCCGCTCCGGAATTGGCGTCCCCGGCGATGAAGTTGTAGCGGATGTAGTTGTCGTGCACGTAGCCCGAAGAGTTGAGCAGATAGATGCCGGTGAGGTTGAACTCGACCATATTGAAGCCGATATCGGGCTGGATGGCGTTGGCGCCGACGATGTCCCAGGCGGTGATGCCCTGCTTGAAGTTGTGATGTATGTAGTTGTATTGGATGCTGGGGTTGTTGGACCCGCCGGTGGACTGGTTGGAGAGTTGGATGGCGGCCATGTATTGCGTTCCGGTTCCGTTGAAGCGCAGTTCGTTGAATTGGATCACGGCGTGGGAGTTCTCGACGACGAGGATGCCGTTCTGGATGCTGCGTTCGATGACGTTTAGATTCACGCTTACCGTGGCTGGGTTGGCGCTGCCGATGCCGTAAAGTTGTATGCCCTTCTGGTTTTTGTTAAAGCGGCTGAACTCGATCGTGCCGGGAGAATTCATGGAGTTGACTCCGTATTCGCCGTTCTCGATGTAGCAGTGACTGATGGTGCTGACATCGGTGCTGTTCTCCAGTCGGATGCCCTTCCAGAGCGCGTTGGGATCGGTCTGGCCATTGAGGAATCTGATCGAGTCGGTCTCGGTGCCAATGGCGAAGAGTGCTCCCGCCACTGTGATGCGAAAGTTGCCCATGGCCCGGATCTGGACTCCGGGCTCGATGGTCAGGTTGTTGCCGACAGGGACGGTGACGTCGCCGATGACGTTGTAGGGGCTGTTTGCCAGGGTCCAGAGGCCGGATTGGTTGCCGCTCACATCGGTGGCGGCCAGGGCGCCGCAGCTCACAGCCGCGGCTAAAATTAAGACCAGCGCTTTCATGATTGCCTCCTTGGATTGGGCGAGCTGCCTGATCTGAAAAAAAAACGGAAGAGGGGGATGCCCTCTTCCGCATGGTTCAAACCTGTTCTGGCGGTTTATTCCGAGATCGCTTGCACGGGGCAGGTCGCGATGCAGGCTCCGCAGTCGATGCAGAGCGATTCGTCGCATTTGGCCTTGCCGTCTTCCATGGAAAGCGCGCTCACCGGACATACGTCCACGCAGGCGCCGCAGCCGATACAGGTTTCTTTATCGATTTTAACAGCCATTTGGTTCTCCCTTTCTGGTTTTGTGCCAGATTCCTGCCCGCTGGTGGAAGCGTCAAGCAAAATCTCCTTTTTCGCCTTGCCCTGGGCGGCGACGGCTGCTTCGGCGCGGGCGAGTTCGTCGGCGTCGGCGAGGTAGAAGCGGTTGTGGACGCTGAGGTCGTCGTTGAATTCGTAGATCAGGGGAATTCCCGTGGGGATGTTCAGGTTCACGATGTCCGTGTCGGTGATCCCGTCGAGGCTTTTGACGATGGCGCGGAGGCTGTTGCCATGCGCTGAAACGACCATTCTGCGTCCGGCGACGAGCCTGGGCAGGATCACCTCTTCCCAGAACGGCATGGTGCGTTTGCAGGTGTCTTTGAGCGATTCGCAGCGGGGCAGCTGTTCCGGGCCAAGCTGCGCGTAGCGGGGATCCTTGCCGGGATAGCGCGGGTCGTCGAGTTCCAGGGCCGGCGGCGGAACGTCGTAGCTGCGGCGCCAGAGTTTGACCTGTTCCTCGCCGTATTTGGCGGCGGTCTCGGCTTTGTTGAGGCCCTGCAGGGCGCCGTAGTGGCGTTCGTTGAGGCGCCAGTCGTTGTGTACGGGCAGATACATCAGATCCATTTCGTCGAGGGCGATCCAGAGGGTCCGGATGGCGCGTTTAAGCACGGAGGTCCAGGCTTCGTCGAAGACGTAGCCTTCGGCTTTGAGGCGTTTTCCGGCGGTGTGGGCCTCCTCGAGGCCTTTGTCGGAAAGGTCGACGTCCGTCCAGCCGGTGAACAGGTTTTCCTTGTTCCAAACGCTTTCGCCGTGGCGGATGAGCACGATCTTATACATTGGATGTCTCCTTTGTTGTCTCAGTTAATCGGTTTTTTCACGTAACGGAGGGCGCCGTCGGCGGCTTCCACAGAGCGGGCCAGCATGAACAGCAGGTCACTCAAGCGGTTCAGGTATTGCAGGATTTCCGGCGGGACCGCTTCCGCGCGTGAGAGTTTGACGGCCTGGCGTTCGGCGCGTCTGGCCACAGCGCGGCAAACGTCAAGTTTGGCGGATGCGGGCAGCGATCCGGGCAGGACAAATCCGGTCAAGGGCGTCTTTTCTTCCAGTTCAGCGGCCAAAGCGGTGATCTCCTCCACATCTTTTTGCGTCAGGGGATAGGGGTAGGCGGCGTTTTTGGAGGCGAGCTGGCCCATCACGCGATACAGTGTGTTCTGGATGCCTTCCAAAATCGCTTGCGTATCGGGATCCGGGCCTGCGTGACGGGCTTCGCCGAGCAGCGCGTCCAATTCATCCAGCGCGCCGTAGGCATCCACGCGCAGGTCGTCCTTCCAGACGCGTTCGCCGCTAAACAGCGAGGTCTGGCCGCTGTCGCCGGTCTTGGTGGTCACGCTCATGGATCATCTCATGGCGATGACGGAGATCTCGATCTGGCCGTCTTTGGGCAGGCGCGCCACTTCGATCGCCTCGCGGGCGG
>JAKQNV010000062.1 GCA_029565595.1 Candidatus Cloacimonadota bacterium
TGCTCTTCGACGCCTGCAGCATGCAGAGTTTGGAAGTGCTGGCGGAAGTGCAAAACACCGCGGATTACGTGATCGGCAGCGAAGAACTGGTGCCGGCGGTTGGCTTTCCCTACCAGACCATGATCCCGCTCTTTGCCAACGCGAGCGTGGAACAGATCGCCTCCCAGATCACCCAAAAATACCTGGAATCCTACGAGCCCGGCGGCATCCAGAATCCCGACGGATTTACGAATCCCATCACTTGTTCAGCCATTAAAACCAGCGCCCTGCCCGCTTTCCGTCAAGTTTTTTCGGAGCTGCTCTGCGTTAATAGCAAATACCTGGCGCCTGCCATCGTGCAGCAGATCCGGCCAAACCTCTGGGAAATGAACACGGCTTACTGCGACGTGGATATCGAAGAATTCATCGCCGCCTGCACCGTCATCACGGCCGGTCCGGAGCTCCGGGACTGGCTGGCCCTCGTCCTGGCCAAATGGCACGAATGCGTGGTTTTCGCCGGAAGTTTGAACATCCCGCACGCTCAGGTCGGCTCCGCGGCGCTCTGGTTTCCCTGGCACCGGCAGTATTTCGACGCCTGGTGGCTTTCCTGGCGGCAACTGGACTTCGCTGGCACCCGCTGGCTGGGCTGGCTGAATTACGGCCTGGGCGATCCCGTTCCGCCTGGGACGCCCCAGATCGCTGAAAAATCGGTGGTCCTGGGCTCGCTGGAGTTTAGGATCATCCAGCCCGCGGATCCCGATTCGCTGAGCTATTACGTCTATCTTTATCAGGATGGCGAAAAAGATACAGAACTTTTTCAGTTCCATCCCAGCCTCGACGAGGAGTCATTCTGGGTAAAGCTTCCGGTGCGAAGCCTGGGCCGGGTGGCGGTGAGATGCCTAGATACCTGCGGCAATTGGTCGGATTCCACGTCCTTCGCCTACGAATTTATTGAGCCGGATCTGGACTTGCTGGTCGCCCCCAATCCCGTACGGGACGGAGCTGTGGCTTCCGCGCGCTGGTATCTGCCCGAAGGAGTGAGCGGCGAAGTTCAACTAACTATGTACAACATGCGGGGACAACGCGTGTTAAGTAATACCTTCAACCAAAGCCAAGCGGGCGAAGGCCTCTGGCTGCTTTCCGCAGAAGATGATTTTCACAAGCTGGGCCGTGGGGTTTATATCTTGCGGATGCAAATTGGAAAGAAATGGCGTCACCGAAAACTCACAATTCTTTAGAAAACGCCATCTTGCGAGATTTGTGGATAAGATGTGGATAACTGGGGACAATTTCCTATCTCCCGGGCTAATGTGTTGGATGGCAAGCACTTGAAAAATGGGGTTTATCCACCGGTCTTGTGGATAAGTGCGTAGCTGACTGCAATTCAGAGGATTAAAAAAACGGATGAGCGAGACGAGAATATGCAAAGCCAGGCTGAAAGATATTGCCCGGCTGAAACAGAAAAAATACCGGTTGGAAGAGGGAAAACTGGTGGTCGAGGGCTTGCGGGCGCTGCAACAGCTGCAGATCTATGGTGTCAGGCCCCTGGAACAATACGTGAGCGCAGGTGCAGAAACTGTTTGGGATGATGTTCCCGTTTTTTCGCTGTTGGATTGGGAAATGGGGCAGATCTGCGAAAGCGGCCATCCGCAGGGCGTGGCGGCGCTTTTTGACCTGCCAGCCGAACGCCGGGTGGATTTCAACCTCGCCTTTTATCTCGAAGAAATCAGCGATCCGGGCAATCTGGGCACCATCTTCCGTATCGCCGCGTCGTTTGGAATAGACACTTTGCTACTGTCGCCGGATTGCGCGGAAGTATCCTCGCCGAAAGTCGTGCGCGCCTCGCTGGGCAGCGTGTTCCAGGTTCCTTTCGCCACCGTCGGAATGTCTGGCTTGAAAGCCACGGATGCCAGAATAATCGCGACTTCCTCTGCGTCAGGAATTCCTTTGCGTGAATTCCATCCGCAGCCAGGCGAAAAGCTGATCATCGCCCTTGGTTCCGAAGCGCACGGGCTCTCTCAGGAACTGGTGGAAATAGCCGGAGCGACCCTGAAAATCGAGATGCAATCCGGGATGGAATCACTCAACGTAGCCGTCGCCGCCGGTATCGTCGCGCACCATTTATACGCCGGGGATTCTTTATAGATTGACAAAATCCGTAATGTCCGCATACTTGCATTTTCGTGTCATAAACAAGGAGCCAAAGTGAATATCATAAATCAGAAGACGGGCTGGATCGAAGTGATCTGCGGCAGCATGTTCAGCGGCAAAACGGAGGAACTGATCCGCCGCATCCGCCGCGCCGAATACGCGCGCCAGCTGGTTCTGGTCTTCAAACCCGCGATCGACAACCGCTACGACGCGACCAACATCGTTTCCCATTCCCAGATGCAGGCGCCCTCGATCCCGATTTCGCAGCCGGCTGAGATCTATCAATATTTGAAAGACGACGTGAAGATCATCGCCATCGACGAAGCCCAGTTCTTTGACGCCTCCATCGTGGACATTTGCAACGACCTCGCCAACCGCGGGTTACGGGTGATCGTCGCTGGCCTCGACCAGGATTACACGGGCAAACCCTTCGCTTCCATGCCCCAACTTTTAGCCATTGCCGAATATGTGACCAAAAACCTGGCGATCTGCGTCAAATGCGGAAATCCCGCCAACCGCACGCAGCGCACGGTCCACAAGGGCGAACAGATCCTGGTGGGCAGCACCGAGGCCTATGAAGCCCGCTGCCGCAATTGCCACGAAGTCCTGGATTGATCCCGCTTTTTGGAGTAAGCCACGCCATGATACGCCTTTTGATTGACCTCTTGCAGATCTACAACATCGCGATCATCGTCCGCGCCGTGCTGAGTTGGTTCACCCAGGACCGCAACAACAAGATCTACGAAATATTATACAAGATAACTGAACCGGTTTTGGGTCCGATCCGCCGGGTTTTACCAGCCACCGGGGGCTTTGATTTTTCACCCGTCGTGGCCATGATCGCGGTCCAGGTCGTCATCGGGCTGCTTTACAAATTGATTTGATTTTGGGAGGATAAATGTCTTTATATCCCACGGATATACGCCACCAGGAGTTTGCCGGCACGATGTTCGGCTACAGCAAAAAAGAAGTGCGGACCTTTCTGGAACAGCTGGCCAACGAGATGGAGGACTACCAGCGCCGCCAGGAAAAGGAATTGCAGCGCCGCGAGCAGCTGCAGATCGAGGTCAAGCAGGAAGCGATGCAGGCCAGCACGGCCGTCGAGGATCTCAAACGCCGCGAAGAACTGATCAGCCGCACCCTCGTTTTTGCCGAAAAGACCAAGGCGGACATCATTGCCAACGCCCGCAAGGAAGCGGAAAACATCATCCACGAAGCCGAACTCAAGGCCAAACGCGCGATCCAGGAAGCCAAACAATATCTGGGCGCGCTGGAACAGCAATACATCCAGGTCAAGGAAGAGAAACGCCAGTTCCTGATGCAGTTCCGTTCCGAATTGCAGACCTTCATGGACCGCATCGGCAAGGACCCCTTGCTGGTCAAGGATCCGGAGCCCTTGCTGGATTCCGATTTCAAGCAGATCAAGGAAGATATCGCGCCCCGGGCTGAAACCGTGGTGCAGGACAATCGGCTCAAATGACTCCGGATTACCGCCAAACCGCTCTCTGGCTGCAAGACCGGCTGCCCGCGGTTCCCCATGTGGCCGTGATCCTGGGCACCGGGCTGAACGACCTGGCGGACAGCTGCGAGGTTCTCTGCCAAATACCCTATTCCGAAATCCCCGGCTTTGTTTCCAGCACCGCGCCCTCGCACCGCGGGAACCTGATTCTGGCCAAGCTGGAAGGCCGGCAGGTCCTCTTTTTGCAAGGCCGTTTCCACTATTATGAAGGCTATCCGGTCTCCGCGGTCGTCTTTCCGGTCCGGACGCTGGCGGCCCTGGGCGTCAAAAACCTGGTTGTAACCAACGCCGCCGGAAGCCTACGCGAAGACTTTGTTCCGGGCTCCATCGCCATGCTGAGCGACCACATCAATTTCATGGGCGTCAATCCCCTGATCGGGCCCAACGACGACTCACTCGGCGAACGCTTTCCCAGCCTGAACGAGCCCTACGACCCCGAATACAGGAAGATCTGCGCCGGCTTGGCCAAAGCTCTGAACATTCAGCTCCATGAAGGGATCTACATCGCGGTCGCCGGACCGAGCCTGGAAACGCGGGCCGAATGCGCGGCTTTTGCTGACTGGGGCGCCGACCTCGTCGGAATGTCCACTGTTCCGGAAGTCATCGCCGCCCGCCACGCCGGTCTGCGGACGGTTGCTTTTTCGATCGTGACCAATTACAGCAACCTGTTTCATGCCCAGGCCCATTCGCAGGAAGAGATCCGCCACAATGCGGCCCAGGCCTCCGGAAAACTGCGCTGCCTCATCTCCGGATTGGTTAAAATCCTGACGGAGCCGTAAGCAGGATATTTCTATTGACACCAATGGGCGGATTTCATAAATGGAAAATTCATATCAAACGATCACTGCACAGGAGTGACAGATGGCTGTAAAACCACTATCCGCGGCGAAATTAAAGAAGTTCGAAGCCCTGATCCAGAGCGAGCTCAAAGAAAGCACCGCTTATGTCGACGATATCAATAAAGACCAGAGCATCGGCGCGCGCGAAAGCAGCGGCGACCTCTCCTCCTACGCCTACCACCAGGCGGACCAGGGTTCGGACACCAACCTGATGGAACAGACCGTGATGATGATGGAGCAGGAACGCGAAAAGATCCGCGCCCTTAACGACGCCTTGCAAAAGATCTACGCCGGATCCTACGGCATCTGCGAGATGTGCGGCGAAAACATCGACGTGACGCGGCTGGAGATCATCCCCTACGCCAAGTACTGCATCTCCTGCATGGAAAAGATGGAAGACAAAAAGCGCAAGCAGAAGAAATAGATTGGAGCACATGGACAGACCCCCGATCAAACGTTATTACGCCTTCATCATCATGGCGGCGGTGATCCTGCTCGACCAGCTTTCCAAGATCATCATCCGCGGCAAGCTGGCCGAAGGCGAATGGATCACGGTGGGGCGGAGGTTCTGGG
>JAKQNV010000037.1 GCA_029565595.1 Candidatus Cloacimonadota bacterium
AGTTGGGCGACGATCCCAAGGCCTATCTCGTGAGCGCCTACACGCAATACGACAACCTCTATTTCCTCTCCCTTTTCCGCAATATCGACGTGGATTTCGACAATCCCTACAGCAACGCCTTTTCCGAGCACGAACGCTTCAACGACACCATCCTGGAAAAGAACGTCTACGCGCTTACCAATCCGACGCTTTCGGATATCTATTTGAATTGCCCGCAAGCCCAACCGGAACGCGGAATCTATTTCGAGACCAGATACAAGTTCGACCGCTTTTTCACGATCGGACGCAGCTATCTGGACATCTGGGAACGCCTGACGGACGGGCGCCGTTCTTCACGGCTGCAGACGGAACTGGAATTCCGTCCGCTGTTCCAGCTCTCCCTGCGCCTGCGTTTCAAGGACCAGACGAACCGCTACGACGACCAGGCTGAGCGCGGAGTTTCCAAGACTGACGAATACACTGCCAGCGTCCGCACTTTCCTGTCCAACCGGGATTTCCTGGAATTCGAATACCGCTATAACACGGTTCTCAGCCCGCCCTACACCTCGCTAACCAACCCGGGCGAATCCGTGGAAAACAATACTATGGCGGCAGCCCAGACCCTCATGACCGGTGATTACATCGGAGTGAACTACACGCACAACTTCAACGATAACCTGAAGCTGCAGGGTTCCTTCATTTACTGGTACGGACATGGGATCTCGCATTGGGACTGGGAGGACATGGAGATCGACTTCATGGGTGAAAAGGGCGCCAAAGCCTGGGTGGCCCTGCACACGCGCGTCTCGCAAAACATGTACCTGACCCTCAAATATAGACATAAAACCTACCAAACCAAGGAACTTTCCATCCGCCAGTACAATGTGCCCGTGGAAGGCGAGAACCTTTTCGAGCGGGTGGAACACTCTGAAAACACCATCCGCCTTGACCTTGAATACCGTTACTAATGTGGAGGAAGAATGCCCAGATATAGATCATTGATCATCATCGCACTGCTTTTAGCCGCGGCGGCCGGACTTTCAGCCTGGTCGATCACGGACACCTATTTCGGAAATAAATTCAGCGCTTTGGACGCCCGCGATTTTTCGATGGGCGGAACCGGCGCCTTCGACGACATGCGTCCCTTCGGGATCGCCGTCAATCCGGCCAACCTGACCCTCATGCATAGAAAGATCGGCCTGGCGGGAAGTCTCTTCCTCGACCGCAACGAAGACAACCGCATGCTACCGCTCTACAATTCCTTCGATAATTACATCGACGACGCTGTCTACGCCTCCAACATCAATATCTACGACGACTACGCCGCCGCGGGCTTCGGTTCCTATCAACTGGGAAAATTCCGCCTCGGCCTGGGAGCGTATTATCAGCCAGTGTTAAGTTTCGACGGCAATTACGGCGAACAAATCCGCAACAACCGCAACACTGACTATGACGGCTATCCGGAAAAGGTAGCGGACAATGCGATCGCCAACGAAGGCTTGCTGCAACAGGCTTCCGGCGTTGCCAGCCTGGGCTTTCAGGCAGGCGATTACTTCGATGTGAACCTCGGCCTTGATTTCGGCATGCTTTTTGGCAAGCTGGAAAGCAGCAAAACCATCCGCTGGAGCCAATGGGCGATCGATCAGGTTGGTGATGGCGTTTTACCTAATTACACCCAATCCCAGGACATCGACCTGGAAGGCTCGCGCCTGAAAGCCGGGGCTTCCATCCGCATCGACGACCATTTCGGAATCGCCGGAACCTTCACCAACAAAGCCACTCTGGACCGTACCGGAGAGGCGACAATCCTGCAGGACGCCTGGTTGAACCACGCCGCGATCGATACGACAGCTACTGTTTCCGAAGACTACATCCTGCCCCTGGAAATCCGCCTGGGCTTGAACTACCAGCCCCGCAACATCATGCGCACCTGGTTCAACATCGAAGGCGAATATGTGAAATATAGCGACGTCGATGAGAAGTACGCGGACGTGTTCAATATTTACGCCGGCGTGGAACATCATGTCAAAAACCGCCTGCCCCTGCGCCTGGGCTTCCAGGCCGTTTCCACCTATCTGCGCGTGGTGGAGGACGACGGCGCGGTCATCGCCAAAAAGATCATCACGCCCACGATCACGGCCGGCAGCAGCATCCATCTGACGAACAATCTCTTTCTGGACCTGGGTTTTGGCTATTCCTGGCGCGAATACGAAGCCCTCGATCTCTTCGGCGACGCCTATTACAATGACAAACTATACACCGGCGACAGCACTTACGCGCTATGGCCAAATTCGCACATCAACCTGACAAACCGCGGCTGGGAAAATCCCGACAAGGTGCGGGAAAGCAACGTCAGCCTCAGCACCAGCCTGAGTTTCACCTGGTAAGATTATGAAAAAGTTAGCTTTCATCGCGGCGCTCAGCCTGCTTTTCCTGGCTGGCTTGACCGCAGAGGACCTGCGCCTGGACATCATGTTTTCCAACGACGTCCATGGCGGCATCGACCGCTCGCAGGCCACGTTCATGAATCCGGATTTTCCGCCCCAACTGGGCGGAGGAGCTACCGCGGCCACGCTAATCAAATACGTGCGTTCGTTGAGCGGTCCGACCCGTGAATCCATGCTTTTGGACGCCGGGGACTTTTTCCAGGGCCGTCCCGTGGGAACCGTCACCAAAGGCCGCGCCGTGATTGAATACATGAACACCATCGGCTACGACGCCATGACCATCGGCAACCACGAATTCGACATCAAAACGGAGGATCTGGTTAAAACGCTGGAACTGGCCAACTTCCCGATCCTGTCCTGCAACATCATCGACAAACGCACCGGCGAATTGCCCTGGTTCGTGGTGCCTTATCGCATGTTCAACCGCCTCGGCGTGCGGATCGGCATCATCGGATTCACCACCACGGACACGGAAAAGATGAGCTTTCCGGAGAACATCAAAAACATCGATTTCACCGACGAAAAGGTGGCTGTCTCCAAGTACGTGGACATCGTGCGCAACCAGGAAAAGGCCGATATCGTGATCGTCCTTGGCCATGCCGGCCTGCCTTACGACATCGAACCGACTTACCTCACCCGCTACGACAAGGAAGGGAATCCGCTTTCCCAGGAGCGTTACGCTTCCTGGGGCTACGACGCGCAAGAGATCGCGCGCGAGGTGCCCGGCATCGATCTTTTCATCGGCGGCCACATGCACCGCGGAGTCGCCAAGCCGTGGATCGATCCCTACACCCATACCATGGTCATCCAGGGCTACGCTTACGGCTCAAACCTGGGCTGGATCACGCTGAAGATCGATCCGGAAACCAAAACTGTTAGTGGCTACGAAACCCCGGCCCTGCGCGAAGGCAGCATGATCACCCTCTTTGAGGACGAATTCATCCCCGACGAACAAATATCCGACACCATCGAAGCTCAGGTCGCAATTGCCGAAAAAGGCATGGACGAGATCATCGGAAGCGCGGGAGTCTATCTTTCCCGCACCAATGTGGACGCCCAAAGCCTGATGGGAAATACGATCACGGATGCCATGCGCAACGAGGTCAAGGCCGATTTCGCCTTTCTGAACCTGGGTGGCGTGCGTGCCGACATCAAGAGCGGCCCCGTCACCTACCGCGACATTTTCGCGGTCATGCCGTTCGACAACATGGTCGTAAGTTTCAAATGCACCGGAGAATTCCTGCGCCGCATCATCGAAACCCGCGTGGAAGGCTCGCGCCACGGCTTGGTGGTCTCCGGATCCAATGTCGTCTATTCGAAAAAACGCCCCAATTACGACCGGGTGACCTCGCTCAAGATTGGTGGCCAGCCTTGGGATCCCAAGAAGATTTACACCTGCACCACCACGGATTTTCTGATGCAGGGCAACGCCGGGCTTACGCTGTTGACGCAGGTTCCGGAAAAGGACATCACCTACCATCAGATCAATCTGCGCGACGCGATCGTCCATTATTTCCAGCAGCACAGTCCGATCAAAACCAAGATTGACGACCGCTGGAAGCGCGACGACAACGCGAAACCAACCCAGGAGATGCTGCCATGAACGTTGCTATAGTCGTTTTCTCCGAAACGGGAAAAACACTGAAATTGGCCGAACTGGCCAGGGAAAAGCTGCTCGCGGACGGACACAGCGTCCAGCTGACCAGGCTGCAGACCGATCCCGTGTTTGACTCCAAACACAACCTGCCCGAGGATCAGATCAAATTTACCAATCTGCCGGATCTCGATTCGGCCAGTGTACTAATTTTTGGAACGCCGGTTTGGGCCTTTCGCCCCTGCGCCGCCGGCAGAAAGGCCCTGCGCGATCTGGGACCGCAACTCAAGGGCAAATCCGTGCTGCCTTTTATCACGCACGGTTTTCCCTGGGCCTGGCTGACGGGGACCTCGTCGGCGAACGCCCTGCGCCGTCTGGCTGCCGATTTTGGCGCCAAGGCTCTGGCCGGAGTGGTGCTGTCCGGTTCCATGAAAAAAGGGGAAGAACGCTACCAGGCAGCTGCGGAAAAGATCCGCAATCTGCTGAAATAGCTGCTTTTCCCGATGCGGGTTATGGGAAGCGAATCCCCACCTGTAACCGGTAGCAGGATTTTTCAGAGGCTCCAGTAAAACCGGAAGTTGGCAAACAGGTCATGTAGGGGTTCTTTGCCCAAACTGTGGCGCAGCAGGACGATCTGCCGCGCGAGGGCGTTGCTTTCCTTTGGGGACTGGCAGTGCGCCACCAAATAGGGGATGTTCACGCTTTCCGCAATTCTGCCCAGAACCATTGCCGCGCAAAGCTGATAGGAATTCAAGCCCGAAATCCAGGCCCGGCCTTCATCCACCCGCGTTCGAACATCACCGAAGACTTCGTTCCAGCGCTGGGCGTGGAGCTTGGGAATATCCGTTTCTCGCAGGGTCCAGTCGTTGAGTGGGTCGAAGCCTAAAATCAAGACCTTTTCGGTGCGGGAGCGGGTGTATTTGAGGACGAAATCCTGCATGGGATAGTGATACAGGGCGATGGAATAGCGGTTGTCGGGATCCGCGCCGTGGGTTTCTAGGTGGCGGGCCAACTTTTCCGCTAAAGCCTTGTGTTCGGTACGGACGGTGTTTCCGGCCGGGGTAAAGACCGGCGCGCCGTCGGAGAGGATGTGGAAAACGCCTTCCTCTTGAAGTACCTGATACATGTCATACCTCCAGATCGATGTTACATTGATTGTTCCAAAATAGCCATATCGCCCGTTCTGCCGGGGATCCGGACCCATTTCCGGACAGATCGCTCCCGCGGAAAACGGGCATAATTACACACAGACGCTATGCCGGCGCGGTTTGATTTTGCAGGATCGAAAAATCCCGGACGCCCGTACATAGATCAACCTCCTTTCACAATCACTATGTCTTGCGTAGCCTTCCAACAATCGCATCCCAATACATCCCACATTTTTTGTCAAGTAAAATTCACTCTTTTTTCTGCAATTCTACCCTCGGCTCCCAGACGGTTTGCCTAATGCTGAGGCGTCCCACCTGGCGATTGCAGCGAGAAAGGGAGGAAGTGGTTGACAGCTTGAGCCAGGCCGGAAATTGAGAATTAAGGATACATACAAGAGAGGATCTCATGAACAGACCGCAAGTCGTGCTTTATGTCGGTGCGTCAGTCGATGGCAGGATCACCCTGGGCTCAAACTCAACCATGTTTGACTCTTTCAAGCAGCCGGAGCTTTATGACATGCTCTGCACGCGGGAAGAATGGGAAAGTTTCACCAAGGCGGTCTGCGATATCCATAAACCGGACATGTTTTTGGAGGGGAGTAACATGCTGGTGGCGGAAAATCAAGAATTGGCCGAGCTTCCCGAATTTCATGGAGATCTTGGATCTCTTTATCAGGATTTTTTGCCGGAGGATATTGTCAACCATCCCGGCAGGAAGACATGGACATCGGTGGTCGATGGCAGGGGGAGGTTCAGAAACGGCTATACGGCTGATTGCGACGATCCGGAAACCTATATGATCCATTTGACCACAGAGACTGCGCCGCCGGAGTATCTGGCCTTTTTGCGCGCACGCAATATACCTTACCTGATCGAGGGGCAAAAGTGGGTAGATCTGCCGAAAATGCTGGAAAAAGTGAAAACAAAGCTGAATGTAAACACGATTGCCACCAGTTCCGGCGGGCGTCTGAGTGGCGCATTGATCAGATATTCGCAGCTTGATGAGATCAATATCCTGCTGAGTCCGATCGTGATCGGCGGCTATACGGTCCCCACTCTGTTTGCGTCTCCGGAGCCGAAATGGCCGGAGATCGAACCCAATAAACTCCAGTTAATGGAAGTTAAGAACTTCCCGAAGGACAAGCTCTGGCTGAGATATAAGACTGTTTAAACTCCTTTCGGAGTTTGTTATATTCCTTACTGGCTAAGGGTTTATCCCCATTTGCCCGCGTTATGGAATCTTGGATCCCGGAGTGACATTTTTCCCATTTTTTCGCCATCCTCCCGCCTATCAATACGGGATCAATACGGGATCAATACGGATGAAACCCGTATTGATCCCGTATTGATCCCGTATTGATCGCCAGGAAGGTCAAAGAAAAGAGAAAATGTTTTATAGGTTGGGCAGCCGTGGGAAGCAAGGGCCGGGGCTGGCCCGATATCGGAAAGGCTTGACAAATAGCACCTCGCATTTTTGTGGTCAAAAACAATGTAATTATTACAAAGATAATAGGATGCAAATGCGTTTCGAGAGCGAATTGAAAGTGATCCGCCGCGCCGTGGACGAGATCATCCCGCTGGAAGACATGGTCGCCAAACTGGAAAAAAGTGCCCAAACCGGAACTCCGCTCCGGATCAAATTCGGGATCGATCCGACGGGTTACGACGTGCATATCGGGCATCTGGTCCCGATCCGCAAAATGCGCGATTTCCAGGATCTGGGACACACCGGCGTGATCATCATCGGCGATTTCACCGCCCAGATCGGCGATCCCACCGGACGCGACGAATCCCGCCCGCCGCTGACCCACGAAGAGATCCTCGCCAACAGCGAAAAATACATGGACCAGCTGTACACCGTCCTCAAACCCGAACAGACCGAAGTCCGCTATCAGAGCGAATGGTTTGGCGCGATGGGTATGGCCGATGTTTTAAAACTGATGGGCAAATTCACTTTGGCGCAATTTATGGCGCACGACACCTTCCGGACCAGATTTGAACAGGGTTTGGCGCTCGGGATGCACGAGATCATGTATCCCATCCTGCAAGGCTACGATTCCGTGGCGATCCGCAGCGACGTCGAATTGGGCGCCACCGAACAAAAATTCAACATCCTCTGCGGTCGCGACATGCAGCGCCATTTTGGCCAGGAACAGCAGGTGGCGGTTCTTTCCCCGATCCTGACCGGCACGGACGGTGTCAGCAAAATGAGCAAATCGCTGAATAACTACATCGCCGTTTTTGATCCGCCCACCGAGAAATTCGGCAAGGTGATGTCCATTCCGGACGAGCTGATCCTCAATTATTTCAAATACGCCGCGGACGCCGACGAAGACCTTTTGAACGAGGTGAAAAGCGAGTTGGCGAAGGGCACCAATCCCATGCTGCTCAAAAAACGCCTGGCGCGCGAGATCGTCGGTTTCTACCATGGCGAAACAGCTGCCAATGAAGCCCAATCCGCCTTCGAACAGATTTTTTCCAAACGCGAGTTGCCGGAAGATATGCCGGAGTTTGCGGTCTCCGGGGAAAAGATCCGGATCAGCAAACTGCTCCTTGACAGCGGCCTCTGCGCTTCCGGGGGCGAAGCCAAACGCCTGATCCAGGGCGGCGGCGTGACCCTCGACGGCGAAAAAGTGGCTTCGCCGGAAACCGAGGTCGAAATAGCTGACGGGCAGGTGCTGCGCGCCGGCAAACGTAAGTTCCTCCGGCTGAGGAAAATGTAATCATGGACCAGTCGCAGATCCAATTGATCAAATTCGGCCTCAACGCCGTAGTAATTTTCCTGGTTTTTTATTCCATCATCCTGCACGAGATCAGCCACGCGGTCGTTTCCCAATGGCTGGGCGACGACACCGCCAAACGCCTCGGGCGCTTGAGTTTGAATCCCTTCAAACACATAGATTGGTTTGGAACGGTCCTGCTGCCGCTGCTGATGTATTTTACGGCCGGCGTCATTTACGGCTATGCCAAACCGGTGCCGATCAATCCTTATAATTACCGCAACATGAAACAGGGCTCGGGCCTCACGGCGCTGGCCGGACCGGTCACCAACCTGTTGATCGCGATCGTGTTCGCGCTGCTCTACCACCTCAACGCCGGCACGCTCATCATTTCCGAAGTTTGCCGCATGGTGGTGTTTTTCAATCTGCTGCTGGCTTTTTTCAACCTGCTGCCGGTTCCGCCGCTCGACGGCTCCAAGGTTTTGGGGATGTTCCTCTCCGATGAGGCCTATTACAAATGGACCGCGCAGGAGCAAAAAGGGATGCTGATCCTGTTTGGGGTCATCATCGTTTCCAGCATGCTACACCTGAACATCGTGGGAAAACTGATCATGCCGCCGATCATGTTTGTGATGAAGTTGCTTGGCGTGGGCTGAGCTGCGGGCGTCTGACAAGACAGAAAATAACTGACAAGGACATAGAAAATGGACAAGACCAAACTCATGGACCAAGTGAAAAAACAGGGGATCAAAGCGATCGACCTGAAATACTGCGGCCTGGACGGGCGCTGGTATCACATCACCTTCCCCGCGCGCAGGCTGGAAAAGGTTTTGGAGCGCGGCGTGCCCTTCGACGGCTCATCAATTCCGGGCATGCGTTCCGTGGAATCGGGCGACATGGTGCTGATGCCGGATATCGAAACCGCGCATCTCGATCCGTTTTATGAAGTGCCGACGATGCGTTTCATCTGTTCCATTTGCGACGCCGACACGCGCATCGGAGTGAAGAAAGATCCGCGCAGCGTGGCGCTCCGGGCGCAGGAATTTTTGCTGGCCACAGGGATCGCCGACCTCAGTACCTGGATCCCGGAACTGGAATTCCACCTCTTTGACACCGTCGAATTCAACAGCGACGAATTTTCCTCCGGTTACACCGTCACCTCCGCCGAACACAAAGACGCGCTGCCCTACGATTTTGAAGACGATGACGCAGTCGCACAGATAGGCCGCAAAGGATACCACATGGACACGCCTTTCGACCGTTATTACGAGATCCGCCAGGAGATCGTGGACCGCATCGAAGACCAGGGGATCCGCGTCCGCTACCACCACCACGAGGTCGGGCTGTCCTCGCAGCAGGAGATCGAGACCGAACTTTTGGCCTTCCCCAAGATCTGCGACGACACGATGGTGATGAAAGACATCATCCGCCGCACCGCTCTGGAATACGGACTCACGGCGACTTTCATGCCCAAGCCGGTGTACAATCAGGCCGGAAACGGCATGCATTTCCACATCATGCTGCAAAAGCGCGGCCGCAACATTTTCTACAAGAAGGGCGGCTATGCCGACCTTTCTGATAACGCGATCTGGTTCATCGGCGGCGTGCTGAAACACGGGCGTTCGCTGGTGGCCTTAACTAATCCCAGCACCAACAGCTTCAAGCGTTTGCTGCCGGGCTTCGAAGCCCCCGTAAAACTATTCTACGGCCTGGCCAACCGCAGCGCTGCCATCCGCATCCCCAAATACGCCAACACGCCGGATAGCAAACGGTTCGAATTCCGCACCGGCGACGCCACCTGCAATCCCTATCTGGCCATGAGCGCCATGCTGCTCGCGGGTTTGGACGGCATCCTCAACAAGATCGATCCCGGCAAATACAACCTCGGGCCTTTCGACGACAACGTTTTCGCCTGGAGCGAACAGAAAAAGACCAAGTTGCTCTCCATTCCGACCGACCTGAAAGAGGCCATGCATTGCCTCGAGGAAGACCACAAATACTTGTTGCTGGGCAACGTCTTCAACGAAGAGCTGATCGAGTCCCACATCAAACACAAACTCCTTGAGCACGAAGCGGTTACGAACAGGGTCCATCCCCACGAACTACTGCTCTATTATAATCTGTAGTTTTCGGAACGGTTATTGCTTGTAAGGCTGGCAAAATCCCACTCTACTTACAGAGGTAAGTCCATGAAAAGTATGATGCTCATACTCTTGTTGAGTATTGGCGTGTGCCTCGCTTTCGCTTCAACCGGTGAATACGTACCCACTCAATACAAACAGGCTTTTACCATCACGGCTAAAAGCGCCGATCATATGGATATCCGGTTCACCCTGCCGGAATACAATGTTGAAGAAATCCAACAGGGCGATCAGGTTTTTCACCGCGTCATCATCCCGGATACCGGCAGCACCTTGACCAGCGGACTTCCGCAGCTGCCGACGATCAGTATGACCCTGGCCATCCCGCGCCAGGGCGGGATCCAGATCCAGGCCCTTTCCTCACGCCAGAACCAATTGACGCAGTTTCACGCCTATCCAGTCCAGGAAGGCGACGATCTGGAAAGCCCCAAGTCCTTCGTGATCGATTCTGATTTTTACGCTTCCGGTTCGGCCTATCCCGCGGCGGCGATCGAATACAGCGATCCCATGATCCTGCGCGATTTCCGCATCGTCAACGTGCAGATCAATCCTTTCAGTTACGATCCCGTTTCGCAGGCGCTGACAGTGCGCGAGAGCGTGGATTTCCGCGTCAGTTTCACCAACGAGCCCGGCATTAATGAGCTGGAAGGCGAGCTGGTCACCGTGTCGCCGGCCTTTGCCAACCTCTACGAATCGTTCATCCTCAATTTCGACGATTACCGGTCCGCGCTTTACGCCCACACGCCTCCGCGCTACTTGATCATTTACGGCAACAACACCGATCCGAATTTCGTCAACGCTTTGAACGACTATGTCCTCTGGAAACGCCAGAAAGGCGCCAACGTCGATCTGGCCAACACTTCTTCCGGATCGGCGGGCAGCTCGACCACCACGATCAAGGCCTATATCCAGACGGCTTACAACAACCCCGACACGCGCCCGGATTTTGTCGTCCTGATCGGCGACACCAGCGGCTCCTACACCATTCCGACCTACACGGTTTCCAGCGGCGTGGGCGATTATCCCTACACGCATCTGGCCGGCAGCGACGGCTTGGGCGACGTTTTCATCGGCCGCATCTCAGCGGAGAATTTGTCTCAGTTACAGACGCTTTTTGCCAAGATCTACCTCTACGAAAGGGACCTCAACCTCGATACAGCCCAGTGGCTGGACCGCATGCTGCTGATCGGCGATTCGGCCCATTCGGGCGTCTCCACCTATTACGTGAACAAATACATCAAGGAACGGGCGCTCTTCATCAATCCCAATTACACTTTCACCGAACTGCTGCAGTCCGGGCCCTCCGTCTCGGCGATGAACACCGCGCTCAACCAGGGCGTCGGTTTTATGAACTACCGCGGCTACATCGGCATGAGCGGATGGTCGCCTTCCGAGTCTTCGCTAACGAACGGTTTCCGTTTGCCCCACGCGGTCATCATCACTTGCTCCACTGGCAATTTTGGCAGCACCGGCACCACCGAGTCGTTCATCCGCCTTGGCACCGCGGCCGCCCCCAAAGGCGCCGTCACCGCGATCGGCATGGCCACTTCCAGTACGCACACCACTTTCAACAACTGCCTCAACTGCGGGATTTTCTCCGGCATCCTGGGCAACAACATGCGCACGATGGGCGAAGGGTTGCTGCATGGCAAGATCTACCTTTATCAGCTTTTTGGAGTTTCCTCGCCCTCGAACGCCACCAATTTTGCCCACTGGTGCAACCTCATGGGCGATCCCACGATGGAGGTTTTCACCGGCATTCCCGACCATTTCAGCATCACGGTGCAGGACAGCATTCCGCTGGGACTCAGCCTGCTGGATATCGCAGTGCGCAATGGCGACGACGTATCTGTGGAAGGAGCCTGCGTCACCATCACGCAAAACGGCTCGATCATCAGCCGGGGCTACACGGACTCCGACGGCAACGTGATCATGGTCCTGCCTCAAGCGATGACCGCTGCCAATTGCACGATCACGGTGTCCAAGCATGATTTCAAACCGCTGCAGCAAGCGATCGGAGTTTCCAGCACGGGAACCCTGGTCCCGGGCTCAGTGGTCGTGGACGACGACAACACCGGTTCGTCAGCCGGAAACAATGACGGGATCATCAACGCCGGCGAGACTCTCGAAATGCTCTTTGGCCTCACCAACACCGGAACTGCCACGATCAGCGGGATCACCGGCCACGTGGCCACCAACAGCCCTTACGTGACTTTCTCCGATTCGCTGGTCACCTACGTACCCATCGCCGGGAATTCCCTCGGTTTCAATTCCCTGCCTGTGGTGATGCACATCGATCCCGCGGCCCCACACGAAGCCATGATCCGGATGCATTTGCTTCTGACCGACGACATGGGCGGGACCTATAACGTTTCGGAATTCCTGCAGATCCACAATTCCAAGATGATGTTCAACTCCTGCCTCGTGACCAACGGCGGCAACCAGGTCCTCGATCCCGGCGAAACAGCCGGTTTCACGGTCACGGTCAGCAACATCACACCGACCACAGTGAGCAACATTTACGGAAGGCTCTACAGCCTGAACGACCTGGTGTCGGTCACTGACAATATTGCCTACTACGGCGACCTGCTGCAAAACGTGCAGGTCACTCCTTCCGCAGATATGTTCGAGCTTTACGGGCGTCCGATGCTGCTGCCCGGAATGATAATTCCCATGCAGCTGAAATTGTATAACGACGCCGGATTCGCGCAATGGCTGGATTTCACGCTCACCATCGGAGTGGTGGACGTCCACGATCCGCTCGGCCCGGATGCATACGGTTATGTCATTTATGACGATCAAGACACCGAATACGCCGAATGCCCGGTTTACGACTGGGTTGGGATCGCACCCGCGGAAGGCGGCGTCGGCACCCCTCTGGCGATCACGGATTCCTATTCCAGCGGTGACGAAGGCGACCAGGTTGGTTCCGATCCCCTGGAGGTCGTGACGCTGCCGTTCCCATTCCAATTCTACGGGCAGACCTACAACCAGATCACCGTCTGCTCCAACGGTTTCATCGCCATGGGCGTTTCGGCCAATCCGGAATTCCGCAACGGGCGTTTGCCCGGCGCCATGGGACCCGGACCGATGATCGCCCCGTTCTGGGACGACCTTGCCACCGTGGCCGGATCGGGTATTTACACTTGGTTCGACCGCAATAACCATGCTTTCGTGATCGAGTGGTACAATCTCAAAAACGGCCACAACGGGACTTCCACAGAGACTTTCCAGGTCATCCTCTATGATCCTTCGGTGCACGCAACCTCGCTGGGAGACGGCCCGATCAAATTCCAATACAACACCTTCAACAACGTGAACTCCCAAAGCGGTGCCGAGCACGGAAACTTCGCCTCCATCGGGATCGAGGACGCGACAGAATCCATCGGCCTGGAATACAGCTTTAACAACCAGTATCCCACTGCCGCCTCGCAGCTCGGAAACCAACGCGCCCTCTACATCACGAACGTTCCGATCTATCACGAGGAAGCGCACGTAATTCTCGGCGAGACCTACATCGACGACGCCAACGGCAACGGCGTCTGCGAGCCGGGAGAGACGGTTTCCCTTGGCGTGCAGCTGCAAAATATCGGCAACATGGTCGCCAACAACATCGTTGCGACCCTCACCACGGAAGACACGAACATCACCATGGTCAGCGATTCCACCAGTTATTATCCCCTGGCCGGCGATGCTTACGGAGTGAACATCAATCCTTTCATTTTCACGGTTTCACCCACTTGTCCGAACGGCACGGTCGTGAATTTCGTGTTGACCATAGTGGCCGGCGAAGATACCTGGACGCGTAACTTCAGTTTGCGCGTGGACGCCTCGGTGATGATGTACAATTCTTTCATGGTTAACGACGCCGACGCCAATTACAACGGCATCATAGATCCGCTGGAAACTGTAAAGATCATCATCAACATGAACAACCACGCCGATGTCCAGGCCCGTGACGTGCAGGCGACGCTTAGCACCGCCAGCCCGGACGTGATCATCAGCGAACCGATCATTACTCACAACACCATCGAGGCCAACGCCGTGATGCAGTTCGTTTACGAGCTGCAGTTTATCGGAACTGCTTCCGTGGGCAATTATGTGCCTTTCCAGTTCAACGTTTCGATGTCCAACGGCCTCCCCGTGAACACAAATCTCATGATCCCCTACAACATGGCCAACATCTTCAACGACTTCGAGACCAACAACGGGAATTTCGTCTCTGAAATGGGCTGGGAATGGGGCGTGCCATCGCAGGTCACTCCGTATTCGGGACAGAAACTCTGGGCGACAGGACTGAGCGGAAATTATCCCAATCTGGTGAATTACACGCTCGTGACGCCGCTCTTCTCGCTGGAATCAGGCAGTGTGCTGACTTTCCGGCACCGCTACGGCTTCGAGACCGGCTACGACGGCGGCAATATCAGCATTTCCACCAATAACGGAGACACCTGGACGCTGCTGACCCCGCCGAGCGGTTATCCCTATTCCAATCTGGGCGGCCTGGACGGCGAACCCGGATATTCCGGCAGCATCGCCAACTGGGAACAGGTTTCCATCAGTTTGAACCAGTATGTCGGCCAGCAGGTCATGTTCCGTTTCCGCATGGGTTCGGACGGAGCCTACACCAACATCGGCTGGTTCATCGATAATTTCGAGCTCAGCCATGTTAATCAGAAATCCGGATATTTGCACGGAACAGTGATCCCCACCTCGAACACCCCAGTTACGGACGTGCTGGTCATGGCCAATAATTACTACGCCACACACCCGCAAAGCGACGGGACCTACAGGCTTTACCTGCCCAACGGGACCTTCTCCGCGACGGCTTCGCTGCCCTACCATCAATCCTCCACGGCGAACAACATTGTCGTCACTCCGGACGATCCGATCCACGTAGCGGATTTTACGCTGATCAATCTGCCCAAACCCGAAGGGATCAGCTTCGATGTGGATAACGACAGCGGACTGGTCTCCCTGGCCTGGAATCCGCCCTACGACCCGGTTTTGCCGGTGATGACCTACCATGTGTTTAAAAAATTCAATGCCGGTCCTTTCGAAATGATCCAGGAAACCACCTCCCCAACGTTCAGTGAAACTATTTCCCTGCACGGGCTTTACGAGTATTACGTGAAGGCGGTTTTCCTCAATACGGAAGGTTGTCCCAGCGATACCGTGTCCTTCAGTTTCCCCTACGTCGGAGAGGGCGAAGAAACAGCGCCCGGTCTGGTCACCAGGTTGAACGGCAATTATCCCAATCCGTTCAATCCGACCACCACGCTTTCTTTCGACCTCGCCCAGGGCGGCAACGTGAAACTGAGCATTTACAATATCAAGGGGCAGCTGGTGAAAGTCTTGCAAAACGGAGTCCTTGAGCCCGGAATGCACCGTTTGGTGTGGGACGGACGGGATTCAGCAAACAGGACCGTGGCTTCCGGCGTCTATTTCTACCGCTTCGAAACCAAAGGTTACTGCTCAACCCGCAAGATGCTGATGCTGAAATAAACTGAAATAGCTGTCGCGACCGCGTGTCGGGCAAGCTGGATAATCAGGCCCCGGAAGAGATTCCGGGGCTTTTCTTTTTTCGGTATTGGGGCGGAATAGCCTTTCTTTTTTTTGTTTGTTTTTTGGTATTCCCACTGTCCGGAATCCTCCAGCAGAGTGGGGAAATCCCTGAAATCACCACCCTTTCGCCCTAGTATGCAGGCGTTTATCAAGTCATTATCAAGCCTTAATCAAGTCTTAATAATTAACGCTTGATTAAGGCTTGACTAAGAAGTGATCAAGGCTTGGACGCAAGGGTGCTTGGGCACCAGCAACGGAATGGCTTGTGTTGCAAACGGAAAAGGAATAAGATTGTCATTGCCCCAAGATCTTCCTGCGGAACAATTCGGTGTGCAGGAAGGTCAGTCGAAATTGCCATTCCAGAGCACCGTAAAAGCACCCAGTCAGGCGGAAAACAACGATTTTCCTTGACATTTTGGAAATTCACAAAATAAAGTGCAGGAAACGAAATTGGCGGTAATGTCACAGCATGATCTCGATCTTCATTGACTACAAGCTGACCCGGTTCCAGCATGAGATTAAATATGCTTTCAGCTTTATTTTCCAGACGCTTGGCTACAGTTTTTGCTTCATCTCCGATACCGGCAAGCTTAAGGAAAATGATGTCCTCATCATCTACGGCTACACCGATCCCACGGTCGAGGAACTGAAAAGCATTGCCCAGCATTACATCACCATTTTCATCCAGAGCGATCCCGATCTCTTCGATCCCAAAGCCTACAACGTCGAAAAACTCCGCCGTTCGCTCAAGACCATAAAACTGCTCTCGCAAACGCCGGTGATCTCGGTGCGCAAATTCGACTATCCAGCTGAAAACTACTCCGAATCTTCGATCCAGGCTGGCAAGATCAATTTCGACCTTGTGGGCAACGTCTTTTTCCACCTCGCCAATCTGGAAGAGCAGATCGACGCCACCCGCGACGCGGAAGGCTGCTATCCCGAAGAATCCAGCCAGTTCGACGCGCATCGCGAAACGCCCTACGTGGATAATCTGCTTTGGCTATTGGACAGCATGATCAAGGAACACACGCGCACACGCGGGATCTATATCGTCCAAAAGCACTACTGGCCTGAGGCGCAGCAAGCCGCTGCCACGCTCTCCCACAGCGTGGACAATTTGCAGAAATGGAATTACTCGTCGCTGTTTTTATCAGTCGCCACCGACCTTGCGATGCTGTTCACTTTGAATTTCAAACAACTTTTTCACACCCTGGCTGGCAAGATCCGCTATCTCTTCACCAATTACGAACAGTACTGGAATTTCGACGAGTTTCGCGCCCTTGAAGAGGATTCCGGCTTCCGCAGCACTTTTTACGTAGCCGCGGATAAAGATGAATTTATCAATTACAACCTCGACGATCCGGACCTGCAGGAGGAGATCCAGCTGATCCAGCGCGGCGGGGGAGACGTCGGCCTTTTGTTGACTCCGGTAAAAATGAACCGCGACGATTTCGTCACCCGCAAGCAGATCATGTTGCACCAACTGCACAAGGAACAGCTGGGGATCCGCCAATTAAACTACAAGATGAATGATATCTTGCGCGACCTGCATAAAAGCCTCGTCCCGGGCTTCAGCCAAAGTTCCGCGCGGAAAGAAGTTCCCGGTTTCGTCAATGGCGTCTCGGTTCCTTACCAGCCCTGGATCTCCGGCTTGAAGGCCGATTTTTGGGAACTGCCGACGGTGTTCCACCACGACCAGCTCAAAATCAACAATTTCAAAGTATTACAGCTGGATGCCGCCAAACAACTCTTTAAGAAATTCCTGCACAACACTATGCGCACGCGCGGGGTCTGCGGTCTGGATTTCAGCCTGGCCAGCTATACCGACATCCATTACTGCCCCAAGCTTTATACCTATATCCTGGCTATGGTCAAAGCCGGCAAATTGTGGGTTCCGACCGCGCAGGAACTTGTCAACTGGTGGGAAAAACGGATCCGGGTGACCATCGAGGAAGGCGAATTCGAGATCAGCGTCTATTTTCCGGACGACCTCGACAACATCGCCCTGCAGATCTATAACGACCCCAAGATCAAAGAGATCGAGGGCGTTCCGGGCAGGCTGGAAAACGGCCTGGTGCGATTCAGCAACGTGAAGGCCGGCTCCATCGCCGTGATCCGCTTGAGCAGGGAAGTTTGAAAAAACTTTTACATCTGCAACTTTTGCCCCTGCTCACGGGCGTCCAGAATTTCAGCCTGCACCTGCTGGAGGGGCTTCCCCAGGACGAATTTGAGATCTGGGTGGCCAGCCAGCCGGGCGGCGAATTTGTGGACGCGATACGTTCGCGCGGATATAAATACATTCCTCTCAGATTCTTGAAACACCCGATCTCGCCTTGGGACTTGCTGGCCTTTTGTGAACTGTTGTGGCTGATGAAACGGCACCGTTTCGACATCGTGCACACCAATTCCTCCAAACCCGGTCTGCTGGGACGCCTGGCCGCCTGGCTTTGCAAAGTTCCGCTGATCCTGCACACGGCGCACGGAACCTCTTTCCAGGCCGGGCAAAGCTTTTGGGCGCAGAGGTTTTACATGATGATGGAGCGGCTGGGAAACCGGTTTTGCCACAAAGTTGTCTTCGTCAACAACTCGGACCGGGAAAACTGCCTGCGTTTGCGTCTGCTGCCGGAAAGCAGGGCGCTGACGGTTTACAATGCCCTGCCGCCGCTGCTGGCTTCGCGTCTGAAGGCAATTGCTGAAAAAAGGACCTTCGAACCCGATAAACCGGATTTTGTGATCGGCTCCACACTGCGCTTTTCCAGACAGAAAAATGTCGTCAACATCGTCGCCGCGGCTTGCCGGGCCTGTGCCCTGAGCCCCAAACTGCGTTTCATTCTGCTCGGGGAGGGCGAATACCTCGAATTATGCCGCCAGATCGTTCATTCGCACGGACTCAACGAGCGGATCCTGCTTCCGGGTTGGGATCCGGAAGTCGTAAAATGGCTGGCGCGCTTCGACGCTTTTATCCTTTACTCGCGCTGGGAAGCGCAGCCTTTCAGCATCATCGAGGCGATGCAATCCGGACTGGCCATCGTAGGTTCGGACATCCCTTCCATCCGCGAATTGGTGGATGGCCAAAGCGGTTATTTGATCAAGTTGGACGACCATAAAAATCTGGTCCAATGTCTGGCCGGCATGGCCGCCGATCCGCGCGGGGCCTTCATCAAGGGACAGCGTGCGAAACAACGTATTGAAGGGCTTTGCGACCACGCCAGGATGGTGGAAAGTTACCTGAATATCTACCGGCAGGGCGCAACCCCGGCAGAGGTTGGGTCGTGACCTCGGATCTCGCGTTGCAGATCTTTATTTTCAGCCTGGGTATCCATCTGCTCACGCATCTGTTGGTACCTCTAAACATCAGGTTTTCGAGCCGCTTTCGCATCATCGCGCAACCCAGTGCCCGCAAGATCCATCTGGAGCCCAAACCCGAGGCTGGCGGCCTGTCCTTCGCTTTGCCCATCCTATTTGCGCTGGTGGCGACGGGTTTGTGGGTGCTGCCTGTCCCGCTGGGAAAAAGTTACATCGCGCTGGCCGGAGTGGGGCTGCTGGCCCTGGCTTTCGGAGTTATCGATGACCGCTACGAAAGCCAGGCGCGCTATAAATTCCTGGGTCAGTTGGCGATCGGTGTGCTGATGTATTTTATCGGCTTCCGCGTCGCGAAGCTCACCAATCCGTTCGGGCCCGAATTTGTTTTGGGCTGGATGTCCTTTCCGGTCACGCTGGTTTGGTATCTCGTCGTGATGAACGCGATCAACCTGATCGACGGCATTGACGGACTGGCCTGCGGCGTCTGCGTGATCGTCTGCGCGGTGTTGCTCGTCGTGGGGATCAAGGAACGCAACGCGCTGGTGATCGGGCTGGCAGCCTTTCTGCTGGCGGGCAATCTGGCTTTTCTACGCTACAATTTCTTCCCGGCGCGCATTTTTCTGGGCGACACCGGCTCGCAGTTCAACGGGCTGATCATCGCGGCGATCTCCACGGCGGGCGCGACCCAGTTCAAAGGCATCACCTCGATGACGCTGCTGATCCCGCTTTCCGTGCTGGCCATCCCACTGATCGACATGGCCCTGGCCGTTTTCCGCCGCTTGCGCATGGGCAATATTTTCTCCGCCGACAAAGCGCACCTGCATCACATCATGCTCTCGCTCGGCCTTTCGCAGCGGGCGATTTCGCTGATCGTGTATGTCGTTACCCTGCTTTTTGGCCTGATCGCCATTGGTTTTTCCTTTTCGTCCAAAAAGATCCTGTTCCTTGTGCTGTTGGGGCTGTTGGTGCTGACTGTGGTGGCCGCGTATCTGATCATGCGGCAGGGGAGGAAGAAATGAAGAAGTTTTTGCTGATCCTTGTTCTCGCTACTTGCGGAGCTTTCCTTTCCGCAGCAAAGTGGCAAACCATGACCAATACCAGCCACGTTTACGACCTGATGGTGCTGAACGACGGCGACATCTGCTTTTCCAGCTGGGGCGGCGTGATGCAGGTGGGCTTGCCCGCCAACTCGCAGAACTGGCAAGACTTGGAAGAGAAAAAAATTTGGACCACGGCGGACGGACTGGCCTCCAATGATGTGCGCAACGTGGAATACATCAATATGTCCCAGAGTTTCTGGTTTGGCAGCGCTTTCGACGGCATCAGCATCGTCAGCCCGCTGGGGGTTCAGCAACTGAACACCAGCCTGGGCCTGCCTTCCAACCGCGTGACCAAGATCGTGGAACGCGGCTCCGACATCCTGGTCGCGACCTCTGCCGGCCTGGCTTCTTATTATTATCTGGAAGGGGTGAATTTCCCGCTCCTGCTGCATCTCTACACCACGCAAAACACCAACGGGGGCCTGCTTTCCAACCAGATCGACGCGATGCAGCTGGTCGCCAACAACTACCTCTATCTGAACAGCACTGAAGGTATCAATTTCGTGCATTTGGATTCCCTGGATGTCGATTCCGCCTGGCACCGTCTGCCCGATCCGCCGATTGGGGATGGCAGCGTTGGCATCCTTTATGCCAACGAAACGAAGTTGCTTGCGGCGACGGCCGGCTCCGTGCACCTGCACGATATCGATCCCTGGGTGGACGGCTGGCAAAGCTATTACGCTGACGTTTTGTTGGACGAGGTGATTTCCAGCGCCTGCATCGACGCCTTCAACAGCGTTTGGGTTTCCTATGGCTATTGGGATGAAGATTTCCAGTATTTCACGAGGAACACGGACACCTTGATGACCTGCGTTTTCGATGACGGAAATGTCAAGCACTGGAGCGAGTTTGAGTCCGGTTTAGGAGACAAGACTGTAAGCAAGATAGTCCCCTCGCCGAACGGTCAAATCGTCTATCTCTGCACCTGGGGCGACGGAATTTACCGCAATCAGGACCTCCAGGCCGGAGGGCGCGAATCCACGGATTTGGACACCTGGCTGAATTTTCAGCCCAATACCATCGGCTTTCCCAAGATCCGCAATATCTGCACCGACGAAGATCTCGCCGTCTGGTTCTCCAGCGGCAACATGAACCACCTTCCGCTGAAAAAAAGCGCCATGGGAGCCAGCCGCTACCTCGATGGAGACTGGCAAACCTACACTATCTCCAACAGCCCAATCCACACCGACAACATCCTCTGCGTGGCGGTGGACAGCCGTAACCGCAAATGGTTTGGCACTTACGACGTCACAACCGGCAGCCCCGAAGGCTGGGACAACGGTTTGACCGTTTACGACGAAGTGACCGGGATCTGGAAACTTTTTGACAACGACGGTATCCGCGTCTGGAATCCGGAAACCCAGGCCTGGGGCTCGGTCATTCCCGGGTCGCCGACCCTATTGGGTAATACCGATGTCTACATTTCCCGCGACCTGCATGGCAATATGCTCGTTTCCTGCTACGACGACGGTTTCAGCGTTTTTGACGCCAACGACAACCTGATCGCCGAGTTTACGGTTCCCAACAGCGTTTACCAGCGGTCGATGTACAGTTTCCACAACGGTCGGCAATACTTCATCGGCATGGAAAACGATCCCGGCCTGGTGATCTGGAACGACGATTCGATCCCCGTGACCGGCGGAGAATACTGGCTCACACCTGATCCGTCGGAACTCAGCAATTGCGAGATCTACGGCGTCGTCACCGTGGAAAGCCCCTACGAAGGCACACAGCATTGGATCGCCGCCAGCAACGGCCTCTTCATGTGGGACGAAACGCACTGGTACAAATGGGACACCGCGATCAAGCGCTACATCTACAACAAAGCGACCGGCCTCTGGGACAACGACATTCTGTATTACGTGGACGAGGAAAGGCTTTACGGATCGGTGCGCACGACCCCGACGGCGATCTTTCTGGATCCCTTCAACCGCGTCTGGATCGGCAGCCTGGAACACGGCCTGAGCATGTACGATCCCCAGACGGAGCGTTTTACAAACTACTTCAAGGAAAATTCGCCGCTGCTTTCCAACTACATCACCGCGCTGGGTTACCAACCCGAGGAAGGCGTCCTGCTGATCGGCACTCCGGACGGTTTGAACATGCTTTCCATCGGCCGGACCGTCAAGCCCGAGACCAAACTGCAAACCCTCAAGATCTATCCCAATCCTTTTGTCCCGGACGCGAAATCCTCAGTCGTGATCAGTAATTTTCCTAGTCAGATCATGCCCCGGGGCCAGAACCGGTGCCGGATTTACGATGCCTCAGGCGCTTTGGTGATTGAACTGGAAGAGAACGAATTCTCGCGCTTCGAGTGGAACGGCTTCAATGCCACGGGGAAGAAATGCGCCAGCGGAGTGTATTTTGTGGTCGTAAACGACGCTAAGGGCAAGCGCCTGAGCGGAAAGATCGCGCTGCTGAACTGAGTTCAGTATAGCGCCAGACGCTCGAAAATCCTGACCCCGACTTCGATGCAGGCCGCGTCAGGCAGGAATTTGTCCGAATGCAGGGGATGTTCGCAGCCAGATCCCAGCCAGAACAGCAGGCCCGGATAGCGCGTTGTGAAAAAGCCGAAATCCTCTCCGGCGAGCGCGATCTCCGCCTCTTCGTAATGTAAGCCCAGCTCCGCGCAGACCTCTTTCAATTCCAGCACCAATTCCTCAGAATTGACCACCGGATCGTAGGTTCCTAAAAAATCCAACTGATACTCGGCGCCGGTTTGGGACGCTGTGCGGGAGCAGTTTTCCAGCATCAGAGCGTTCACTCGGTCGCGGACGGATTTGGAGAGGGTGCGCTGCGTGCCTTCCAGTTTGCAACGGTCCGGAACGACGTTGCGCACGGTTCCCGATTCCATTTTGCCCACATGCCAGATCACCTTTTCCGAGTGTGCCAGCTCTGCAATGTCAGCCTGCATACGGGCGATAAAATCAAGTCCGGCCTGCAGCGCGTTGATCCCTTTTTCCGGAAAGGCCGCGTGCGCAGACTTGCCTTTGAAAGTGACGTCAAATTCCTGCGGGATACCAAAAAAAGTACCGGCCCGGCTGGCAACGGCGCCCACCGGCAATCCGCTGGCCACGTGTAAGGCGAAAACACTGTCCACGGGAAAACTCTGGATCAGTCCCTCGCCCAACACCGATTCCGCGCCGCCCTGGCCCTCTTCGGCGGGCTGGAAGAGGAACAGTAAATTCTTTTCGGGTTTGGTCTGCGCAACTTTCTCGATCAGGCCCAGGAGCACGGTCATGTGGACGTCGTGCCCGCAGGCGTGCATGATTCCGGGATTGCGGGACGTAAAACCGCAGCCGGTGTTTTCGGAAACCGGTAGGGCGTCCATGTCCGCCCGGAAAAGCCTGTAGCCGCCTTCGCCGCAACTGTATTCCACCAAAAGTCCGGTGCTCTTGGCAAACTCATGGATCCTGATCCCTTCCAGTTGCTTCAGTTGTTCCAGCAGCAAGGCTTTGGTCTGATTCTCATCAAAGGCGGTTTCCGGAATTTGGTGCAATTCCCGGCGGAGGCGGATCAGATCCAAACTCATATCCGGCCTGCAGATTTTGCGTGGCGCAGCAAGATGCGCACCGCGTTGGTAGCCGCGCCCAAACGCACGTTGTGGCCTACATTCCAGAAGCAGATGCTGTTCGGTCCTGTCCCATAGCGCAGGCGGCAAACGTGGCTGTCGTTGGATTGGCCCAGCCCGCGCGGGGTGATGTAAGTGTTTTCCTCGTAAACGATGGATTCGCTCTGCGCCAGGGCCGCAGCCGCTTCTGCCAGATCGACTGGCTGCGCGAATTCCGCGTAGATGCTTTCGCTGTGGCCGAAGATCACCGGCACCCGCACGCAGGTGGCGCAAACTTCCAGGTCAGGCTGGTCCAGGATCTTCCGGGTTTCGAAATGAATCTTTTCCTCTTCCTGGCTATAGCCGCTGTCTTGAAAAGCGCCGATCTGCGGGATGACGTTGAGGTCGATCAATTCGGGATAAATTCCTATATCGGTTTCTCCGGTGCGTTGATTTTCCATCGTCACGATTCCCTTGTGTCCGCTGCCGGAAACGGATTGGTAGGTGCTGACCACCACTTTCCGCAATCCGTAAAGTCTGTCCAAAACCGCCAGCGGCAGGACCATCTGGATCGTGGTGCAGTTCGGATTGGCGATGATGCCCGTGTAGCCGGAAAGCAGGCTGCCATTGATTTCCGGCACGACCAGCGGAATTTCTTTTTCCCGGCGGAAGGCGGAGGAATTGTCGATCACCACGGAACCTGCCGCGGCCGCTATGGGAGCGTAATTCAAGGCCACTCCGGCACCCGCGGAAAAGAGCACGTAATCAAATGGCCGGCGCAGTGAATCTTCATCCAGGATCTTTACGGTTATGGCCCTGTCTCCGAAGTAGAGCACGCTGCCGGCGGAGCGGGGGGACGCTAAAAGATCCAGTTCCGTAACCGGGACATTGAATTCCGCGAGGCAGTTCAGCATCATTCTGCCGACTTCGCCGGTGGCGCCTACGATGGCAATTTTCATCTGTTATTCCTTTCTGATGTGCTAAGAACTCTCCACATCGGCCAAGCGGCCGCTTTTGTCAATGCAAAACTTGACAAAAAGGCCCTCCAGGGAATTTTAACCCGCGAAGTCGCGCCCCAGTAGCTCAGGGGATAGAGCAGCGGTTTCCTAAACCGTTGGTCGGATGTTCGATTCATCTCTGGGGCGCCATTCTAAAGGACATGATGACAATTCTTGAACCGGGGCGGGTCGTGCTTTTCTATCGACAGGCGCAGCTTTGCACAGGTTTTATATGCGCCTGTGCGGACCAACGTTGCGAGATTCTGGACGAGTCCGGCGTCCTGCAATACCTGCCAAGCGCCCGGCTGGTCTTGGTTTCCCAAAAGTCCTACAGCCCCTTATCCCTTGCCACGTTGCACGGCTTTACAGAGGATCTGCGCGTGGAAATCCACCAACTATCAGAGCAAGAAATCACATCTGGTTTGGCAAGATTATCCGCTCCGTTCAGCTTCGCGGAGGCCTGCGCGGCGCTGGGTTGGGACGATGACATACGAGTGTTCGCGCTGTTCCATTTTATCAAAAACCGGGAAGATCTGTTCTCCCACAAAAAAGGACTGATCCAGCTCCGCGGCGATTCCGAAAAGCAGGATTATCTTCAAGAACGGCGTCGCGACGAAGAAAGGAAAGAATACCTGCAACGCGTCGCCGCCTGGCTGGACGGCCTTTCCGCCGGAGCCGAGGAAGCCCTTTCCGAAAGCCACAAGAGCATTTTTTTAGCCGAGCTGCGCGAATTGCTGAAATCCCAACAGCCCAGGGATCTGGCCAGGCTGCTGCGTTCCCGGGAGGAGGGAAAAAATCAGGCGGAGCTTATCAATCGCTTGCGGCTCAGCTTGGGAGACATCAGCTCCGATACCGATCCAGTGGCTGCTTCAAGCGGAATTCCCATCCTTTTTCCGGACGGGATCTGGCGCCAGGCGACAGCGTTGGAAAACCCGGGATCCGCATCAGTCGAGGCTTTCAGCATCGACGCGGTTGACTCGCCCGATCACGATGACGCCATTTCGCTTAGAGAAACCCATGACGGGTGGCTCCTGGGAATCCATATCAGCGACGTGGCTTCCCGGATTCCGTTTGCGTCAGAACTTTGGGCCATGGCACGGGATCGGGTCTCATCGCTTTACCTGCCGGGCGAAACCGTTCCTATGTTGCCGGAGCAACTTTCGCATGTCGATCTGAGTTTGGTGGAAGGGACTGAACGTCCGGTTTTATCGCTCTACGCCAGGCTGGACCGGGATCTGAACCTTCTCGGCCATGAGTTTCGCCGGGACTGGGTAAAAATAGCGGAAAATCTCAGCTACGAAGAAGCGGACAGCCAGTTGCAGAAAAGCCCCTTGGCCGTTTTGCATCGGATCTGCCAGCTACTGAGACAAAGCCGGAATGAAGTCCAAAACCGGCCGAGACAACGTTTTTTCTGGAGTCTGAAAGTCCGCGATGGCGACATCCAGATGCGCCGTGAGGACGTTCTCAGCCCATCGAGGTTCATCATCGAAGAACTGATGATCCTTTACAACCGTCTGGCGGCCGAACGCGCGCTGCGCAAAGGATTGCCGGTTTTTTTCCGCAACATCGCGCAGTATCCCGAGCCGGAAGACGAAGCAGAGGCGCAGTTTCCGGGCATCCAGGCCTATCTATCCACACAGGGAAAATTTCATCCCGGGATCGGCTCCGAAGCCTATCTGCACGCCACTTCGCCGATCCGCAGATTCACTGACATCGTCAACCAGGCGCAATTCGAGGCTTTGCTGGAAGGGGAAAAACCGCCATTCGCTAATTGTCAAATCGAAGAGCTGATCCCACCGCTGGAAAAGCGCTTGCTCAGCCTGCGCGCGGTCGCCCAACGCAGCGAAAGGTTTTGGCTTTTACGCTATTTGGAACAGAAACATTTGCACAGCCCGCTGGACGCGATATTGTTGAAAAAGCTCAAGCAGGGCTACCTCGCGGAACTGACAGCTTGGGATAAAAGGCTGCAAGTGCTCTGCGATGACCGCCCGCCCCTGCAGGTTCCTGTCAAATTGGTGATCACGTCCGTGGACCTTGCAGAAATGACTGCGCGGGTGGATGTGATCAACTAATTCTCTCGAACCCAACCTTCTGAACTATATTTTCCACCATCTTCATAACAGATTTTATATCAGTAAAATGCTTTATCTTTCCTAACTCCCCCCTCTCTATCATTACGGGATCAATACGGGATCAATACGGATAAAACCCGTAATGATCCCGTATTGATCCCGTAATGATCATAAGGGCGGAGAAGGCAAATTAATATAAGTCATGCGTTTGGCAGATGGCTACGGAATATCATTTCACACACGGCATTTTGTCAGTGGATCGATTTACACAGCCTGCCCCAAGAACCACGCATTTTTTACTTGACAAAATCCGCTTCCTATGGGGATTTGGCTTTAATGACAGTGCATACAAAGCTGCGGATGGAAAATCCCCATCTGCGGAATTGGTTGCTCAGCCGGGAAAACGTTGGCTGGGTCAGCCTTTCGGACGCCGTGCAAGCGACCTGGCGAACGCTTGGGTTCAAGTGCGGCCTGGAAATCCATCAGCAGCTCAAAACGGATAAAAAACTCTTTTGCCGCTGCGCCGCGGGCATCTATCACGATTTTGACGATTATGACGCCGAAGTCGTGCGCCACATGCGGCCGACGCTTTCCGAACTTGGCGAGTACGACGGCACCGCGTTGATGGAATTCAAAACGCGAAAAAAGATCGTCTACCGCATCAAAAACGACAGCGCCTGCACCTATGAAGTGGACGACACCCCGCCGTTTCCGCTCAATCGCGAGGCGCTGGACCAGGCCATGCGGATCGCGCTTCTTCTGAAAATGAAGATCGTCGGCGAGCTGCATATCACGCGCAAACAGTACTTGGACGGCAGCATCCCCACGGGTTTTCAGAGGACCACGATCCTGGGCATCGAGGGCGCATTTCCCATCTCCACCAAAACAATCCGAGTCATCCAGTTTTCCGTCGAGGAAGACAGCTGCCGCGAGGTTTGCGATATCCGACATACGCGCGTTTATTACGCCGACCGTTTGGGCATGCCGCTCATCGAAACCGTCACCTATCCGGACATGCTGACCCCCTGGGAGGCGGCCGAAGCGGCGCAAAACATTCGCTTTATCGCCCGCAGTTCTGGATTGGTGAGGGTTGGCATAGGCGCCGCGCGCGAGGACGTCAACGTTTCCATCGATGGCGGCACGCGGATCGAGATCAAGGGCGTGGCACACATCGCCTGGATCCCCAAACTCACGCACAACGAGGCTTTCCGGCAAAAGTCGCTGCTGCTGATCCGGGATGAATTGGCAGCGCGGAAAATCGACCCCGCTTCCTGGAAAATCCGCTATACATTGCTGGATCCTGCCGACTGGCGCCACATTCCGCTCCTGAAAAAAGCCTCTGCGGAAGGCTGGAAACTTGTTGCGGTCAATCTGCCCGGATTCTCTGGGATCCTGAGTTTCTTCAACCAACCTGGGCGTAGCTTTGCCGATGAAATTTCCGACCGCCTGAAAGTCATTCCCTGCCTGGAAAAACCGAATATGCTCCACTCCGAACAAATTGATTTTTCCCTGCTGGAGCCGAGCAAGGAACGAGATTCGGTTTCTGCAAATGACACCACACTATCAAATGATGTCATTCCGGCGCCGGGGTCCTCGACAGACAGCTTGCTGGCTGGTGGGGTGGATCAGACTGGAATCCAGGTCTTTTCTGGATCCCGGAACAAGTCCGGGATGACAGCTCCGGAATTTGCTGACAGCGTTTGGGACAAGGTCCGCAAAGAACTCAAAGCGACTTCTGAAGACTCGCAGATCGTGTTCTGGGCACCCGATGAGGACATAAAAACCGCCCTTGAAACGATCTCCGAACGCTGCCTGCTGGCGTTTAAGGGCGTTCCCAACGAAACCAGAAAATCCCTGCCGGATGGCATCACCCTGTTTGAACGTGTTTTGCCGGGTGCGGACCGCATGTATCCGGATACCGATTCGGCGCCGATCCCGATCGCTGAAGCCCAGATCGAGGCCGCGCGGGTGGAACTGCCCCTCGGATTGGACCAAAGGCTGGAGCAGCTGGCGCAGTGGGGCATCCCGTCCGATGCCTACACTTATCTGCTGCGTAATAATTTAATGCCCACGGTGGAAGATCTTTCCAGCAAATATCAGATCGCTCCGAAGCGTCTGGCGCTGTATTTCGCGCATCTGCTCAAAAACCTGCAGGGCAAGGATCCGCTGCCCTTCGATCCGCAGCGCGTCGAGGACCTGCTCATCTATATCCGCAAAAAGAAGCTGGCTCTGGACATCCTGCCCGAGATGCTGAAAGTGCTTTTTGCCAATCCCAATATGCAGTTCTCCTCCGTGCTGGCCGTTCTGAACTACAAAGAGATCACGGTCCGCGAAATACTGGCGGAGATCCCGCTTCTGCAACAAATGTGGGCGCGGGTGAAAACCAACGGCCTGAAGCGGCCTGACGCCCTCAACACCTGGATGATGGGGCGCCTCCGTTATCTTGCCTTGGGCAATATGCCGCTGGCTGAACTGCGGCAGGCTGTGGAAAAAGAACTGTCCACGAATTATACGAATTCCACTAATTAAAAATAGAGTGTGTGAAAGTCAGTAGGTCTATGGATTCAAATCAAGAGCTGCTGTACAAAGACGAGTGCTACAAGATCGTGGGTGCCTGCATGGAAGTGCACAGCAATTTGGGATGTGGTTTTCTAGAACCTGTTTATCAAGAAGCGCTAGCCCTTGAACTTCAGCAGAGAGGGATTCCTTTTGAGAAAGAGAAAGAATTTGAGATCAAATACAAGGGATTTGTTATACCGAAGACCTATAAAGTGGACTTCCTCTGCTACGAACACATAATAGTTGAATTGAAAGCACTCAGCCAACTAACCAGCGATCATATAGCTCAGGTCCTCAACTACCTGAAAGCCTCCCAATTGAAACTAGGTCTTCTAGTAAACTTTGGTATCAGCAGCCTTCAGCACGAACGTATAATCTTGTAAACCTTTAAATTCGTGTGAATTCGTGTAATTCGTGGACAGCCTAACCCATGCTTAACCTGCGTAACGTAGCATGCCAATACCACTGATTGTGCTTTAGATCTCTTAAATCCTATTAATTCGTGTGAATTCGTGAAATTAGTGGACAGATCAAACCATGCTTGACCTCTTCAAAGGCTACAAAGGCCGCGCGCTGGAGGTCCTCAAGCATTTCCAGGCCAGGGTTTGGGGCGATACCACGGTCCAGACGACCCGCGGCGATTTCCAGGGCATCATTCTGCCCCGCAGCGAAAACGACGACGACCGGCATATCGTGATCAAACTGGTCACTGGCTACAATGTCGGCATCGATGTGGACACCGTCTTGGGTATGCGCGAAACTGGCTACAAAGAAGCGCACTACAAGATCCCGGAAAAGGAATTTCCTTTCACTCCGGGCCTGCCGAAAGTGAAGCTGCTGGGCACTGGCGGGACCATCGCCTCGCGCCTCGATTACCGCACCGGAGCCGTGATTCCGGCTTTTTCGCCGGGCGAGTTGTATGGCGCGGTCCCTGAATTGGCCGAGATCTGCAACCTCGAAACTGAAAAGCTCTTTGCCGTTTTTTCCGAAAACATGGGGCCCGAACAGTACAAAAAGCTGGCCGTCTCCATCGGCAAGGAGATCCACAAAGGCATCGAGGGCATCGTCATCGGGCACGGCACCGACACCATGCACCACACCGCGGCGGCGCTTTCCTTTATGCTTCAGGACCTGCCGGTTCCCGTGGTAATGGTGGGTTCGCAACGCTCCAGCGACCGTCCTTCCTCCGACGCGGCCTTGAATCTGATGCATGCCGCCTTCACAGCCGGACACTCCGACATCGCCGAAGTGATGGTCTGCATGTTTGGCCCCACCAGCGACGAATATGGTCTGTTGCATCGGGGCACGCGGGTGCGTAAAATGCATTCCTCCTACCGCAGCACTTTCCGCACCATCGGCGATGTTCCGATCGCCCGCGTGACGCGGGATTCAGTGCTTCCGATCAAAACCGATTACAACAAGCGCCGCCGGGACAACAAGGTCAAAGTCCTGCCCTTCTTCGAGGAACGGGTGGCCCTGGTTTATTACTATCCGAATATGCATCCGGACATCATCGACTCCCTCGCGGAAAACGGTTATAAAGGCATCGTGATCGCCGGCACCGGACTCGGCCACGTGAACAAGCCCGTCTATCCCGCCATCCAGCGAGCCGTGGCCAAAGGCGTGCAGATCTTTATGACCGTGCAAACCCTCTGGGGATTCGTGCATATGTTCGTCTACGACACCGGCCGCGACCTCATGAGTATGGGCATCGTACCCGGCGAAAACCTGCTGCCCGAAGTCGCTTATATAAAGCTGGGCTGGGCTTTGGGACAAACCGCCGATCCCGACCAAGTCCGTGAACTTATGCTCACTCCCATTGCCGGGGATATCACTGCCGGCGAGCCCTACAACGGCTATCTCATCTTCCAAGGTGGGATACCGGAAATGGAGGAGTTTATTCGGACCTATCATAAATAAATATACACCTGCACAGGCAAAAAACATTTTGTTTTATTCTAGATTATACGTGAGGTATGCATGAGAACAAGAAGTACTAGAATCCTACATCAAATGCAAAGAGTACTCATACTTATTATAATGACAGTGTGTTTCTTCTTGGTCGGTTGCAATTCTTGCAGCACAAATCCCAAAACCGGTTCTATATCCGGAAAAGTGATCCTGATTAATGATACTGGAAATCCACAACAAGATCCTGTTGATTTTTCCGGAGTCACGGTCGCCGTTTATGAATTGGCGCAACTGGACACTTCATTGGTAAGACTCAACCATAAATATCCCCAGAGCGGTATTCCAATTAACCAGGAGACGGAATTTGACCACCGCGAGTTTGATCCAATAACAACCGTTACTACGGATGCGGAGGGGATATTTATTATTGAGAATTTAAATGCCGGTGAATATAACGTCGTGACTACAAAAGAAGGGTGGTCAGTTAAATACGTTTATTCAGTTCTTGTAAATGAGGGCAGTGAAGTTAGCTTACCGAATATTCAGATGTATGGAGCAATCTATATAAGCCAGTTTGTAGCCGATCCCATTATATTTAAAACTGATAGAATGTATGTTTTTTCTGAAGATACTAATGTATATGGAGATGTACAAATAGAAGCGGGCTCTCATATGGTTGTAACCCCAGGCAAAACAGCTCGTTTTTATGGCAACATTAGCTGCCCAGATGCTGGTTGGTGGAGAGTGGACACATATTATTCTATCTATTCAACACAGATGATCAACATTGAACATGCCAACTATTATTATGCACTAATATTTTATAACGCTTCATGCACCGTGAAGAATATGCTTGCCTGCCATGCTGAAAACGCCATCATAGTTAATTCTGAAATAGTTGCGCTTAATCATTGTTATTTCAAGAATAATGGTTTGAGTGTGGAAGTCAGTCAAGCAAATACGACGATATCTAATACTGTTTTCAAAAGTGGGTATGGTATTGCTGTACGGGCACGTCCTTTCGGAAATCCAGTCTCGATTAACCATAGTATATTTGCATATAACAGCACTGGGATTGATCTTATATCACAGTCATCGATTATAGAAAATTGCTACTTTTTGAATAATGATCGTGCTGTAGTCAGTCAGGAATCTCATGGATCGATTCAGCATTGCGAATTTGACAGAAACAACTTTGATATATCTATTGCAACATCATGTTACAATGTGGTATACAATGATTTCTACTATAGTACCTATAAATCAGTAGTTCCGGGCTCTTTCAGCCAAACAGAACAAACAATTGTCAATAATAACAACTTCTTCGCCACAGACGATGTATTCATCTCTATACGGAGTGAGCGAACTCCTTATTCAACAGTGTACCAAGATCTTGATGCAACCAATAATTATTGGCTGCCTAATGACATAGATTCATATATTCTTGATGCCGGTGATAACTTCCTATATCCTAATGCTCCCTGTCCCAGATCAATCATATATATTCCGAAAAGAATATCAATGGTGTTAACGGCTGGAATCCAGTAAGCTGTGTCACACAAATAGCAGATATTTAAAAGCACGCCCATGCGATATTTAGATAAATATTGTAATAATATATGATAAATAAAAAATTAATAAGATCCATATATGACATTGTTCCGAGCTACTACAAGGAGGGACATACTTATAGAAAATATTATAACTTAGCCCAAAGAAACGATTACTTGACGAGAGAAGAATTTGATAGAGTGCAGCTGCGTCATTTAACGGGAATATTGCGGTACGCTTCTATCCATGTCCCATACTATTCAAGATTGTTTAAGGATATTCGATTCCATATCGATAAAGTAGATTCCCTAAATTGTATGAAGGATATACCCATTACGTGCAAGGAGCAAGTTCAAGAGAATCTAAGAGATTTTCAATCCAAGATCTACCCATCATCCCGAATCAGAGCTATATACTCAGGTGGATCGACAGGAATACCGGCCGAATATC
>JAKQNV010000067.1 GCA_029565595.1 Candidatus Cloacimonadota bacterium
CTTTATCATTGCGGCGTGGCGGTCAACATGGATTACGCTCCGGACGGTTCGGGAGCCCAAAGCTCCGACGCGGCGGACGCGATGGTCGAGCATTTCCGGTATCCCGGCGCTTTGATCCACAGCAGGTCGGATTATTCCCAAACCGAATGGGACAATATGCTCACAGCCCAGCTGGACAACGGCTGTCCGGTCTATTACAGCGGCAGCGGCAGCGGCGGGGGACACGCTTTCTGTATCGATGGTTACAGCAGCCCCGGCTATTACCATTTCAATTTTGGCTGGAGCGGTTCCTACAACGGATATTTCTATGCCAACAACATCAATCCCGGCGGCAGCAACTTCAACCAGTGGCAGTCGGCCATCGTCAACGCCATTCCGGAAAACTACTCCGTCGCCACCATTCCGGTGCGTATGAAAGCGCAGCCGCCCACGGTGGGGAACAACTTCAACCTCAGCGTCCACATCAATCCCATTTTGGGTTCCTGGAACGTCAACCACTATGAGTTTACGCTCTTCTATGACTCCACCTACATGGTCTTCAACGGCGCTTCCGTAAATAATACCATCGCCGCGAACGGGAATCTGACGGTCACCGAAACCGAGCCGGGAAACCTGCTTGTCAGTTGGGACGGGACGAATGAGTTGCTCGGCAGCGGAGATCTGGTCACTTTCTCATTCCTGCCCATCGACGCGGGGGATTATTATTTCGACATTTTGGGCATGATGCTGAATTCCAGCCCGGTCGCGAATACAGAATACCTGATGCTCCACGTTCAGGCGCCGGTCGCCACTCTGGCGCAAAGCCAGATCAGCATGCTCAACGTGATGCATCTGCAATACAATGCCGTCGGGACGACCGAGATCCGCACCACTTATCTGCTGCCGTCCTGGAACGTGAACCATTACCAGTTCAACCTTTCCTATGATCCTTCGAAACTCGAATACGTGGGCACGGACACGGAACAAACCTTAAGTGCGGGAAGCGCGCCGCAGATAGTCCTCAACGCGCCCGGCAGCCTTTCCGTTTCCTGCAATTCAGCTGAGGCCATCACCGGCGACGGAGCCCTGCTGAAAGTGAGTTTCCGCGCCATTGGCAACACTTCGGCCATAACCGTGACCCAAGTTTCGCCCCTGGCCTTTTTCTACAACACGACGGCCATTACCTCGGTCGGTTCAGCGAATTTCATCCTTGCGCCCTATACCGCGGTGGACGACGAAGTCGCCCTGGCGGTGCCGAGCCTGCAGATCTGGCCCAATCCCGTTTCCGGACGGGCCAGCATATTGCTGTCGTCCAAACTGGAGCAAGGGGCCCAACTCAAGATCTACAACCTCAAAGGCCAGTTGCTGCGCGAGTTTGACGGCATCGAACCCAATTTTGCGATCGACTGGGACGGCACCGATGACTCGGGAGCCAGGCTGGCTTCCGGGATCTATTTCCTGGCCTGGAAACAGGGGGGAGAGGAAGGCCGCAGCCGGTTCCTGATCCTGAAATAACGGTAGCTTGCACATATTCTGTTCAAAAGCAGGGGAATTATCACCCCTGCTTTTTTTGGCCTCTTTTGGGGCATATCGCGTGTTTTGCCTCCATCATCCGGGAGGCGTGTTTTATCGCTGCGGAGGGAAAAATCCTGCTTGGCCCTCCCTATCAATACGGGATCAATACGGGATCAATACGGATGAAACCCGTAATGATCCCGTATTGATCCCGTAATGATCGCCAGAGCCCTGCAAAAAGATTGACAAAAGCGTTCCTTCCCAAAGGCTGCAAAAAACTAAAAAATCAAACTTAGGGAGGACGAATGTCCAAACGCATACTTGCCATCAATCCCGGCTCGACTTCGACCAAGATCGCCGTTTACGACGGCGACAAACCGGTCTTCGAAAAGACGCTGCGCCACGATCCGGTGGAGTTGGAACCCTATCCCACCATCATCGACCAGTATGAATTCCGCAAAAAGATCGTGCTGGAAGCCATGGAGGAAAACTCCGTGCATCCGAACACCCTGGATGCCGTGGTCGGCCGCGGCGGTCTGGTCAAATCGGTTCCCGGCGGCACTTTCCGGATCAACGAAGCCATGTTGCACGACCTGCGCGATCCTTCGCTCTGGGGGCGCACCCACGCCTCCAACCTGGGCGCCTTTATCGCCGATTCGATCGCCCAAGAGCTTAGAATTCCTGGTTTCATCGTCGATCCCGTGGTTGTGGACGAATTTGACGATCTGGCCAGGATTTCCGGCATTCCCGAGATCGAACGCAAGTCGCTGTTGCATGCTTTAAATATCCGCTATATCGCGCGCTTGATGGCCGGCGAACTGGGCAAAGAACTCAAAGATGTAAACCTCGTCGGAGTCCACATGGGCGGCGGAATTTCCGTGGCCGCGATCCGCGCCGGCAGGGTGGTTGACGTCAACAACGCGCTTTTGGGCATGGGACCCTTTTCACCTCAACGGGCTGGCGCCATGCCGATCGGGGACCTCCTGGAACTGGCTTACAGCGGAAAATTCACACATCAGGAACTGATCAAATACCTGACCAAAACCGCTGGTTTGATGGCTTATCTGGGCACGGACAGCGGAATCGAGGTCGCCGAACGCATCCAAAAAGGCGATGCGAAAGCCAAACTCATCACCGATGCGATGTGCTACCAGGTGGCCAAGGAGATCGGCGCTTGCGCCACGGTGCTCAAAGGCAAAGTGGATGCCGTTTTCTTCAGCGGCGGACTGGTCTATAACGAGTACATAGTCAACGAGATCCGCTCCCGTATCGAGTTCATCGCCCCGGTGCACCTGTATCCCGGCGAAAAGGAGATGGAAGCCCTTTCCCAAGGCGGATTGCGGGTTTTGAACGGACTCGAGGAAGCGCAGGACTATAAATATTGACCCGAAAAAGCTGTAAACGGGTTGGCTGCGTAACGGTTTGAGGGAAGGGAAATGCCCTTGAAGCCAAAATTCTGCCTGCTGCTGGCCCTGCTATACTGCGCATCGCTGTGCGCGGAAAACTGGACCGTGCTGGTTTACATGGCAGCGGACAACAATCTCTGGCAAAACGCGGCCCTGGACGTAAACGACATGGAATCGGTGGACATCCCGTCCAACCTGAAACTGGTCGTGCAAACCGACATGCCGGATTCCTCGCCCTATCCGGGAGGCCAGCGCCGCCTCATCCGCAAGGACACTTATCCCCAGATCAGTTCGCCTGTTTTGGCTGATTTGGGGCCGATCGACAGCGGCGATCCGCAGACCTTGATAAACTTCGTCAACTGGGGCTTTCAGCATTATCCCTCGGAGCGGAAAATGCTGGTCATCTGGGGCCACGGGGATAATTGGTTCAAGGCAGATGAGCCGAAATGGATCTGCCCGGACGATGGATCCGGTTCGCTGATCAGCGTTTGCAACGGAGAACTGAGGTCAGCGTTGACAGGGATCCCGCAGCTGGACATCCTGCTCTTCGA
>JAKQNV010000169.1 GCA_029565595.1 Candidatus Cloacimonadota bacterium
ACTGCAGAACGAAGCGGTGGCATACGAGATCAGATTCAAAAACCACGTCCCGAAGGAACCTGCCAAGCCATGAAACTGGGAATCTCCAGCAAAAAGATCAGCACGACGGTCCTGATTTCCATGACCGACGTGATCTTTTTATTGTTGCTCTTTCTGCTGATCGCCTCCAATTTCAGTTCCCAGACCGGTGTGCCGTTCAAACTCCCAGGGTCCCAATCCCGCAACCGGCAAACGCTGCAGGTGCTGCAGATCGTCTATGTGGACGACGCCAACATCACTTTCAAGGACAAACCCTACACGTTGGCCAGCCTGGCGCCGGTCCTAAAGCGTGAATTCAAGAGCCCGGAGCAAGTTGTCCGGCTCTCCGCGCCGAAAGAGGCCTCTCTGCAGAGCGTGATCACCGTAATGGACGCGATCCGCGGCGCGGGCTTCGAAAAGATCTTCGTGGCGACGATTCCGGTAGGTGCTGAAAAATGACTTTGCTCAAGGATCCGCGGTCTTCCTGGCTGATTTCCCTGCTTTTCCACGGCGGGATTTTGGCCCTGCTGGCTTTCCTGATGGTCAGGCCGGTCCTGCAGCAGAAATGGTACGAACTCAAATTCTGGGATGACCAGCGTTTGGAGGAATTCCAGAGGCCCAATCCTCCGGTCGAACAGGTCAACCGGGAGCCAGGAGGGACGCAAGCGCCGGGAAAAGGCACACGGGTCGAAGCCAGGATGTCGGTACCGGTGCCCACAAATGTCTCCAACGACGTCCATCAAGGCTACAGCGAGCTTTTGGAAACACCGGCTCTGCCGCGACAAAACCCCAAAACCCAGACTTATAGCGTGGGCAACAATCCCTACGCCCAAAACGCCATCAGCGGCATCCTGAACGGCACGCCCGGCAACACCGGAACCGTGCAGTTCGCGGTAGCCGGCGGCGGGGGAAGGGTGCATTTTCGCCTTCCCGCTGGCTACAAGCACAATTTGGGCGACAGCGGCAGCGCCACCGTGCAATTCAGCCTGGACCGCTACGCGCGGTTGATCCCGGGTTCGGTGATTTCTTTGCAGCAGACCGAGGGAAGGTTCTTCGAAGCGGCCAAGAAAGCCCTTGCGGACGGGACTTTCACGATCGACGGAGCTCCGGAAAACAATATGGTTTGCCAGATCACCCTCGATTTCCTCTGATGCCTTATCAATTCTTTTACGCAGACCCGCACATCCCACGTTTGATGGGTATTCTCAACGTTACAGAGGATTCCTTTTCCGACGGCGGCGCTTTCCTTGAGCCGGATATGGCTTTCAGCCAGGCGGAACGCATGCTGCAAGAGGGCGCGAAGCTCATTGACATCGGTGGTGAATCCACCCGTCCCGGTTCGCAGCCTATTCCGGCGGATATTGAGATCAAACGCGTGATCCCTGTTCTGAAGAGGATCGCGGCCGCATTTCCCCAAGCCGGGATTTCGATCGACACACGCAAGTATGAAGTCGCCAAAGAAGCCATAGCCTGCGGGGCGACGATCATTAACGACATCTCCGCCTTACGGGACGATCCGCGTTTGACAGAATTGTTGGCGGAAAATCCCCATGTAAAGGTCATTTTGATGCATATGCAGGGGGAGCCGGCCACGATGCAGGAAGCGCCTGTTTACGAGGATGTGGTCGCTGCGATCAGCGCTTTTTTTGCCGAGCGCATCGCGTTTGCGGCGCTGAACGGAATCGGGGAGGAACGCTTGCTGCTCGATCCCGGCATCGGATTTGGCAAGACCCTGAAACACAACCTCACGCTCCTGGCGAACCTAGATAAATTCAAGGTTTTCGGACTGCCTTTGGTGATCGGGGCTTCGCGTAAAAGTTTCATCGGAGCGCTGGACGGTTCCTCCGCTCAGGACAGGATCGGCGGAACGCTTGCCGCGGCCTTGGTTGCGGCAATGCAAAAAGCAGACATTCTCAGGGTGCATGACGTCCGCGCGCATCATCAGTTTTTTACCACGCTGCAAGCCCTAAACGCTGAAGGGGCCTGATGGAAATACTGATCCCCAAACTCAAGGACCTGGTCGATATCTTTCTCATCGCTTTTTTGATCTACGAGTCGCTGAACATCGTCCGGCGCAGCGGCGGTTACCAGATCCTGTTGGGGATTTTGCTCCTGTTCATTCTTTACACGGTGGCCGTGGCACTGGATCTGCGCATGGTCACCGGCGCCATTGGTTCCGTGCGCAGCTATTGGATTCTGGTGCTCGTGATCCTTTTCCAGCCGGAGATCCGCTCGCTTTTGGCGCGCATCAACATCTCGCGCGAACTGAGTATGAGCATTCGCAAACGGGAAAGCAATTCCATCTATATGCCTTTGATCGATGCCATTTCCTCGATGTCCTTTCGCAAGACGGGAGCGCTGATCGTTTTGGAAAACAGGCGCAAATTGAACGAATACATCCAAAGCGGCGAAGCTATGGACGCCACGATGTCTTTGCGGCTGATTTTAACGATCTTCAATCCGCGCAGCGCCCTGCACGACGGAGCGGTCATCATCCGCGGGGACAGGATCATGGCGGCGAAGGTGGTGCTGCCGCTTTCCAAAAAACCGGATTACGTAAAGCGTTTTGGCACCCGCCACCTCGCCGGGATCGGCATCACCGAGGTCAGCGACGCCATCGCCATCATCGTTTCCGAGCAAAACAGCCAAATTTCCGTGGCGCAGCACGGACAGATACAAGTAAACGTGGCTTACGAAGAACTGCTGCAGATCATCACGGATGCCACGACATAACTTTTTTTATTTTTACGGCGGTAATGAATGGCCACAAATCCAATCCTGATCGGAATCACGGGCAATATCGGCAGCGGTAAGAGCAAGTTTTGCCACTTTTTACGGGAGGCGGGCGTTCCCGTAGTTTTCGCGGACGACGTGGCACAGGAGCAATTGGCGCTTCCCGCCACGCTGAAACAACTGGTCAGGCGCTGGGGACCGGATGTTGCCAAAGGCGGTAAAGCGGATCGCGCCAAAATCGCCGGGATCGTCTTCCAAAACAAGCAGGAACTGGATTTTCTCAATAGCGTCATCCATCCCGGGACTCTGGTCGCGTTGCAGAAAATCGTCGAGGAAAGCGAAGAAAAATACATTTTCTTTGAAGTTCCCCTGCTCTTTGAGGCCGGCCTGCAAAACTGCTTCGATTTCGTTGTCCTGGTGCGCGCCAGCCGCCAGAAACGTCTGCAGCGCCTTACGAAAGGCGGCAAGGCCAAAGCGGCGGAGATGGAGGCACGCATGGACGCCCAGATCGACGACACGGGCAAGATCCCGCTGTGCGACCTCGTCGTGGACAACGATGGCACTCCTGCAGCTCTCAAAAAGCAGGCCGAAGCTTTGATCGAACGCCTGCCTAGAATCAAGCAGAAAGACAAGATCCCCTTTTCCACCTGAGCCGGGATCCGCAATTTGCAGATGTAGAACGGCGGACATTTTTGCAGGGCTTTGCCCGGGTTCGCCAAACTATCTGTCCAAATCGCTTTAACTTACTATCAATAAGAGAGATAACCCTGCCCTGCTCAGGCATGTCTGGAGATACTCTGGAGATACTCTGGAGATACTCCCAGCCGGCTTGCAAGCGAGGTTTCAGCCCGGAAACACTCCCTGTTCTCTGCTTTCTGATCTTTTCTCTTCCGCGCCTCTCCCGCCTCAATTTGGCCATAAACTGCGAAAAAAGCCATTGACAACAGAGGGTAGTAAAAAAAGTTGGCTTATTCCCAGCCTTTCCAAGCGCCGGGAAAGCGTCAGAAGCAAGAAACTGGCTCTGACATCAGAACGAGGATGAAATGAAAGAATACCACCTGAACAAGCTGCGCAATCTCCTGTTTATGGGATCGAGCGGCGCCGGCAAAACCACACTCGCCGAGCAGATTTTTTTCCTGACCAAGACCACCAGCCGTTTGGGCAAGATCGATGAAGGCAACACCGTCCTGGATTTCGATCCCGAAGAAACCGCCAAAGGCATGTCGCTCAGCCTGAGCCTGGGCTACGTGAACCATAACGACCACAAGATCAACATCCTGGACGCACCGGGAAATCCGGATTTCGTGGGTGACGCCATCGTCGCCATCCCGGCTGTGGAAAACGTGGTTTTGGTGGCTAACGCGGCCGGGGGCTACGAAGTAGGTCTGGAACTGGCTATCGAGCAGTTGGATCACAAAAAGGTGGGTAAGGTCATCCTGGTCAACCGCATGGATAACGAACACGCCGATTTTCACAAGACCCTGGAAGCGATCCACGAAAATTCCGGGATCAATCCGACGCCGATCCACTTGCCCATCGGCAAGGAAAACACTTTCGAAGGCGTGGTGGACATCATCCGCCAGAAAGCGATCCGGCCGGATGGCGAGGGCGAAATTCCAGCGGACCTGAAATCGGCCGTTGAAGATGCCCGCCTGCACTTGATGGAAGCCGTCGCCGAGACAGACGAAGAACTTCTGAACCACTTTTTGGAACACATGGAACTCTCGGACGCGCAGTTGCTCTCCGGCTTGAGAAAAGCTGTGGCCAACGGCGATATTTTCCCAGCTTTCGTCTGCTCCGCGCACACAGCCGTGGGCGTCATGGCCTTCCTCGACGCCGTGACGCAGTACCTGCCTTCCCCGGAAGACTCCAATCCCCTGCACATCCTCGATAACGGCCAGCCGAAAGAATTCGTCGCCAAAGCCGACGGCGAACTGCTGGGCTACGTTTTCAAACTTTACGCCGATCCCAATATGGGAGATTATGCCTACGTGCGCATGTTTTCCGGCTCGCTGAAGACCGGCATGGAATTCTACATCCCGGAAAAAGACGCCAAGGACAAAACCGGCAACATGTATTACATGCTGGGCAAAAACCGCACCGATACTTCCGAGATCAGAGCCGGCGAGATCGGAGCTCTGGTCAAACTAAAAAACACCAAAGCCCTGAACACCATTGCTGCCATCGGTTCCGATCTCTCCCTGCCAATGCCGGAGCTGCCCACCGCCATTTACTGGCAGATGATCCGCGCCGCCAACCAATCCGACGAGGATAAGATCGGCAGCGCCCTGCAACGCGTCATCGCGGAAGATCCGACCATCCGCTACGACCTGAATCTGGAAACCCACGAAAACGTGATCTCCGGCATGGGTGAGCAGCAATTGCAGTTGGTCCTCAAAAAGCTCAAAAACAGATATAAAGTCGAAGCCATGATGAAGGAACCGCGCATCCCCTATAAAGAAACGATTATGGGCAGCGCGGAATCCCAGTACCGCCATAAAAAACAGTCCGGCGGACGCGGCCAGTACGGCGAAGTCTATTTCCGGATCAAGCCGACAGAACGCGGCGAAGGCTTCCAGTTCATCAATGCCATCGTGGGCGGCGTGATTCCCTCCAACTTCATCCCCGCCATCGAAAAAGGTCTGCTGGAAACGCTGGAAAAAGGCATCATCGCCGGATATCAGGTGGTTGACGTCAGCGTGGAAGTCTATTACGGCAGTTACCACGATGTGGACAGCTCCGAAATGGCTTTCAAGATCGCCTCGTCAATGGCCCTAAAGGAAGGTTTCAAAAAATGCAAACCGATCCTGCTGGAACCGATCCACGAGATCACGATCATCGTACCCAGCGAATACATGGGCGACGTGATGGGTGACATCAACACCCGCCGCGGCCGCATCATGGGCATGGAACAGCGTGGCAAAAAGCAGTATCTGAACGCCCAGATGCCCGTTGCCGAGATGTATTTCTACTTCCCAGCGCTTAAATCGCTCACCCAGGGCCGCGGGCGCTTCGTCCAAAAATTCTCGCACTACGAAAAGGTTCCCGACGAGATCGCGGCAAAAGTGATTGCTGCGTGGCAAGATCAGGAAGCCTAATAAATCTGCGCAAGCAGACTCATAATTCCGGGGAAGGCCGCTCACGCAGCTTTCCCCTTTTTACTGCTTGACATATTAATGGCAGTCGTTCCGAATGGAAACAAAGAACAGAGATTGATTAACGATAGATAAAGAGGTTTCAATGTCCGGACACAATAAGTGGAGTTCAATCAAACACAAAAAAGGCGCGGCCGACGCCAAACGCGGCCAGATGTTCACCCGGCTGGTCAAAGAGATCATCCTTGCCGCCAAAAACGGGGGTGGTGACCCGGAAATGAATCCCCGCCTGCGCACCGCCGTCAATACCGCCAAAGCCGCCAATATGCCACGTGAAAACATCGAACGGGCGATAAAACGCGGAACTGGCGAAATCGAAGGCGTTGCCTACGAAGAGATCGTTTACGAAGGCTACGGTCAAAACGGAATAGGCATCGTGGTTGAAGTCATGACGGATAACAAAAACCGCACTGTTGCCGACCTGCGCCACACGTTTTCCAAATACGGCGGCAACCTCGCAGAAGGCGGAGCCGTGGCCTGGAACTTTGAGCAAAAGGGCTTTTTCAACGTTCCCTCCACCGGCCTCGAAGAAGACGATTTCATGATGCAGGCTTTGGATGCCGGAGCCGAGGACGTCGAACTCAATGAGGATTATTTCGACATCTACACTGCGCCGGGGGATTTCCACACCGTGCTGGGCAATGTCGAAAAAATGGGATTTCCGGTGGAAAACGCCGAGCTCATCAGAGTTCCCAAAACAACGATCAACGCCGATAGCGTCGCATCCAAGCTCTTCAAACTCATCGAAATGTTGGAAGAACTGGACGACGTGCAGAAGGTTTACGCCAATTTTGAAGTTTCTGACGAAGTGATGGAATCTCTGAGCCAGGAATAGTGGTCATCCTCGGCATCGATCCCGGCAGCCGCTATTGTGGTTATGGACTTTTGGAAGTGCAGGGCAGAAGGATCGTCGCCGCGGGCTGCGACGTGATCAACATGGCCCGGGAAAAAGATCTGCTGAAAAGGCTGGACATGCTCTATATTGCAATCGACGGCGTCATGGAAGAGTACAAACCGGAAGTGGCAGTAGTGGAAAGTATGTTTTTCCAGAAGCACATCCGCAGCATTTTCACACTCGGCCACGCCAGGGGAGTGATCCTGCTGGCCATCGCCCGGCACAAGATCCCATTGCAGGAATACAGCCCCCGCGAAATCAAAAAGGCAGTAGTGGGCAACGGCAACGCTTCCAAGCAACAGGTGCGCTTTATGGTAAGCAAGATGCTGAACCTGAAATCCACCCAGGCGACCGACGACGCCTATGACGCGCTGGGCATGGCGCTCTGCCATTGGCACAGGATGAAATTTTCACCATGATCAACTATATTTTTGGCAGACTCATCCAGAAAAGTCCAGTCCGGGTGGTGATTGAAACCTCGCTGGGCCTGGCTTTCGAACTCCACATCCCCATCAGCACCTTTGAGGTCCTTCCGGAAACCGGAAAAGACTGCAAACTCTTTACCCATCTGCATCTGGCCCAGGACGACGTCCGCCTGTTCGGTTTCGCGACAGCCGCCGAATGCGAACTCTACCAGCAATTGAACAAGATCTCCGGAGTCGGCCCCAAAAGCGCGCTATCCATTATTTCCACTCTGCCCATCCCTAATTTCGTGAAAGCCGTTGAACGCGAAGAAACTGCGCTCTTGACCAAGGTTCCCGGCATCGGGCTGAAAAGCGCGCAACGACTGATCATCGAGCTCAAGGGCAAACTTCGCCACCTGCTGGATTATTTTGAGCCGGGATTTCAACCGGTCGAGGAAAGCACCCTTTCCGAAGTGGAAAACGCCTTGCAGGCCCTTGGTTTCAATGCCAAGGACGTGCGCCGGGAATTGAGCCTGATGCCCGAGGAAGCGACCAAAATGAACTCCGAACAACTCCTCAAGGAAATCATCCGCCGCCTTTACCAGCGAAGCAAATAGATGCTCAGACAGGAAGCTTACCAAACCATCCTGAAGATCTTCAAGGACATGGAGTTTTCGGACACCCTGCTGCACCAGCGGGCGAAAAAACTCAAACACGACCGTGAAAGCGTGGCCCTCTTCTACAATATGGTGAAAGGCGTCGTGAAACTGCGGGGCAAACTGGATTACATCCTTTCCCAATACGCTGATCTCAGGAAGTTCGCCGCCACGGATATCAAGATCAAGGTCTTTCTCTATTTGGGCCTGTACCAGTTGATGTACCTGGATTCCATGCCCGAACATGCGGCCGTGAACGAAACGGTCGAGCTGGCCAAAACCACTCTGGGCGAGACCGTGGCGGATTTCGTTAATGCCTTGCTGCGCGCCTGGCAGAGAAATCCTGATGTCAAATATCCTGAGGATCCCGTCCAACGAATCGCTTGCGAGCACTCCTATCCTGAGGATCTGGTCAAGCGCTGGCTGGATCTGTGGGGCGAGGAAAACACCGAATACCTGGCCATTTATTACAACGAAAATCCCCGTCTGCACCTGCGCGTCAACGCGATCGCCACCAACCGGGAAAAACTGATCCAGTATTTTGCCAAGCGCAACATCGCGGTCACGCCGTCGACACTGGAAAAGAACATGCTGCTGACCGATGCCGCGGACGAGGTCCTGGAGGACGTGGCCTTTTCCGAAGGCTATTTCT
>JAKQNV010000006.1 GCA_029565595.1 Candidatus Cloacimonadota bacterium
CATGGGCGGAGCCTACACCGGAGTGGCCGACGACGTCAACGCCATCTTCTTCAATCCCGCCGGCCTCGCTTATTCCGGCATGGGAGCCGCGATCGGCTTCGGCAACCTCAACGGCCAGTCTTTCTCCGAATTCAAGACCGCGGCCCTGGGGATCCAACTGCCCAAGAAACTCGGCACCGTGGCCCTGGGAACCAGGATACTCGACGTCGATTTCGGCAACGAGACCCTGATGAGCGAACAGATCTGGGGCCTGGCCCACGGCTTCAATCTGCAGCAGGACGTCCATTCCCAGATCACCCTCGGCTACGCTGTAAACTATTACCGCCTCCAATTTGCCGACGAAAAAGCGGATGACGCCCTGGGTATCGACCTCGGCGTGTCGGCCGTCCTGCAAGGCCGCACCAGGTTTGGCTTCAGCGTCACCAACCTCAACCAGCCTGAAATGGGCGACGAAAACCAGCACACGCTGCCCGGCCGCCTGGCTTTGGGAGTGGCTTACATGCCCTACGACCGCGTGACCACGACCCTCGAAGTCAAAAAAGACTTCGCCAAGGAAACCGAATTCATGGGCGGAGTGGAATTCTGGCTCTTCGATCCCCTCGCCATCAGAATGGGCGTACATTCCAATCCCGGGACCTGGAACGCCGGCGTCGGCCTCAACGTCCAGGGCTTCACCCTCGACCTGACCTATTCCACCCACGCTGTCCTGCCCGGAACCCTTTACGGCAACCTGGGTTACAAATTCTGATCTGGAGCCGCAATGGCTGGATTAACCATGAAAAAACTCATTCCGGCGTTCATTCCGCTGGCTTTGGAAATCGTCCGCCGCGTTAGCCGCGATACCTCGCACAACAATAATATCAAGAAATTCGACAAGACCGACGAGCGTCTCAACACCATCGAAAACCTTGTGGTGCGCCTGGAAAAGAAAGCCCTGGCCAACCGCGAGGAGATCCGCAAGGGGAAGATCCTGCTGATGATCTGGATGGGGCTGAATTCGGCGCTGCTAGTCGCGATCGCCGTCAAGGTCTTCTTCTAAGCGTTTTCAGGTGGCTGGAGCCGGGCGAGACTGCGAGCTTAGGCGCTTGAGAAAGAGGCCGCTGAAAAGCGCGGAAAAGCGCAAATTATCGCAGAAAAAGAGCATTTAGACCATGGCTTGATCTAGACCGGCAGGCCCCATCTTGTCATTCCAGCGCAAGCCCACCTTGTCATCCCAGCGCAGGCTGCGTAATGTCATCCCAGCGCAGGCTGGGATCCAGGTCTTTAAGAAATCAAATCCTTTGCCCAGTTACCAACTGTCATTTATCTTTTCCTATATATGCACTCTCAAAGAACTGGATTCCAGCCTGCGCTGGAATGACAAAGTGGGACATCATCGGTATTATTGTATGCAGCCTGCGCTGGAATGACAAAGTGGGACATCATCGGTATTGGTGTCTGCAGCCTGCGCTGGAATGACATCTCCCCTAATCTGGAGTGACAACGTGGGACATCATCGGTTTAGGAATTAAAATCCCTGTTTACATAATGAAGGCACACACATGAGGAAATACCACGTCTATATCATGGCCAGCCAACGCAACGGCACCCTTTACATCGGCATTACCGGAAACATCAAACAGCGCGTCCAACAGCATAAGGACCACGCTTTCGAGGGCTTCACGGACACCCATAACGTCACGCACCTGGTGTGGCTCGAGGAGTTCCAGGACGTGAATGATGCCCTGTTGGCGGAAAAACGCCTTAAGACCTGGAAGCGGAAATGGAAATTGCGCCTGATCGAGGAAAAGAATCCGGATTGGTTGGATCTGGCTGAGGACGAAGGCTTCAAGTACTTATAACGGGGGCGGATGCACCGAGTATCTGCATCCTCCTTCACCCCAAGCCCCACCTTGTCATCCCAGCGCAGTCCCAGCAAACAACACGAAGTTATCCCATTATGTCATCCCAGCGCAGGCTGGGATCCAGGTCTTTAAGAAATCAAACCCTTTGCCCAGTTACCACCCCAGACTCCAAACTCTTGTCATCCCAGCGCAGGCTGGGATCCAGGTCTTTAAGAAATCAAACCCTTTGCCCAGTTACCAACTGTCATTTATCTTGTCCTATATATGCACTCTCAAAAGAACTGGATTCCAGCCTGCGCTGGAATGACAAAGTGGGACATCATCGGAATTGGTGTCTGCAGCCTGCGCTGGAATGACAAAATAATATCAAGTACTCACGTTGTATTTATATCCTCCCGTAACCCGGGCTCAAACCTGTGACCAAAAACCAAGGAAAACAATATGGCAACCACACACCTCAAAGGCACGCCCGTCCAGACTTCCGGCGCCCTGCCCCGCATCGGGGCCAAGGCCAAAGACTTCCTTCTTACCGACACCAAACTGCAGGATAAAACCCTCGCCGATTTTGCCGGACGCAAGATCCTGCTCAACGTCTTTCCCAGCGTGGACACCCCCGTTTGCGCCATGAGCGTGCGCAGATTCAATTCCGAGGCCGCCCAGGTCAAAAACGCCGTGATCCTCTGCGTCTCGCGCGACCTGCCTTTTGCCCTGGCCCGTTTTTGCGGCGCCGAAGGGATTGAGCGGGTGCTGACGCTGTCCGAACTGCGTAACCGGGATTTTGGAAAAAACTACGGCCTGGAACTGACCACCGGCCCCATGGCGGGACTTTTGGCCCGCTCCGTCATCATCATCGGTTTGGACGGCAAGGTCGCCTACCGGGAACTGGTGGACGACATCACCCACGAGCCGGATTACGAGACCGCCCTCAAAGAACTGAAGAAATAAGCCCTAAACGCTTTCCCCCGGCTTCAGAACGAGGCATTTGACGCCCAGGGCCTGGAGTTTGGCGCAAAACTTCTGCGGATCGGCTTTGATCACCGGCCAGGTATTGTAGTGCATGGGTATCGCGCAGCGCGGACGGAGCATTTCCACGACCTTCACGGCGTCGTCGGAATCCATGGTGTAGTGGCCGCCGATCGGAATTAACAACCAGTCGATGGCGTTGGCTTCGCCGATCTCCCTGATCTCCTTAAAAAGCCCTGTATCGCCCATGTGGTAGATGCAGAGGCCGTCCGCCCGGATCAGCGCTCCGGTCGCGGGACCCGCTTCGGTGCCGTTGGGTGTGGTGCTGCCGTGCGTGGCTGGGGTGAGTTTCACCGAGCCAAAGGGAAATTCAAAGCCTTCGCCGATCTTGAGGCCTTGCGTCCGGCAGCCTTGCCGGGTCAGGATCGCGGCCAGTTCGCTCACGCAGATCACCAGGGATCCGCAGCGTTGGGCGATCTTCAGCGTGTCGCCCAGATGGTCGCCGTGGGCGTGGGTGACCACGACGTAATCCGTGCTGGCCTCATCGGGTTTGATCGCGGCCTGGGGATTGCCTTCCAGAAAGGGATCGATGAGGATCTTCGTCCCGTCAGCGCCAGTCAGTTCGAAGGCCGAGTGGCCCAAAAACCTGATTTTCATCGCTGGTTCCTCCTTTGTTTTTCGGTCATTTCCATAAGAGCCAGATTCCCCTTCTCCCGGCCCTCAGTCAAGCAATATCTTTGGTCCCCGGGCTTGCGGGAGAGAAAAGCCGTCCACGTGTAATGTGTCAGTGACAACTTCAAATCCGATCACCGAAAACTTCAAATGTCCAAGTCCCACTAAGCAGCTGTGTCCAACCATATCGTATTTGTTAACAATGTGATAGCATCAATTATCCAAGTGAGCGCAATTGGGAGTTTGAAGTGAGGGTTTAAAGTATCCTCACTCCAATCGCGATATCACTCCCGGTTTAACGTTGGCGGGTATTTCTCCGGTTTATCAGTTCCTGACTGCGACCACCCGGAAAAATTTTGCGTTAATGGCTGTCTCCTGCCACCAGGTATTCGGGGTTGCTCCGAGCAAGGTGTAGCTTCCGGGCGTCGTTCCCGCCAAAACCTTGTATCCAGTGGCGCCATAGATGGCATCCCAGGAGAGGGTGAATAATTGCCCTGCCACGCTGCCTTCAACATTCTGAGGGATCCAGTTCACCGTGAAGGGATGGATATACTCCTGGCTGTGCTTTCCACGGGTGGAGATCACGGACAAATGCATAAGGTAAGCTTGCCCCTGCACGAGTTGGGTGAGCGGGATCGCTTCGTTCACTGTCGGATTCTGCCCTGGTGTGATGCCCGCAGATACGGTTGTTGAAGCTTCGTTCGCTCCGGATCCGGTGAAATACCAGTTTATGGAAGAGATATCCGCCACGTTTGGAAATCCCGGTCGTAAGAGTAGAGTCCAGTGTAATTGGCTCCATAGTCCGGCGCTGTTCTGCACCCGCACCCCCACGTTGCGGAATCCTATCCCGCCCTCGCCCATGTTGATCTGGAAGGCCTGCTGGACATCGGTACCGTCCACAAGGTCTATCTGCGTGGCTTGACCGAGTCCGGGATCGTTACCCGCGAAATACTCCAGCCTGCTCACCGGATCCGGCGTTTGCCTGTCCGGCCGGTAGAATGTAAGGTGCTGCGGAACGCTCGTTTTTCCGGCGCCGTTCTTCACCCGGTAATGCAGCCAGTTCAATCCCGCCGGCAAGTCCACCGCGCTGAACGAAGCCGAGAAAGTGATATCCGTTCCCGGGGTGAGGATCTGGCTCTGGGCGGAACTCCAGTTCCCGTCATTCCAATACCACTGCAAGGTGGAGATGGGACCCGAACGGCTGTCCGCCATAGCCGGAAAGGCGCAAGCCAACGCCGTTAAAGCCAGCAATAGAGGCAAGGCTCTGATCTTGACCATGCCCGCCTCCCGCTCAGTACGCCTGGGCTTTGATCTGCGCGGGGATCACGAAACCCGCCCCCGGTGACGAAAACTGATAGATGGAAGGGATCCCCTCCGGCATTCCGGAAAGCACATAAGGAGCCTGTCCGCCGAATACGCCGCAATCGTATCCGTTCACACCCGCCGCGATCGCCGGAGAGCCAGCCAGCAGCGTATAATTCGCGTCCGGAGAGCCGGTCAGCGTGAACACTGTCGACATATTCACATTGCTTTGGTTGCCGTTCAATGTGCCGAACTGGGTGCCGCTGCCGATATTGTTGAAATATGTCGTCCCCGTGCCTGCCGTGAATGTCCCCCCGAACATGATGTTATTCTGGAACACGGTGTTATATACTCTGAAAGCTACTGAATTATTTGAGGTATACATAACATTTTGCTCGATGGTCGCTGAGGAACTCGTTGCCATATCAAATGTGTAGCAGCCAGAGTTATTGGGGCTATAGCTCATGATATTATTGGCTATATAGAGCGAGGAGTTGGAGCCCTGCGCCTGGATCAGATAATAAGTGTTGTTCTTCTGCAGATAATTCTGGATGATGGCAATGCTCGATACGCCTGACGCGATAAGGACGCCCACACTGGAGATGTCATACAGATAATTACGCTTAAAGATGATATTGGAAGTGTTAAATGCCACCCGGCTTATTTGGCAGCCGGAGACCAGCGAGCCGGAAGATCCGCTGTTATAGGTCAGTGCTCCCAGGACTGCGCCGTAGCCGGTTGCCTGGGTATGCGGATTCTGAGTGAGGAAGTATCCCGTTCCGATGATGGTCAGGGGTTTGGTGAGGGTCAGGTCTCCATAACTCGCCGTCGAGCCGCCGATATACAAGGTATCACCGGGTGCCGCGGCGGTATAGGCGGCGGAGAGGGTGGTGAAATCCGGATCGGTATTGGGCATGTTGTTCACTATCAGGACGGTGCTGAATAGTGATCCCGCCAGGAACAGAACAGACAGACAAAAAACGTGTTTCATGGTGAACTCCCTTACATACTTTTAAGAGATTCATTTCATAACTCCCTGATTTTGTCAAGGAATTGTTTCCTAGTCCTCGACATCCTTACTCCTCTGTTATAAACCCTCACTGACAACTTCAAATCCGATCACCCAAACTGCAAATGTCCAAGCCCCAGACTCCAAATCCTTGTCATCCCAGCGCAGGCTGCGTAGTGTCATCCCAGCGCAGGCTGGGATCCAGGTCTTTTTAGACTACATGCCCTATACCCAAGTCCCGCATCATTCAACCCCCAGACTCCAAACCCTTGTCATCCCAGCGCAGGCTGGGATCCAGGTCTTTAAGATATTAAACCCTTTGCCCAGTTACCACCCGCAATTTATCTGTCATATATGCACTCTCAAATCATGTCATCCCAGCCCTCCCTCTCCCTCGGAACGCTGGCAACCTTCAATGTCCGCTTCGCACCCCAGGAAGTGGGCGCGGCGGGCTGCCACGGATCTTTCCCCAAGAAAAAGAGCCCGCGCTACTCACAACGCAGGCTCCAGTGAGGCCTATGACTAATGAACTCCAGGAAACATGAACGTATTAAAAGGTCCGGTTTAAGCCGGAGACCTGATGCTCTGCATGGCTCTGCTCACATCGGGGCGGTCAGCAATTCGTAGCCCTGTACTTTTTTGATCAGCCCCGCTTGACAGGCTTGATATACCGAAAGGCAGGGCAGCAGGTTCATCTCGATGTCGTCCCGGGTGATGGTGGCCAGATCGTATTGCGGATACATCTCGATCATCTTGTATAGCAATTTCATCAGGACGTTGCGGTAGTTGGCAAAGGGGGTGTCTCTGGTTGGCGACCTTGAGTTCCAGATATCGGTGTAAACTCTAAGGTCGTTGATGTAGCCCGGGGAGATGTCCAGGGCTTTTATGTTTTTGGCGACGAGCGTGAACCTGGTGTGCTGGGGCCCGGGTTTGGGCGGCGTGTAGGCTCTGCAAACGGTTCTGCCGAACTTACTGTTGTAGTAATAGACCAGGTCATCGCATTTGCCCGTGTAGGACAGGATGTTGTTTTTGAAGCGGACTTTCATGAATTCTCCTTTGGTTAATGGGTTAATGGGTTAGTGGGTTAATCGTTAAGCGTGAGACGTTAGACGTGACTGATGGGCTCGGGCTGGCTAATGGAATGTCTCGGGTGTGTCATTCCAGCGCAGGCTGGAATCCAGATCTTTTAATGACAAGCAATTACGATGACTTTGTGTCCGTTGCGCGGGCTGGGTTACGGGTCTGAAATCTTAAAGAACTGGATCCCAGCCTGCGCTGGGATGACAAAGTGGGGCGCTGGGATGACAATGTGAGGCTCGGGCTGGGTGCGGCGCCCTTTCACCATATCACGAACCGGTCTCACACAGATTTCACAGATTCCACAGATATTTGATCTTCACACCCCAAAAATTCGTGAAAATTCGTGGAATTCGTGGACACTCCAGTCTTTGCTCTCCCAAGCCACTGCTCACTATCAGCAGCGTATAAGCAGAAATACAGCAGACATATGAGATTATCTGGCTGTGTGACAAGCAGATAGCATTTTTAACATTGTGAGTTGCAGCCTCTATATAGTAGTGTGTGACGAATGGCGTTCATCCGGAGGGAAAAACACCCCTGGAACGACCGGATATCACGGAACGGCAGGCGTCCCGCCTGCTAAAGCCCGCAGGGCTTTTCTACCCTGCCGTGGGACGTTAACCGCTAAACGTATGATGTGGGATTGAAGGCCCCTGCGGG
>JAKQNV010000071.1 GCA_029565595.1 Candidatus Cloacimonadota bacterium
GTATTGGGCGTTGGCTTGGATAAACTCGCGCCGCGGCTCTACCTCGTCGCCCATCAGCACCGTAAACATCCTGTCCGCTTCGATGGCGTCGTCCATTTTCACCGAAACCATGATGCGGTTTTCCGGGTTCATGGTCGTTTCCCAAAGTTGCTCGGGATTCATTTCGCCAAGGCCTTTGTAGCGCTGCACAATCACGTTTTTATCGCCAAATTCCCGAATGGCGGCATCGCGCTCATCTTCGGAAAACACATATTTTTTCTGCTTGTTTTTACGCACGAGGAAGAGGGGCGGTTTGGCGATGTAGACATGGCCGTGCTCGATGAGGGGGCGCATATAGCGATAGAAGAAGGTGAGCAACAGGGTGCTGATGTGGGCGCCGTCGACGTCTGCATCGGCCATGATGACCACGCTTCCATATCGGATTTTGCTGACGTCAAAATCCTGTCCGATGCCTGCTCCGACGGCCAGGATGATGGGCTGGATCTTGTCGTTGTTGAGGACCTTGTCCACGCGGGCTTTTTCGGTGTTGAGCATCTTCCCCCAGAGCGGTAGGATCGCCTGGTACGCGCGGTCCCGGCCCTGTTTGGCGCTGCCGCCTGCGGAATCTCCCTCGACCAGGAAAAGTTCCGTCTTAGTCGGATCAGTGATCGTGCAATCGGCAAGTTTGCCCGGCAGGGAACCGCTTTCCAGCACGGATTTGCGCCGCGTGAGTTCCCTCGCCTTGCGGGCTGCCTCGCGCGAACGGGCAGCCAGGATGCTCTTCATCGTAACAGCCTTCGCCTCGGCGGGGTGTTCCTCGAAATAGGTCATCAACTTTTCATAGACGACGGAATTGACGAAGCCTTCGACATCGCTGTTTTGCAACTTTGTCTTGGTCTGGCCCTCGAACTGGGGATTGGACATTTTCACACTGATAACGGCCGTAAGGCCTTCGCGGATATCCTCGCCGGAGGGATTGACCTTTTCGTTTTTCAGCAGGTCAGCGCTCTTGATATAGGCGTTGACGGCCCGCGTGAGGCCGCTCTTGAAACCGCTGAGATGGGTGCCGCCTTCCGTAGTGTTGATGTTATTGGCGAAACTGAAGATGTTTTCCTGGTAGCCTTCATTGTATTGCAAGGCGACTTCGAATTCCAAGCCTTCGCGTTGGGATTCGACGTGGATGGGTTTGACCTGCAGCGGTTTTTTGTTTTGGTTAAGGTATTCGACGAAACTGTTGATCCCGCCGTCGTATTTGAAGTCGTGGATGCGGTCGTTGCGTTCGTCCTTGAGTACGATGCGCACGCCGCGGTTGAGGAAGGCCAGCTCGCGCAGACGGGTCGTGAGATAATCGAAACTGAAATCCACAGTTTCGAATATGGTGTTGTCCGGCTTGAACTTGATCACCGTGCCGGTGCGGTTGGTGGGACCCATTTCCAGTACTTCCGAGGCCACGCGACCGCGCTCGTAACGCTGGAAATAGATCTTGCCGTTCAAGTGGACACGGGCCTCGAGGTATTCGGAAAGCGCCACGACCACCGAAACACCGACACCATGCAGACCGCCGGATACTTTGTAGGACTGGTTGTCGAACTTGCCACCGGCGTGCAGGACGGTCATTACGACGGTCAGGGCCGGGATGTTCATTTCCTTGTGCATGTCGACCGGGATGCCGCGGCCGTTGTCATCGACCTCGACCTCGCCCTGGGAGGTGATGGTGACCTTGATCAGGTCGCAGAATCCGGCCAGAGCTTCGTCGATGGAGTTGTCCACGACCTCGTAAACAAGGTGGTGCAGGCCGCGTTCGGAGGTGCCGCCGATGTACATCGAGGGGCGCTTGCGTACGGCCTCCAGGCCCTTCATCACCTTGATGTCTTGGGCAGTGTAGGTTTTTTCAGTCATAATTTATTGTCTCCTATGAAATTACATATTCAGATCCTGCCTCGGTCCAGAGGTCCGTCCGGCAAGATGGCTGTTTTCATCGATATCTGTATGCAAAGAAATCAGATATCGGGTTTTTGTCAAGCACAATCCCCAAATAATCCGAGATTTTATCTACTTGTCTATCAATGATTTAGGAAATGCTGCCCAAACGTTTGAGCAAAGTGTTGGAAAAACTCTCGCCCTGGATTCGCGGGGATTATTCTAATGGATTGGCGTGCAGTATATTACGCCAGGAGTTTTTCCCTCTTGGAGTCTGAACCCTACAAGATTATTTTATGACTTCGATTTCGACGCGACGATTTTTGCCGGATTCGCTCTCGTCGGTGAGTCCGTAGATGGGCTGGTTGTTGCCGAAACCCTCCCATCTGAGGCGTTTTTTATCGATTCCTTTGGAGATTAGGTAATCGACCACGATCTTGGCACGCTGGTCGGAAAGGTCCAGGTTCATGCGCGGCGTTCCGGTGTCGTAGGCGTGGCCTGACACTTTAACCTTGATGGAGGGATTGTTGAGCAGGGTGAGGACCACGTCGTCCAGGGTCTTTATCTCTTCCGGAGAGAGATCCGCGCTTTTATCGGCGAAGAAGATGCTGCCAAAGGCAATGGCCTTTTTCTTCTCCAGTTTTTTGAGGAAGATATTGAGGTTGACCGCCTCTGTTTCCGGCTCCAGGTCCACCGTTTCGCTGTAAATCAAATAGCCGCCTTCATTGACCACCACATCCCATGAGGGCGCCCAGCGCAATTCGGTGTCGAACTCGCCCAGGCCGCTGGTGATGACTATGTTGCGGTTGCGAACGCCCTCAGTAACGCCGGTGACTTCGACATTGGACAGAACAGGATGACCTTCCAAATCGGTGACAGTTCCGCGGAACCGGACTTTGTGGCTGGAAACGGCAGGCTCGATGCCGGGAACGCCTTCCGGTTTTTCCGTGGGGATCAATTCCAGGTTTGATTCCGGATGCTCAGGCGGCAAAATGGCAGGCTGTTCCTGATAAGGCGGCTGTTGCACCGGCAGTTTGGCCACAGCCGGCGGCTCTTCAATCTGACCCAGATTTTCTTGTGATGGTGGCTGCAAATAAAGCTCCGTAGTCCCGGATTCAGCGGGTTTTTCCAGAGGCCGGAAATCAGCCACAATCATTGGTTTGTCTTCTGGAAGTTCTTTCCCTGCAGCTGGCTGATCTGTCTCCACAGTTTGATGCACAGGTTCCGAAGGTTGTTCGGGCGGGACGATGGTCTGAACCTCCTCCTCCATAGCTTGCGGTTTGCCGAGTTCTGGGAATTCTGTAGTCTTGGCGACCAGCGTTTCTTCCTCCGCTTCCTGGCCCGCCAGAGGCCGTTCCACGGCTATGGGCTGAGAGATCATTTCCCCGGCCTCGTTCAGGACGATGTAACTGGGCTGTTCGCTATACTGGAAGTTGACTTGGTAGATCTTTTCGAAGCCTGAGACCATACGGTCCGAACTGACGTAGCCTTCGTTGGTGGCTGGGATATGGAAAAAATAGCGGTCGTTGCGGGTGGAATTGAGAGGCAGGCCCAAGTTTTCCGGGACCGACCAGTTTTGCCAGGTATTACCGATCCAGTAGGTCTTGAAAATGTCGTAGCCGCCAAATCCGGGATGCCCGTTGGAAGCGAAATACAGGGTGTTGCCGTCCGCGTCGAGGAAAGGCGTCTGCTCGTTGCCGGCTGTGTTGACAGTCGGTCCCAGGTTTTGCGGCACGGTCCAAACACCGTTCACTTTCTGGC
>JAKQNV010000030.1 GCA_029565595.1 Candidatus Cloacimonadota bacterium
GCAGATCCAGGTGCAGCGCGAACAGGTCGGTATCATGCTTACGGTCACGCCCAATGTCAACGACCAGGGCCTGATCACAGCCACCATCGCTCCCGAAGTCAGTTCCGTGACCGAACTTGTCGGCGGCTACGTCCCCCGCACCAAGGTCCGCCGGATAACTTCGACCGTGACCGTGCCCAACGAACATAAGATCATAGTCGGCGGATTGCTGAGCTCCAACATTTCGCAGCAAACTTCGAAGCTGCCCCTGCTGGGAGATCTGCCCTTCCTGGGCAAACTGTTCCAACACCGTTACGAAAAGGTGGACAGCACAGACCTGATCATGGAGATCACACCGCGCCTGGTCACAAATGATCAGTTCAGACCCGATCCTGAAGCCAAGGAACTTGGCCAGCTGGGAGATCCCAAACTGGACAAACGCCTCACCCGCCATTTGATCGAGTTTGAAGACAAAAACAACGATAATAACGAGTAACCAGGGGAGATAAACCATGAAGAATATCAAGAAACTTTTCCCCATTCTTACGGTCATGATGCTACTGCTGGTATCGCTGACCACGTCCTGCGACCGCCGCGAACCGCCGCCAGTGGTCCAGGACACGCCGCAACCGCCACCTCTCAACCAGATGCGCATTATCACCAAGATCACGGCTTCGCCGGATACGATCTACTGTGACAACAACATCACCTTTTCCGAGATCAGCGTGATGGTCAAGGACGGCGAAGGCTTCGGCGTTCCCTCGCAGATAGTCAATTTCCGCACCAACCTGGGCCGCATACTGGCCAACGTTCCCACCGACAGCACAGGCGTGGCAACCACCACCTTCTGGGATGACGGCGATCAGGGACTGGCCACGATTACTGCAGTGGTCAGGAATTACTCAGCGACTGTGGCGGATTCGCTCGTTTCAGCCGACACCACGACCGTCAATGTGATGATCGAGCAAGTGCCTGCAATCAACAACGTGGTCCTGAATTTCCTCACGCCGGTAAGTCCTTATGTGATGAATGTGATGCAGACCACGGAGATCAACGCCACAGCCACAAACATCTTGAATAATGACGTTCCGGATAACACTCTGATCACCTTTACCTGCACCAAAGGCAGGTTCGTGGACAGCGGAGGCAACGTTTTGGGTATCTCGGTGGTATCCAAAACGGTAAACGGCAGGGCTTACGCCAACTATAACTCCGGATCGGTGGCCACAACCACTCCGGGAGTTGAAAACGCCTTTGTGACTGCCTCAATAGGAGATGTAAGCAGCACCAGGGAAGTGGTCATCAGGCCCGGGAATCCTTTTGCCATTGGCTTGCAGAGCTTTGTCCAGGTGGACGGGGAAATGATCGAAGCCGACACCAGCTTCGTCTCCAGCCCTAACCATATTTTCATGCGGGCCACGCTCAACGATATGCACGGAAACCCCTGCCAGACCAAACCGGTCCGTTTCGAAACGAATCTGGGAACCTTTATCAACACCACCCAGTCCGTGACGATCAACACCGACCAGATGGGAGAAGCCCAGGTCCGCTTCACTCCGGGGCTGACAGCTGGGGCCGCCACCATCAAGGCCTTTGCCAATAACGACACGCTGCAAACTCAGCTGATCTTCAACATCACTTCCGACGACATCCATTCCATCGCCTTTACCCAGGAAAGCCAGATCGACCTCAACGTCGCCAACACCGGCGGCCAGGAATCGGCCATCCTGCGCGTCAGGCTCAAGGACATCAACGGAAACCTGATAGATTCCCCGCAAAACGTCTATTTCCGCATCGTAAACACTTCGCCACCCGCCGGAGCCAACTTAAACAACTATCCTGTCGGTGACAGCGTATTGGTGGTATCCACAGGAGGCGAGGCTCAGATCTCGGTAAACAGCGGCACGGAATCGGGCATCCTGATCATCCGTGCGTCCTGTACCAGCGAAAGCGGAAGATGGGTGCGCGCCACCAAGGCCAACATCGTCATCCACGCCGGTCCGCCGCATGAGATAATTCCTTTTATCGGCGGATTCAACACCGGCCAGAACATGGGCGGCGGATTGTGGCGGGTTGTTGCCGGAGCCGTTGTCAAAGACGTCTATGGCAATCCGGTCGACCGCAACACATCTGTGTTCTTTGAATTGATCAACAACGTCACCAATTGCCAGATCGGAGCCAATGGCTACGTGGGCAACGTCAGCGTGGAGGACGACTCCCTTGACGGCGTAGCCTACACGACGCTCAGTTATTCAGGCATCTACACCTACGATTGGATCACCATACGCGCCAGTACAGGCGCCATGATGGGTGAAGGAGTGGACGGTTACTCGACGGTCCAGCTGCCTCTGAATGATCCGCGTTTCGAGATGCAGGCCAACCCGGGCTCAGTGATCTTTGGAGACACTTCTCCCGATTGGAGAACTGCAGATATCTACGCTGTGCTCACAGACGGACAGGGACAACCGGTCGGAAACGCCGTGATCATGCTGATCTGTACAATGGGGCAGTTTGTGGCGATCCCAGGATTCCACAACAACTACCCGGCGGATCCCGCCTGGCGGATCATTACAGATGACGGGACCTACGGCACCGGAGACTACGCGGGCTGGGGAAGGGGCCAGATCAGGTTCCATCGCCTGGAATGCCCTGCCGGTGATCCGAACGCTCAGGTTCCGGGTTCGACCACAGCCACGATCACAGGCCGAATACTAGGTACCGCAGTTTCGGACCAGACAGACGTGGTCTTGTACCGCTACTGGACTCCGAATCCTCCGTTCTAAAGATAATAGCCAAAACGCAGGGATGGTTTATACGCCATCCCTGCGCCAGGCTTGATCGGGAGAAACGTATAGACCCAAGCGGCTGCTGCCCTCATAGATTAAATTACACAGAAAGGACGACTTTAAATGAGTTATAACCCCCAATTCGCCCGGCTGGGCGAAGTGCTCGTGCATGAAGGCTTCGTCAACGACGACCAGATCAAGGAAGCCCTGATCAAACAGAGCAATTTCGGTCTGAAGATCGGCGAAACGCTCATCAAACTCGGCTATTTGACCGAAAAGCAATTGCTGGAAGCTCTGAACATGCAGCTCGGCTATGACATCGTCAAGGACAACGAGCTGATGGACCTTGACCTCGAAATCGTCTCCCAGATCCCGGAACCTTACGCCACCGAAAACAAGGTCATCGCCTTGCGTGAGGAAGGTGACGGCGTAGTGGTGGCCCTCACGGATCCGGAAAACCTGACGGTCGTCGACAGCCTGAAAAAGATCCTGGGCAAAGCGATCAAGCCCAAGCTGATCGGCGAATCGGTATTGCACGACACGATTGAGAAATATTATAAAAGCATCCGCACCACCTCGCAGGTGGAAGATGCCGTGGGAGGCTTCGATTTTGTGGCCATGGACGACGACGAAAACGAGATCACCATCGCCTCCGCCTCTTCGGATGCGGATGCGCCAATCGTCAAGCTGCTCAACCTGATCATCAACGAAGCCATCAAAGCCGGCTCCACGGACATCCATATCGAACCGCTGACCAAAAACACCCGTGTCCGTTACCGCGTTGACGGCGCCCTGCGCGAGGTGATGACACCCCCGATCGGCATGCATCCCGGCGTGATTTCGCTGGTCAAGGTGATGTCAAAACTCAACATCGCTGAACGCCGTTTGCCCCAGGACGGCCACATTGCCCTAAAAACCGCGCTCAAGAGTGTGGACGTGCGTGTTTCCATCACTCCCACCGTGTTGGGCGAAAAGGTCGTGATGCGTCTTTTGGACAAAGGCGAATTTGGATTCAAACTCACTACTCTCGGTTTTGAGCAGGAGGACATGGACATTTTTGCCAGGATCATCCGCCGGCCTTATGGGATCATCATCGTTTCGGGACCCACCGGAAGCGGAAAATCGACCTCCCTGCACGCGGCCCTGAAAGAGATCCAGGATATCGAATCCAATATCATCACGGTCGAAGATCCTGTGGAATATCGCCTTGAAGGCGTCACCCAGATCGAAACCAAGGAACAGATCGGCCTCACCTTCGGAACCGCCTTGCGCTCCGTCCTGCGCCAGGATCCGGATATCGTACTCATCGGTGAAATCCGCGACGAAGAGACGGCCGATATCGCCATCAAATTTTCGCTCACCGGCCACCTCGTTTTTTCCACGCTGCACGCCAACGACGCACCCAGCACCATCACCCGTATGATCGACATCGGGATCAAACCCTATCTGGTGGGTTCCTCCCTCAGTCTGGTGATGGCGCAGCGCCTGGTCCGCAAGATTTGCCCCTACTGCATCCAGGATTACAAACCCTCCGACCAGGAGATCAGCGATTGTGGGCTCACGCCGGAAGAGGCCGCGCAAACCCAATTCAAGATCGGACGCGGCTGCGTGCATTGCGATAACACCGGATTTTCAGGGCGCACCGGCATTTTCGAGCTGCTCATCGTAAATCCTGAAATCCGCCGTTTGATCTACGAAGGCGGCAACCAGGACCTGATCCGCGACGCCGCGTTGCGCGCCGGGATGCGTACCTTGCACGATGCCGCCATGGCCAAAATGAAACGTGGCATCACCACCATCCGCGAAGTCATCAAGATGACCATCGTCGAGTAAAATTGAGTTAAGGAAAAGGTATCAGCTATGCCTAATTTCGCGTATATAGTCAAAGACGCCAAGGGCGCCAGGGTCGAAGGAATCATCAAGGCCGACACCCTGGACATGGCGGTGGACAAGCTGGCCAAGGAAGGCAGCACAATCATCTCTGTCAAGGCGGCAGCCGAAGGCGCTTTCAAAGGCAAACTCTCGCTCTTTGACAAGGTCATGCTCCGCATCTACAAATGGCGCACCGGAGTTTCCCTGAAGACCCTGGTGTTTTTCACCCGCCAGCTCTCCACGATGTTCTCCGCCGGTCTGACGATCGAAAAAGCCGTCACCGACCTTGAGAAAACCGAAAAAAGCAAGAAATTCTCCAAAGTGCTGCGCCGCATTTCCGACGACATCAAAAAGGGCTATTCCCTTTCCGAGGCGATGGAGCAGCATCCCGGCGTTTTCAATCCGATGTATGTCGCGCTGGTGCAGGCCGGTGAAGTTTCCGGTACCCTGCATACCATTCTGGACGAACTTTCGGATTACCTGGAAAAGACCGAGGACACCCGCCGCAAAGTGAGATCAGCCATGGCTTACCCCACCTTCATCCTGATCTTTCTCACCATTGTGGTCTGGGTTCTCTTCTATTTTATCATTCCCATGTTTGCCCAGGTTTACAGAGGTTTCCACGCCGAATTGCCCGCGCCGACCCAAGTTGCCATCGCCATCAGCGATTTCATCACCGGCAACCTGTTCTTCTCGATCCTGATCTTCCTCGGCGTCATCGTGGCCATCTGGATGGTCAACCTCACCGACCGCGGCCGCTTTATCTGGGATACGATGAAATTGAAAATCCCGATTTTTGGCAGCGTTACCATCAATTCCATCATGAGCAAATTCGCCCGCACATTTTCCATTCTGATGGCGGCCGGCGTGCCGATCATGGATACGATGGAACTCTCCGAAAACGTGGTCCAGAATGCCGTCATCGAAGGTGGCGTGAGGCGCGCGAGGGTGATGGTCAAGGAAGGTTACGGAGTGGCCAACGCTTTTCGCCGTACCGGGCTGTTTCCCTCCACATTGCTGCAAATGATGGCCACCGGCGAGGAAACGGGAGACATGGACAAACTGCTGGGCAAAGCCGCGCAGTTTTATGAAAAATTGGTGGACGCCGTTATCGACCGCCTGACATCCCTGATCGAACCGCTGCTCATCGTGTTGATGGCCGTGGTCGTCGGCAGCATTATCATCGTGATCTACCTGCCGATCTTCAAACTCGGTGAAGCCATGAGCCAGGGCCTCCGTTAAACCGATACAACAAAACCTGTAATATAAAAAGCCGGGTCAAGCACCCGGCTTTTTCGTATCCGCATATTCTGAAGACGATTATGCGGAGGATATCAAACCACATTCTCGAATCGCGTATATCTGCTTTAATAACATAAACATACCTTCTTCTTCCTCTCTTGGCTCTTGCGATCAATACGGGATCAATACGGGATCATTACGGATGAAATCCGTAATGATCCCGTATTGATAGGGAGAAAGGAGAGAGGGCGGCATTTGGGCAGGCAATCCTGGAAATTCACGGAAAGCAGGGCAAAAGAAACGCCGGCATTAGCTGCCGGCGTTTCTGTGATGAGGTTGTTTTACGCTATGGTTGGCAGCAAGCCATCCCGGCGGAGCAGGGCATCCGGATCGGGCTTGCGGCCGCGGAAGGCCACGAAAAGATCCATCGGATGGAACGCATTGCCGCGGGCGAGGATGTTTTTGCGGAATGAATCCGCCACTTCGGGGTTGAAAATCCCTTTTTCCGCAAAGAGGCTCCAGGCGTCCGCTTCCAAAGCTTCGGCCCATTTATAGGAATAATATCCGGCGGAGTAGCCTCCCGCGAAAATATGCGCAAAGGCGCAGGAAATGTTGCTGCCCGGGATCGTCGGCAGGACGCGGAAACGTTCGACGGTCTGTTTTTCGAAGGCGTCGATTTCGCCAATCGTATTAACATCCGCCGTGTGCCAGGCAAAATCGAGGGTTCCGTAGCGGAGCTGGTTGATATTGGCCAGGCCCGCCTGGAAATTGCGCGCGGCGATCACCTTGCCCAAAAGATCCTTGGGCAGCGGAGCTCCGCTCTTGTAGTGCTTGGCAAAAAGGTTCAGCGCCGCTTCTTCCAGCAGCCAGTTTTCCATGATCTGGCTGGGCAATTCCACGAAATCCCAGAGCACGCTGGTGCCGGAAAGTCCCTTGTAATAACCGTCCGCGAGCAGCGAATGGAGGGCGTGGCCAAATTCGTGGAAAATGGTGCGCACTTCGTCCAGCCGCAACAGCGATGGCTGGTCCGCCGTGGAAGGTGTCAGCGAGGCCACGATGCAGACCTGCGGCCGGCGCATGCCGTCGGAAAAAAGCCCCTGTCCCTGGAAGCTGGTTTTCCAGGCGCCGCCGCGCTTGGTATCGCGCGGGAACAGATCCATGTACATCAATCCGAGGTAGCTCCCCAAGCGGTCGTAAACCTCCCAGGTGGTCACTTCTTTGTGATAGACCGGAACATCGTGCACCTGCTTCACATCGATGCCGTAGATCTTGTTGGCAACGACGAACAGGCCGTCCAAAACGTTTTCCACTTTGAACCAGGGCCGCAGTTCCTCCGGATCGTAGGCGTAGCGCTGTTCCTTGAGTTTGTTCGAATAATAGCTCATGTCCCAGGGCTGGAAATTGGTCAGTCCGTCCAGTTGGCGGGCGAACTCGAAAACTTCGTTGACTTCCCTGATCGCGGCGGGGTAGGCGATGTCGTAAATGCGGTCGAGGAAATCGGTCGCGATTCCCACCGATTCCGCCATGCGGTCTTCCAGGACATAGTCCGCGTGTGTGGCGTAACCCAGCAGGCGGGCACGCTGTTCCCGCAGTTCTAGGGTGCGCCGGATGAGGGCTTGGTTGTCGAACTTATCGTTGTAAGCGCGGGAGGAATAGGCGATCTGGATCTGGCGGCGCAGTTCGCGGTTTTTACAATAGGTCAAAAACGGCACCATGCTGGAGGGCTGCAAATTGAAGAGCCAGCCGCTGTCCTTGCCTTTTTGCCTGGCCAGATGCGCCGCGCCGGAGAGGACGCTTTCCGGCATCCCTTCGACGTCGGCGGGATCGGTGACGTGAAGTTCCCAGGCGTTGGTGGCCGCGAGCACGTTGTCGCTGAATTTGGGCCCGAGTTTCGAGGCCTCCATCGCAATTTCCATAAATTTGACCTTGTCCTCGGGGCTCATGCCGAACCACTTCTTGAACTTGGTCTCGACGATGGTCTTGAAGTCTTCGCCCGGCCACGCCTGCGTGCCGTAGG
>JAKQNV010000053.1 GCA_029565595.1 Candidatus Cloacimonadota bacterium
CCGTCCGGAATATGGATGAAATTACCCGGGATAGGCGATTTTTGTTTGACCGCCGTTTTGGGGGCCGGCTTATAGTCGCTATCGCTGGCTGAATAAGCCTTGCGGGGATCGTAACGCTCGGATGGCATCACGGCCTCGCCGTTGTTACGCAATTCGCGCGGCGGACGCAGATCCCCTCCGAACCGCCCGGTATCGGCAAGCGCTTCCTGAACGACCTTTGTTCCCGGCCCTGCCTGCGAGGTTTTGATTATCTTGGGCAAAAAGAAAATGAAAAAGGTGCCCAACATCGCTGCGATCGCCCCGATGAGCAGGTAGAAACGCCAATCGAGGGCTCCCTTGGGCTGGGGAGGATTGGTTTCTGGAATGTCGGCAAGGGAGATGTCCGCTTCTTTGAGAGTATAAACCTCGTCGTCTTTTACCGGCGGCAGCGAAGTCAGGCCTTTCATCAGGTTTTCCAGGGTCGGGAAGCGTTGCAGGATGTTACGGTGCAGGCACTCCGAAAGGATCTTGTTGAAGCTGAGCGTGGCGCCCGCGATGTAGGTAAATTTTTGTTCTTGCAGCCGCTCGGAGCTGTAAATCGCCTTGTAGAGGACGTTTTTGGACAGCAACTGCGAGAGGATCACGCCGAGGTTGAAAACCTCCTCGCGTTCGTCCACGTTGCTGTAGGTGATCCCGGAAGACAGAACCGTGACCCAGTCTTCCTCCGAAACCATGATGCCGCTGAGAGTCAGGCTGTTCAATGTGAGGCCGCGCTTGCGTACGGACTGCGCCGCTTCGACGAGCTGGACGGCCACCTTGCGGACAAAATCTTCCGTGATGCGTTCGGGATTGCTGGCCTTGATTTTCGCCAAAGAAGCGCCGCTGACGTATTCAGCCGCCATGTAAGGCGGATCGTAGTGCTGATTCACTTCCGCAACTTTGGCCGTGTGCGACGAATCGAGCCCGGTCAGGCCCTTCATCCTGGCCTGCAGGCCCAGGATCGTTTCCAAACTGGAAAAACGGTATTTGAAGAACAGCTTGAGCACGTACTTTACGCCGCCTTTTTCGGCGATGTACTTGATGCCCTCCGGATCTTTATTGAGCAAACTGACGATCAGATATCCGTTGAAAACTGTGCCGGGTTCCAGAATTTTAATGGCGGTGTCGGCGACTTCCTCGGTGCTGAAATCACGGGTCACTTCAGGGCTTTCCGGCTTGGGAACCTCCGGGACCGGAACGGCCTGGACCACGGCCTCGTGCCCACAATAGGGGCAGAACTTAGCATTGTCGGGTATTTGCTTGCCACATTCGCTGCAGAATTTCATTGGCTACTCCGGATAGATGATGTGACCGGTCAGGGTGCCGCCTTGCTGACGTGCAGCCAGACCTCTTTGCCGTTGATGTCGTAAGGATCGAGTCCATCCGAGTCGGCGGCCTCGATAAATTCGTCGCAGAGTGTTTCGCTGGCGATGTATTCGCGATGTGCGTCTATCGCCTCGCGGATTTCGGCGTCTCCGTGCCAGCGGACAGTGATCCTGTCCATGATGTCAAAGTCCCGTTCCTTGCGGGTGAACTGGATCTTGTTGACCAGCTCGCGGGCGTATCCCTCCCGCAGTAATTCAGGCGTGAGCGCCGTATCCAGCGCCACGAACATGTCCTTCAGGCTGGCAAAAACGTAGCCTTCCCGGGGTTTGATGTGCACCGCCACGTCTTCGGGAACGAGCTCGATGCCCAGCTTGGCCAGATGGTAACTGCCGCCGGAATTGAAGGCTGCCAGGACATCCTGGCCATTCACATTTGTCAGTGCCGCTGCAATGGCTTTCATCTGGTTGCCGTATTTGGGGCCCATGACCTTGAACTGGGGTTTCAATTCGTACTGGACGAAGCCGTCGTCCTCGGCCACAAAACTGATCTGGTGGACATTGACCTCTTCCTGCAGCAGTTCGAACATCCGCTGGACCGTGGCTTGATAGCGCGCGGGAACGTACATCCGTTCCAAAGGCTGGCGGATCTTGATCTGGCAATCGTTGCGGGCGGCCCGGCCCAGACAGACGAGTTCGATGATCACCTGCATTTCTTTCTCCAGCGCAGGATCAATGCAAGTTTCATCGCTTTCGGGATAATCCTCCAGATGCACGCTCTCACCGGCGTTCAGGTTGAGATAGATCTCCTCGGAGAGATAGGGCGCGAAGGGCGCAATCAGCTTTGCCACGCCCAGCAAAACCTGGAACAGCGTGCGATAGGCCTCGACCTTGTCCGGCGTGAGTTCCATCGCCCAAAAACGACGCCGGCTGCGGCGCACGTACCAGTTGGAGACTTCGTCGATCACGAAATCCTGGATTGCGCGCACCACTTTGGTGAATTCATAATCCTGCATCCAGGCCCGGACGTCGCGGATCAGGGAATGCAGTCGGGAAACGATCCAGCGGTCGATTTCGGCGCTGCGCTGCCAATCCTGAGGATGATCAGAAGCAGAAAAGCCGTCGATATTGGCATAGGTCGCGTAAAACGAATAAACATTTTTCAAGGTGCCGACGAATTTGCCCAGAACCTCTTTCACGCCGTCCACATCGAAGCGGGTCGGCACCCAGGGCGGGCTGACTTCCAGCAAAAACCAGCGGATGGCGTCGGCGCCGTAATCATGCATGAGTTCGATCGGATCGACGGCGTTGCCTTTGGATTTGCTCATCTTCTGGCCGTTCTTGTCCAGGATCATGTCGTTCACGAGGCAGCTTTTATAACTGGAGACGCCTTTGAACAAGGTGGAGATGGCCAGCATGGAATAGAACCAGCCACGGGTTTGGTCGATCCCCTCGGAGATGAAATCGGCCGGGAACAACTCCGCATCGAAACACTCGGAGTTTTCAAAAGGATAATGCCATTGCGCGAAAGGCATCGAACCGCTGTCGAACCAACAGTCGATCACTTCCGAGGTGCGGGTCATCTGTCCGCCGCATTTGGCGCAGGCAAAGACGACATCGTCGATGTAGGGCCGGTGCAGTTCGATGCTGTCCGGCACTTTGGATCCGTCTTTCATCTTACTTTGGGCGATCAGTTCGGCGATGGAGCCGACGGAGCGCTTGTGCCCGCAATCCGCGCAAACCCAGATGTTTAGTGGTGTGCCCCAAAAACGGTCGCGCGAAAGGGCCCAATCCACGTTGTTTTCCAACCATTCGCCAAAACGCTTTTCGCCCACGAAAGCTGGATACCAGGCGATTTTGGCGTTGTTTTCCAGCAACTGGTCTTTGAACTCCGTCGTGCGGATATACCAGCTTTCCCGGGCGTAATAGATCAGCAAACTCTGGCAGCGCCAGCAATGCGGGTAACTGTGTTTGACCTGCTCGCGGCGGTAGAGGCTGCCGCTTTCCTTGAGGCTGCGGATGATGTCTTTGTCCGCGGTTTTGACGAAAATTCCCGTCCAGGGCTCGACGAGGTGGTTGAATTTCCCCTCCGCATCGACGGGCTGAATGAAAGGCAGGCCGTATTTGATGCCGAGGGTATAATCGTCCTGGCCGAAAGCTGGCGCGGTGTGCACGATCCCGGTGCCGTCCTCCATGGTCACGTAGTCCGCCAAACCCACATACCAGGCGGGTTTATCGACTTCGACAAAAGTAAAGAGAGGCTCGTAGCGCCTGCGTTCGAGGTCGCGTCCCGGAAACTCTCCCAGGATCTGGTATTCACCTTCCAAAACCTCGAGCCGGGCCTTGGCCAGGATCAAATTCTGGCCTTGATGCGCGACTTTGACGTAAGTCTCGTCGGGATGCACAGCCAGCGCCACATTGGAGATCAGCGTCCAGGGCGTGGTCGTCCAGGCCAGGTAAAATGTGTTTTCCTCGTCCAGAGCCTTGAACCTGACAAATACGGAGGGGTCTTCGACGTCTTTGTAGCCCTGGGCGACTTCGTGCGAAGACAGCGGCGTCCCGCAGCTCGGGCAGTAGGGCACGATCTTGTGCGCTTTATAGATCAGCCCGCGCTGGAAAAAGTCGTTGAGGATGTACCAGACGGACTCGATGTAGTTATTTTCAAGTGTGATGTAAGGATGGTCCAGATCGATCCAGTAGCCCATCAGTTCGGTCATTTCCCGCCACAGCTTCTCATAGCTGAAGACCGAATTGCGGCAGGCCCGGCAAAATTTCTCGATCCCGTATTCCTCGATCGCCTTTTTATCTTCCAGCCCCAATTGCTTTTCGACTTCGATCTCGACAGGCAGGCCATGCGTGTCCCAACCGGCTTTACGCTTGACCTGGAAGCCGGTCATCGTTTTGTAGCGGCACACCGCGTCTTTGAGCGTGCGCGCCATCACGTGGTGGATGCCGGGTTTGCCGTTGGCGGTGGGCGGCCCTTCGTAAAAAATGAATTGCGGCTTTCCTTCGCGGAATTCGACGCTTTTCTCTGCCAGGCCGTGCTTCGTCCAATAAGCGCGGACGCGCTCCTCCAAGTGCCTGGGGCTTTCTTTCAGATCGATGGTCTTATACATTCAGCACACGGTTCCTTTACTGGTTCGCTTCGTTTCCATAAACTCCGTTGCCAGGCAGGTTCAGATCTTTTTGGCAAGTCCGGTGCGTTTTTGCCCAGGCACGAAAGGCTGTGTGGCGTGCGGATGGGTCTTCTTGTGTTCGTGCGGATTGAGTTTGGCGTGTTCCTCACCTTCCTCGCTTTCGACTTTCTTTTCCTCGAAAAGTTCGCCGAAATGCTCTTTCAGGTCTTCATGCCCGGATACGTAAGCTTTCCAATCTTCCATGGCGGCTTCCATATCCACGCAGTGCGTGCAAAGTACGAGCAGATTCTGGTCGGTGACCCCGATCCAACCGCGGTCGTAGCAATCGCCGCAGCTTTTCTTGCGACGGTGTTTGAGGGCGATCTCCTGCGCCGCTGCCAGGTGTTTGTCATCCAGCTTGAACATAACTTCTCCTTTTACAAAAGCTTGGCCTCCGGAAACCGGATCCGTTGGCGCTTGGGTATTCCTTTTCCTTTAGCTGAGCCATTATTTTAGCCGGCGCTTTTCTGAAAAGGAATTTTTTCTCAGCTCTGGAAAGGCTATTTTTTCTTTTTACCTTTGGGAAAACCGGCGGGCAAGGGTTTTTTCGGTTCTTCCGTCTTGGCCGGAGCCTGCGGTTCCGCTTTGGGCGCGATTTGCAGCGGCGCTTCGATGGCGGTTTTCTTCAGTTCCACGCGCACGATCGGCTCGAGGCGGTGGGTCACGACGAACAGGTTCTTGTTGCGGGCAAGTTCCAGCTTTTCCTCGGGGGTCATGGCTTCGATCTCTTTCAGGTTCGCGATGCGCTCGATCGCTCCGCTGGCCATGTCCACGATTTGGACGAAGGTTTGTTTTTCGGGCATGAAGGATACCTCCATTATGTATTTATCAGGGAATTTTTGGCAGATGTCGGTCACGAAATCCAGGTATTCATCGCTGTTCAGATGGTACCAGATCCTGAACGCCCTGCATTTCAAGATGCGCGGGCATACGGCGCACAGAGGCGGGGCGACCTCTCTGTGCCGCTTCAGTTCGCAGGAATGGAGCCGGGATTTCTTCATAACTTTTCCTTTTCTGTCAATGCCCCCAGAATGTCAAGTAAAGAGTGGCGAAAGCATGCAGCCTCGAATACGACGTCTGGACAAATCCGGATGAAAAATCACCCCAGGGCGTCCAGCCACGTCAAACATAGTCCGCCAGAGAAATCAGTTGACCGAATTCAGCTTTGTATTTATTGGCTTACATAATATCAGATATATATCTTAACTGACAATCCTGCAATCAGTTCCGCCTGGCCGACAGCCCGCGGAACTCTTAGTTTTTTAGGTTGTCGTTCTCACGAGGTAAATATGTTTTACATGATCCTAGCCGTCGCAATCTTCGCGATCACCTACATCCTGATCATGACCGAATGGATCAACAAAATGACGGCGGCATTGCTGGGCGGCTTTTTGGTCGTGGTCACCGGTGCGATAAGCCAGGGAAAAGCTTATCAGGCCGTGGACTGGAACGTGATCTTTTTGCTGATCGGTATGATGATGGTCATGGGCGTTCTCAAGCAGACCGGCGTTTTTCAGTACATAGCGATCAAAGTCGCCAAATTCGCCCGCGCCAAACCCCTTTACATTCTATTGCTGATGTTTTCCGTCACGGCTTTGGTTTCGGCCTTTCTGGACAACGTCACCACCGTGATGATCCTGGTGCCCATCGCCCTGCTGATCGCTTCCGAACTGAAGATCACGCCGATACCATACATCATCACCATGGCGATCGCCTCCAACATCGGCGGCACGGCCACGATCATCGGCGATCCGCCCAACGTGATGATCGGCAGCGCCACCCAATACAGCTTTATGGATTTCATTTACCATTTGACTCCCGCCATTGTCATAGTCATGGTCTTCAGCCTTGTCCTGACCTGGTTGTTTTTCCACAAGGGTATGAGGGTCACCAACGAAAACCGGGCCCGCCTGATGAACTACAAAGAGGATAACCTTATCGCCAACAAGAAGCTTCTCCGCCGCAGCCTGATCGTGGTCACTCTGATGCTGGTGGCCTTTTTATTCCAGGATAAGCTGCATCTGGCGATTTCCACGATCGCCATGGTCTCCGGCCTGATCTTGCTGCTCTTCAGCAACCGCAAACGCGTGGAAAACTTCCTGGCCCACGACATCGATTGGGCCACGATCTTTTTCTTCATCGGCCTGTTCATCATCGTGGGCAGTTTGATCGAGACCGGCTTCATCAATTTGGTCTCCAACAAGATCATGGCCGTCTCCAGCGGTGACCTGAGAAAGACTTCCGTAATCATCTTGTGGTTTTCCGGCATCTTTTCCGCCTTCATCGACAATGTGCCCTTCGTGGCGACCATGATCCCCCTGATAAAAAGCATCGGCACCCATTTTCCCGCGCAGGCCATGCATCCGGTTTGGTGGGCTCTTTCATTGGGCGCCTGTCTGGGCGGAAACGGAACCCTGATCGGGGCCTCCGCGAATATCGTTTCGGTCGGCCTGGCGCACAAAAACGGGTTTTCCATTTCCTTCCTGGATTTCACCAAGATCGGCGTTTTCTATATGCTTCTTTCCCTGGTCCTTTCCACGGCATATATCCTGGTCCGGTATTTCTGATGCGGGAAGGAGTTAAGTAAAAATGACCGAATCCTCCTTCCGGACTGGGAACGCAACAACCGGCGTGAGTTTCCAGAGTCGGAAAAATAGATTGACCGAATGCAACCGGTTTTATAAATAGAAATATGAGTGTTTTTTTGAGGTGAGCCATGCATCTGATTAGTTACCTTGACCCGCGGGACATCCGCATCGAACAGAGGATCCTGACCAAGCAGCAAGTTTACCAGCAAATGGTCGAAACCATCTGCCACAACCACCCCCTTCCGGTGTGCGGAAACGAACTTTTGGAGCTTATCCTGCAGCGCGATCAGGAATCCGCGACCGCGTATCCTTCCGGTTTGGCCATCCCACATATTCGCATGGATGGCTTCAAGGATACCGTGGTCGGCATGACTTTTCTGCAGAATCCCATTGATATCAATGGCTTCAGCATCAATTGGGTCGTGCTGATCATCACGGATAAAACGAGTTCCAAACTCTATTTGAACATGGTGTCTGCCCTGCTGGCCCTTTCGAAGGACAAGGAAACCGTGCAAGCCCTCTCCGCGGCGCAGGACGGGCATGGCGTGATGCAGCAGCTGAAGCATTTGGATGTCGAGATTAAAAAAGACCTCACCATCGCCGACATCATGGTCAAAGATCCCGTCAGTGTGCGGCCGGACGCCTTTTTGCGCGAATTGAGCGACCTGATGAACGAACGCGTGACCTCGGTGTTGCCGGTCACCGACGCCCAGGGCACCTACCTCGGTGACGTGACTATCCTCAATTTTCTCAAGGTGGGCGTGCCCAACTACATGATGATGATCGACAACCTCAATTTCCTGCTTTCCTTTGAGCCCTTGGAACATCTTTTCGAGAAGCTGGACGAGGTCCGGGTCAGCGAGATCATGGTTGAGGACGACGTGTTCCTGCGGCCGGAAGCTTCCATCATCGAAGCCGTCAGCGAGATGATCAAGCATGAAAAACGTTACATGTCCGTCGTGGACAAGGGCAAGCTGGTGGGCGTGGTGACCGCCATGGATATTTTCAGGAAGGTGATCCAGGCCTAAGCATGACCGTGATGCTGATCGCGCTGGTGATCTTTATCGCCACCTATGTCCTCATCATCACGGAATGGATCAACAAAATGCTCGCCGCTTTGGTCGGCGGATTTTTATTGATCCTGACCGGCATTCTCAATCAGGAAGTGGCTTTCAAGGCCATCGACTGGAACGTCATTTTCTTCCTCATCGGCATGATGCTGGTGATCTCAGTTTTGCGCGAAACCGGCGTTTTCATGTTCGTGGCGATCAAGACGGCCAAGCTGGCGCGGGGAAATCCGCTCTACATCATGCTGTTGATGTTCGTCGTGACGGCCGTCGCCTCGGCCTTTTTGGGCAGCGTGACCACGATCATGATCCTGGTGCCGATCATCATGCTGATCTGCCACGAACTGAGCATCAGTCCGATTCCTTTCATCATCACGATGGTCGTAGCTTCGAATATGGGCGGGGCGGCCACCATGATCGGCGATCCGCCCAACATCATCATCGGCAGTGAAACCTCCTACAATTTTCTTGATTTCATCGTCAACCTCACCCCGGCGATCGTTTTCACCACCATTGCCAGCCTGGGTTTGATCGTGTTGATGTATCGCAAGAAACTCCATGTTACTGTGGAAAACCGCGCCAAACTGATGAGCTTCCGCGACGACAACCTGATCAAAAGCAAGCGGATGCTGCAGATTTCGCTGGCCGCGGTTTTCGTCATGCTGGTCGCTTTGGCGTTGGACAGCGTACTGCATCTGGGAACGGCCACCGTCGCGATGTCCACCGGACTTTTTCTACTCGTGATTTCCAGCCGCAAAAAAGTGGAGCATATTTTGGTCAACGATGTGGACTGGGTGACGCTGTTCTTTTTCATCGGCCTCTTCATGATCGTGGAAAGCCTCGTGGAAACAGGCTTCATTGACTGGCTGGCGCAAAATGTGCTGGCCCTGACGCACAACCAGGCCAAACCCACTTCCATGGCCATCCTCTGGCTTTCCGGCGTCCTTTCCGCCTTTATCGACAACGTTCCTTTCGTGGTTACGATGATCCCGATGATCCAAAAAATCGGGGAGGTCATCACGAAAGTGCAGCATATCGACCCGATCTGGTGGGCGATGTCTTTGGGAACCTGCCTGGGCGGAAACGGCACTTTGATCGGAGCTTCGGCGAACGTCGTCGCGGCGGGAATCGCCAAACGCAACGGAGTCAGCATCAGTTTCTGGGAATACACCAAGGTCGCGGCCATCTACACCGTCGTTTCGCTGCTGATCTGCACCGCCTACATCCTCCTGCGCTATTTCTGAGCCTGACTCTGATAAGGTTTCAGGGCTTTTTTTCCCTCCCTGACAGCAAACTCATTTTCTCCCAGGCCGCGCTGACCGCTGATCACTTTTCCCGGTGATTTTACGATTGGATGTACTTTTCCGCCGAGGGCTTGACAACTCCCTTCCAGAGCCTGTCCAAAGAGCGTCAGCGTACTTTCCCCTTTGCTTGGCTCTCTTTATCATTACGGGATCAATACGGGATCAATACGGATAAAACCCGTAATGATCCCGTATTGATCCCGTATTGATAGGCAGAGCGTAGAGGCATTGCTCTGAAAATAAGCAAAATAGAAGATATCTTCGAATGTGGTTTTTCTATCTGAAGAGGAAAGCCGCGTTTGAAAAGGAAAAAAGGCTTGACCGGTCGTTGGATAGCCAAGCCTTTGTTTTCCAAACATTTTGAGGACGCGATGATAGAATATTTGGATTTCCGGCAAGGCCTGGGCGAAGAAGAAGCACGCTTGCGCCTGCAAAAAGACGGTTTCAACGAATTACCCTCCGCGGGCGCCCGCAGCATCTGGAAACTGATCTGGGGCGTGCTGAGCGAGCCGATGTTCATTTTACTGGTGTCTTGCGCCGTTCTCTACCTGATCCTGGGCGATCTGCAGGAAGCATTGGTTTTGGCCGCCTCGGTTGTCATCGTCATGGTCATCGAACTTGTGCAGGAACGCAAGACTGAACGCGCCCTGGAAGCCTTGAAAAACCTTTCCAGCCCGCGCGCTTTAGTGATCCGCGACGGCGCCCGCATCCGCATTCCGGGCCGCGAGGTCGTGGTTGACGATCTGATTTTGCTGGCCGAAGGCGACCGCGTTCCGGCTGACGCGTTCATTTTGGAAAACAACCTACTGAACATCGATGAATCCTTGCTTACGGGGGAATCGGTCTCCGTCCGCAAACGGCTCTGGGATAAAAAGGAAAATCCCCCCGCAGCTGGCGGCGACGACCTTCCGGCCGTGTATTCGGGAACTCTGGTGGTCAGCGGCACCGGCATCGCGCAGGTTTACGCGACCGGGTCCAACACGGAACTGGGCAAGATCGGAAAATCCCTGCAAAGCGTGCGGGAAGAGGAAACCAGACTCAGCCGCGACACCGCGAAACTGGTGAAAAGTTTTGCGCTCGTCGCCTTGGCCATCTGCCTCGTCGTGATCGTGGTCTATTACCTTTCGCGAGGCAAACTGGTCGATTCGATCCTAACCGGCCTCACGCTGGCGATGTCCGTCCTGCCTGAGGAATTTCCGGTCGTGCTGACCGTTTTCTTTGCCCTCGGTGCCTGGCGCATGTCCAAAAAGAACGTGCTGACGCGCCGCACGCAGGCGATCGAAAACCTCGGTTCCGCTACTGTCCTTTGTACTGACAAGACCGGCACCCTTACCTACAACCGCATGACCGTGCAAAAAGTCTGGAGCCCGGACGGCGAATCAGACCTCGCCGGAAATTCCGCCTCCCCACTGCTGGCGCGCAACCTCGAAACGCTGCGGCACTGCGTTCTTGGCAGCATGGCCGATCCCTTCGATCCGATGGAAAAAGCGATCCACTCAGCTCTGGAAAAAACCGATCAAAACCTTTATGCTGAAGCCAGCAAACTCAGCCTGGTAAAGGAATATCCGCTCAGCGACCAACTGCGCGCCATGACCAACGTCTGGAAAAACAGCAGCGACCCCCAACTGACCGTATCGGTGAAAGGCTCGCCGGAAGCGGTGATCGGGCTCTGTAAACTGGATTTTTCCACCAGCGACGCGATGATGGATCAGGTGGCGCGCATGGCGGATGACGGTTTGCGCGTCCTGGCAGTGGCCTCCGCAGAAGCCGCTCCTGACGCCCTGCCCCAGGAACAAACTGGTTTCGCGTTCCGTTTTCTCGGTCTGGTCGGATTGGCCGATCCCATCCGTGAAACGGTGCCGCTGGCCGTGCAGGAATGTTATCGCGCCGGGATCCGCGTCATCATGATCACCGGCGATTACGTCGGAACGGCCCGCGCCATCGGGAAACAGATCGGCTTGCGCCATTTGGAAAACGTCATCAGCGGCGCCGAACTGACCGGCATGAGCGACGAAGTGCTGCGGGACCGGGCGCGCAACGTTTCGATCTTCGCGCGCGTGGTTCCGGAGCAAAAACTGCGCATCGTGCAAGCCCTCAAAGCCAACAACGAGGTCGTCGCCATGACCGGCGACGGTGTGAACGACGCGCCCGCCCTCAAAGCCGCCAACATAGGGATTTCCATGGGCCAGCGCGGTACCGACGTCGCCCGCGAAGCTTCCGCGATCGTGCTCACCAACGACGATTTTTCCTCGATCGTCAGCGCCGTGCGCATGGGCCGCCGCATTTACGACAACCTGCGCAAGTCCTTTGTCTACGTTTTTTCGCTGCACGTTCCGATCGCCGGGATGTCGCTCATTCCGGCCATGCTGGCGGATCATCCGCTCGTCTTTTTCCCCGTGCACATCGCCTTTCTGGAATTGATCATCGACCCAGCCTGCTCCATAGTTTTCGAGATGGAAGAAGAGGATGCGGACATTATGAAGCGGCCGCCGCGCTCTCCGGAAGAGCCCATGTTCGGCAAAAAGATGCTGGGCATCGGACTCGCTCAGGGCTTCGGGGTTTTGGCTGTGCTGGCCTTGCTCTATTTCCTGGGTTTCAGTAGAGGCCTGCCGCCGGAGCATCTGCGTTCCTGGGTTTTTACCACGCTCGTGTTTTCCAACATCATCCTCATCAGCACCAACCGGTCCTGGAGCAAAAACCTGGCACAGATCTTCCGCACGCCCAACAAAGCTATGACTTTCTTAGTATTGGGAGTAGTCGCCCTCGTTGTCCTGATGAACAGGGTTCCCGCCGTCACCAATATTTTCCACCTGCATCCCCTGAACTGGCTGGAACTTCTACTCTGCCTGGGTGTCGGGACCGCCAGCGTTCTGTGGTTCGAGATTTACAAGGCTTTCACGGTTTTTACCGGGAAAAAGAAAGCAGCCTGAGCCCTGTCGTATTGGGCCTTTGAAGTTGATAATAGGTCAGACCAAAAACCTTTTCCGGATGAAAAGCAAAAAGAGCGGATCGCTGAACTCGTAGGCGCTGCCTCTTTTCGCGAGTAGTTGGTCGGCCAGAAGTTTCTGGATGGCGCGCTGGCTGGATGAGATCGGTCCCAGCCGATAGCGTTTGTGATAATCCTGGCTGAAGGGATTGGTGTTTTCGCGGCTGAGCGCAAGCACGATCCTTTTCTGCTGCAGGCTCAAGCCGTCCCAGATCTGCAAAAAGAAATCCGCCAGGTTGTCCAGCATGCTCTCCAAAGCCCTTTCCAGCAAGGCTGCGTCGGGATCACAGTTCTTTTGCCAGGCCAGTTGCCAGAGCTCCGCGGCGAGGTACTGCACGTAGTTGGGGATGTTTTCCACCCTTTCGATGAGTTGCGCGGCTAGTTCTGGAGAGATGTCTTTTCCGCTCTGCTTGAAGCGGTCGACGACGAATTTTGCCATGATCGCGGGATCGATCTTGGCCAGCTGCATTACCTTCCCGAAACGGTAAAAAGCGCGGCCGGGGCGGTTGAAGATGTCCAGCAGCAGATGGTGCCTACTGCCGGAAAAAACGTAACTGCTGCGTTTGTGGTGTTGGATGGCGGCGCGGAGGGCGTTTTCGAAACTCTCGCCGTTGAGTTTGGCGATTTCCTGGAATTCGTCGAAGATGACCAGCCAGCGCTTGGGCGGATCTAGCTTCTCGGTCAGGTCCAACACGCTTTCCAGGCTTTCGGACAAAACCTTTCCGGCTTCGAAGGTGACGGAGTATTTGGGCTTGCCCTGCGCGTCGAACGAAACCACAGGCCGCATGCCTTGCACCAGCGCTCCAATCTGCTTCAGGACGGATTTCCAGCGTTTACCGCTTTGGTTGAATATCTCCCGGGAATACAGTTCCATAAAACTTTCGCGTGAGGTGACGCGGAAAAAGTCCAGATAAATAACGTTGTAATCGCGTTCCTGCATGCACGCGGCAAGTTTGCAGAGCAGTGAGGTTTTGCCGTAACGGCGCGGCGAGTGCAAAACAACGTTGTGGCGGTCTTCCACATCCTTGATGAGGCTGGCAAGTTCCGTTTCGCGATCCGTGAAATATGGCTCCGCCACGACTTTTCCGTACTGAAAGGGATTTTCCATTGCGGCTCCCTGTATTTGATATGTCATCTGCAGCTAATATAAGCCACGGGCGGACCAAGACAAGGACAAATTACGCAAGAATGCGTTATGCATGTTTGCGTAATGAGCATTTTGCACACGATATCTCGGCAGGATGCCCCTCCGCAAAGGCTTTGGCTGGATTTCGCTTGACATAATAAGCCCTTGAAATTGAAAGGTATGCGGAAGTGAGGGGCCTATAGCTCAGCTGGTAGAGCTTCCGGCTCATAACCGGATGGTCGGGGGTTCGACTCCCTCTGGGCCCACCATTTTTCCCTTTCACCCGGCAATCTGGGTTTGTTTCCTTGGTTAATCTGCAATCAGCAAGGCGTGGCGTAATCCGTTAGTGGAAACGGTCACCTCCTTAAGGCCCAAATACTGCATTATCCCTTTCAAGATCAAGGCTCCGGCCAGGATGGTCGGCGCCCGGTCCGCCCGCAATCCCTTGATCTGCGTGCGCTCGTCGATTTTCAGGGATCCGTAGATATTGGCTTGCCTGTCCATTTCTGCAGAAGTTAATTTTAAACCGTGGATCCTGTCCGCATCGAAGACTTCCAAGGCCAGGCTGACTGAGGCCAGGGTGGTCAAACTGCCGCCGCAGCCGATCGTGAAAGCCTGTTCCGGCGCGGGAAGGGCCTTTGCCAGTACTTCCGCGACGTATGCTTCCAGGTTTTTGGATTCTTCTGGCTTGGCCGGATCGCTGAAGAGAAACTTTTTTGTCAGGACCAAAGCGCCCAAAGGCAGGCTGGTCTTGGCTAAAATGTTCTTTCCCCGGCCATAGGTGAATTCCGTGCTGCCACCCCCGCAATCGAAGACCAGCACCAGCTTTCCCTCTGGCGCCATGAGCGATGAAGCCAGGAAAGTGAGTTCCGCTTCTTCATCAGATTTGAGGGTCCTCAACTCCCAGCCGAATTCCTCGCGTACTTTTTCAATGAACACATCAGCGTCGGCAGCCTTGCGCAAGGTTTCCGCGCCCACGCAGACCACTTTATCCACTTTGTGTTTCGCGCAGGCAGCCTGGATCCCGCGCAAGGCGGTGATGTTCCTTTCCATAGCCGCGGGTCCGATTTTGCCAGTGCTGGCCAGGTCTTCTCCCAACTTGGGAATGAGGTTCAAGTCTTCGATAATTGCGACTTTCCCCTCTTCCACCATGGCAATGGTGCACTTGATAGAGTTCGTTCCGATATCAATAACTGCCTTGATCATCGTTTTACTCCTTGTTCAAACTTAATAAAACCGCTTCCGGCGTGGCCGGAAATCTCAACTGGGCTACGGGGTTTGCCGCGCGGACGGCGTTTTGGATGGCAAACCAGACCGAAAGCCCGTAAATGAAAGGCGGCTCCCCCACTGCCTTGCTGCCAAAAACGCTGGCATAATCGGCTCCGGCAGGAACAAGTTCAATTTCCAATTGCTCCGGAATGTCCCGCACCGTGGGGATTTTGTAGGTGGAGGGATTCACCGCCAGATAACGCCCTTTTGTATCCAGGGGAAGCTCTTCGATCGTGCACCAGCCGGCGCTTTGTACGAAGGCACCGACGATTTGGCCGCGGTCTATTTCCTCGCTGAGGCTGTTGCCGTTTTCATGTACGATGAAGGTTTTGAGGACGCGGTGTTCGCCATTCAGGAGATCGATCTCGACCTGGGACAGCGCACAGCCGCAAACGTAATAGTGGAAAGGATTGCCGACTCCTTTGTCGCGATCGAAATGCACCCCGGGCGTACTGTAATATCCGTAAGCTGCCAGTGGCACGCGCGAATTGTAGGCCTCGCGCACCAGGTCAGCAAACGTGGTCTTTTTTTCTGGTTCTATCCTTGAAAACACGCTTCCTTCCTCTAAACAGATATCTTCCGGATGGCATTCGACGCCGTGCTGTGCCAGCATTTCGACCGCCACCGGCAAGAGATGGTCCCGGACTTTTTCCGCGGCGATGCGGGAAGCGTGGCCGTTGAGGTCGCTGCCGGTGGAAGCCGCTGTTGGCGAAGCATTGCCCACCCGCTGGGAGTTGTTGCTTTCCACGCGGATCTTTTCGACCGGAATCCCCAAAACGCGCGAAACCACAATAGCGCATTTGGTGCTGACTTCCTGGCCCATTTCGACGCCGCCGGTGGTAAGTGACGCACTTCCGTCGATGTAGATCCAGAGCAGCGCGGAGGCCTGATTCAAGAGCGCAGTGGTGAAGGAAATCCCGAATTTGACCGGAACAATGCCCAGTCCCTGTTTCTGCGAGTTATGCGCAGCGTTGAACTCCGCCACTTCTTTTTTCAGACCTTCGTAATCGCTAGTATGTGCCAGCCGGTCCAGCAATCCGGAGATATCGCATTCTTTCACGGTTTGTCCGTAGGGAGCCAGGTCGCCGGTTTGGTAGGCATTGATTTTACGCACTTCCAGCGGATCGAGGCGCAATTGCTCCGCGATCTTTTCCAGCACGGATTCGATCACGAAGATCCCCTGCGGAGCGCCGAAACCGCGAAAGGCTGTATTGGAAGGAAGATTCGTACGGCAGGCCCGTCCACGGATGCGAGCGTTGGGAATGTGGCAGGCATTTTCCGCGTGGAACATCGCGCGTTCCAAAATGGCGATCGACAGATCCGCATAAGCGCCGCCGTTACTGATCAATTCGATGTCATAGACGCTGATCCGTCCCCTTGCGTCAAATCCGACGCGCCATTTGCTTTTGAAGGGATGGCGTTTGCCGGTCACTTTCATATCCTCGTCGCGCGTGAGCAGCACCTGCACCGGTCTTTTCGTTAAAAAAGCCCCCAGTCCGGCCAGACAAGCCCAGAGCGTCCCGGCGCGTTCCTTGCCGCCAAAAGCGCCGCCCAGCCTGGGAACGTCTATGATTATATGGTGCGCTGGCAAGCCCAAAACGTGAGACATGACCTCCTGAACCTCCATCGTGCTTTGCGTCGCTGTGCATAGCGTGAGCGTGGAACCCTCGCCCGGAACGGCACGGCAGCGTTGGCTTTCCATGTAAAAATGTTCCTGGCCGGCTGATTCCGTTACTCCGCTCAAAGTGAATTCAGCTTCCTGCAAGGCTTTTTCGACGTCCCCGCATTCGATCTTGCGCTCGGGAACATACCACTCGCCTCGCTCGTCGGCGGCATCGACGTCTAAAACCGGCTCCAGTTCTTCGATATCCAGTTCGATGAGCTTGACTGCGTTCTCCGCCAGAATTTCGTCTTCCGCCAGCACCATCGCCAGTGGCTGGCCGAAATACATGATCTCGGATTCCGGGAACAGCGGCTCGTCCTTGATGACATGCCCGATCTGGTTGGCGCCGGGCACGTCGGCAGCTGTGACGATCCTAACGATTCCGGGCACGGAAGCGGCGCGGGAAACGTCCAGACGCTTGATCCGGCCATGCGCGACGGGCGCAAAGAGGAACTTCGCGTGCAGCATGCCCGGCAGCGGAACTTCATCACCGATAAATCGCGAAGCGCCGGTCAGATGCAGTTTCCCGCTGATGTGATCTGGGTATTTCTTCATGCTCCCCTCCCCTGCAGAAAGTCCTGCAGATAGGTCAGGACATGGTTTTGCAACAGTTGCGTCCGGTATTGGTCCGAACCGCGCACATCCGAGATCGGGGAAAACTCAGAAGCCACATACTCTGATATTTCTTGCGGATGCAGGCCCTGCAACTCCATGTTGAGCATGGCCTTATAGAACTTCATAGATAACTTCGGAACGACTGCAACGCCTCCGCAAGCCAGTTCCGCGGTCTTGATCACACCGTTTTCTTCTTTCAACCTGATCGCGGAAACCACAGAAGAAATGTCCACTGCCTTGCGTTTGGCGGCTTTCTGCCAGCTGACAAATTCGCCTTTGGGGGGAATGGGAATGATGATCTCTTTGATAATTTCGTCCTGGCGCAGAGCGGTTTTGCGGTAGTCCAGGAAAAATTCCCTGAGCGGAATTTTACTCTCCCCGTCAGCGGAAAACAGGACCAGGGAGGCGCCCAAAACCAGGAGCAGAGGCAGCGTGTCGCCGATCGGGGAAGCGTTGGCTACGTTGCCCGCGAGGGTGGCAAAATTGCGGATCTGCTGCGAGGCGATGTTTTCTATCAAGTCGCTGAGATAGGGCAGATCAGCTTTCACGGCAGGCGCCGCGAGGATTTGCGAATAAGTGCAGTTGGCGCCGATGCGGATCCCTTCCGGCGAAGACGCGATCGCATCCAGGCCCGCGATGCTGCTCAAATCGATCAAAATACGGTATTGACGTCTTTGGACATTCATCTGGACCATGATGTCAGTGCCACCATTGATAAACACAGCGTCCGGTTCTTCGCGCAGAATTTCCGAGAGTTCATCCAAGTTCGAAGGAGTTTGGTAGCGCTCGCAATGGCGCAGCGGAACGCCTTTTTTTTCTTCGCTTGCCGGAGCATCGGAGAAATCAAGCAAAAGCGGTTCTATGGCACGAAAACTTTGTGGAACGATATCTTCCCCGGAAGTTGTCTGAGCCAGGTGCCGCGCGGCTTTGAGAATGCTGTCGTAGCCGGTGCAGCGGCAGAGGTTTCCTTCCAAAGCGGCCAGAATATCCTCTTCGTTGGGGCGCTCGAGCGTGGCCAGCAACGCGAACAGGCTCATCACGAATCCCGGGGAACAGTAGCCGCATTGCGTGGCATGAAAATTGAGCATGGCCTTCTGGATGGGGTGCAGAATGGCAGGAGTACCCAGGCCCTCGACCGTGATCAGGTGTTTGCCGTGCAGTTTCGCGGCGTTATACAAGCAGGAATTCACAGCCTCGTAAACGACCCTTCCCTCACGAGGACTGGCCACCGTGACCGTGCAGGCGCCGCAATCGCCTTCGTTGCAGGAACATTTGGTGCCGTAGAGATGAAGATCCTGCTGGAGGAATTCCAATGTGGTTTGCGCCGGCGCGATTTCAGCGGAGCGCCGTTCGCCGTTCAACCAGAAAACGATCCGGTTGTACTGATAGGCGCGGTCCCGGGCTTGATGCAACATATTGTTGGAAGTTTGATCCATCGTCCAACTTTCCTTTTTTGACTTTCAATTCCCATGTCCGAACCGATAATATTTGTCCAGCCTTTTTTGCTTCCAGACTGCTAAATCTGGTTCCGCCCTTTTGGTCAGTGTAAGTACCGTTGCCCAAGGTGATCGAAGTTCAGGCATTGAAGCGGACCTGGACACCGGCTTCGACGGTGACGGACGGTATCGAAGGATCCCGGATTTATACATTGCCCGTGATGATATAGGACGAGCCCGTAAGGGTTCAGGTCTGGGAATTGGAAACAATGCCGCTAACGTTGGTGCTGGCAAATAACGCGCCGCAACAGGCCAAACAGCAAATAAACAAAACTGACTTAGCTTTCATCTTGTTCTCCTTTTAAATAGGTGTCTTCATCGATGACTATTATCATTCATAACTGCATGATGTTATATCCTATCTGATGAAATCTATGTCAAGGAAAAACACAAGCCCGGGCGCGTGGTGGATAAAACCCATATATGGAAAGGGGATCGACCCTGAACTGCCCTCTTATTTATCAGAGGTAATATGTCTCTGGGACGGATCAGTCGCTTTCCCGTTCCCGGGAGCGTTGCAGATCCTTTTGGTGGATGGTTTCCCTCTTATCGTAGGATTTTTTGCCCTTGCAGAGCGCGATGATGACCTTGCAGCGCCCTTCATCGTTGATATTGACCTCCAGGGGAATCAGCGTCATGCCTTGTTCCTCGACCTTGGCCTTGAGGCGGCGGATTTCGTGTTTATGCAACAGCAGCTTGCGTTTGCGGTCCGGATCGTGGTTGAAGTAGGAAGCGTTTTCCCAAGGGCTGATATGCAGGTTGAGCAGCCAGCATTCACCATCCAGAACGCGCGCGTAGCTATCGCGGAAATTGACCTTTCCGGCCCGGATAGATTTGATCTCCGTCCCCACCAGCGCGATCCCGGCCTCGAATTTCTGGAGGACGTAATAATCGTGCAAAGCGCGGCGGTTCTTGATCGATTTCATCAGTGCAGGGCAGCCTTGATCTTTGTTTGGTACTGCTTGGCGGAGGCGATGATCTCCGCTTCGTCCACTTTGGTCAAATTTCCCTGGCGGAGGACGAGCTCGCCGTTGATCACGACGTCCCGCACGCTGCGCGCTCCGAGGGCGTAAACCACGTGGGAATATGGATTGTAGAGCGGTTGTCCGTTCAGGCAGCAAGCATCCAGAACTGTGATATCCGCATCCTTGCCCACTTCGAGCGAACCGCGTTTGTCTGAGATGCCCAGCGCTTTCGCCGCGTTGCGGGTGGCCATGCCAAGAGCTTGCTGGGCCGGCAAAAAGGCCGGATCCTCATTTATCGCTTTGTGCAGTTTGGCGGTCACATCCAACTCCGCCAGCAGGTCGAGATTGTTGTTGCTGGCCACTCCGTCCGTAGCGAGGCAGACATTGACGCCGTGCTTCAGATACGATGAAAGGGGTAAGATACCCGAAGCCAGTTTTAGATTGCATTCCGTGCAGACAGCGATGGAAGCGGGATTTTCCGCCAGCAGCGCGATCTCGTCCTCGTCCACCCAGATGGCGTGCGCGTAGACCGCCGGCAAGGCCAGCAAACCCAGGTCGCTCAGATAGAAAACCGGCTTTTTACCATGTTGCGCGAGGCATTGTTCAACCTCATTCTTTGTTTCGGAAAGATGGGTATGGCTCAGGATACCATGCTCAGAAGCCACCTGAGCGCATTGCTCCAAAGTGGCTTGGGAGCAGGCATAAAGCGAGTGCGGCGCCAGATCGAAATCCACCAGCGGATCATCCCAGTAACGTCGCCGCATTTCCAAAACCTTGGTTCCGAGGGCCTTTCTGGACGCGGGATCGGACAGCCTGGCCTCGATGACCGCCTCACCGATGATGGCCCGCAAACCGGCTTGGGAGCAGGCATCCGCGATAGATGGCATATCGAAATACATGTCGTGGATCTGGGTGATGCCGTTCTTGATCATTTCCGCAGCGCCGTGCAGGGCGGAAGCGCGGATGAAATCGCGATCCAGGAGTTTGGCCTCCAACGGCCAAATGTAATCGTTCAGCCAGGCTTGGAGGGGCAGATCGTCCGCCAGTCCGCGAAAATAGGTCATCGGCAGGTGCGTGTGAGCGTTGATCAGCCCGGGCATGACGATGCAGTCTGCGGCATTCAGCGTTTCCCGTGCCTGGTAAACAGCGCTGCCGTCCGGAAAGATGTCCAAGATTTTGCCCTTGTCAACGGCCACGGAATGGTTTTCCAAAGTGCGCAGATCCGCGTCCATGCAGAGGACCGTACCCCCAGTGATCAGCAGATCAACATTTTTTTCTGACGCCATCAGTCCTGGATCTTTTGCGCGGCCTCGCGCGGATGGAAAACGCCCTTGCGGGTGATGATGCCGGTGATGCAGGCAGCCGGGGTGATGTCAAAGGAGGGATTCAGCACCGGGGAGCCGGGATTGGCGATCGGAACGTCGCCCCAGCGCTTGAGTTCGTCTTCGCTTCTGAACTCGATGGGAATGTCGGCGCCGCGGTGGCAGGTGAAATCGAAGGTGGAAAGCGGCGCGGCGACATAGAAGGGTATCTTGTGCTCCCTGGCCAGGACCGCCTTTTCGTAGGTGCCGATCTTGTTGGCGATGTCGCCGTTGAGGCAGACCCTGTCGGCACCGGTGATCACGAGGTCGATCTCTTTTTTCCAGAAATAATAGCCAGCCGCGTCGTCCGGGATGATGGCGTGCGGAATGCCTTCCTGTTCAAGTTCGAACGCGGTCAGCCGCGCACCCTGGAAGCGGGGCCGGGTTTCGCTCACATAAACGAAGATCTCCTTTCCTTTGCGGTGCGCGGTGCGGATCACGCCCAAAGCGGTGCCCCAATCCACGGTGGCCAAAGCTCCGGCGTTGCAGTGCGTGAGGATGCGGGCTTTGTCCGGAACGATCTCGTTGCCGGCCAGACCTATCTGGCGGCAATCCTCGGCGCTGCGGTTGGCAAATTCCTGCGCCACCAGGATAGCGACCTTCCGGGCGTGCTGCAGATCCGGGATAAATTTTAACGTTTGCTCGTAAACGTGATTCACGCCATTGACCAGATCCACGGCCGTAGGCCGCGCCGAGATCAGATTGTCATGCGCGTTGCGCAGATGGGAGCGGAATTTGTCGTCGGGAGCGTTTTGCGCCGCCAGCGCCATGCCGAAAGCCCCGGCCGCGCCGATTGCTGGAGCACCGCGCACAGTCATGTCGCGGATCGCGTCCGAGACCGTCCGGCAGTCCGTGAATTCAGCGATGGCAAACTCAAAGGGCAGTTTGTTTTGGTCGATCAGCCGCAAGCGACCGTGTTCCCACCAGACGCTGCGATATTCGGCATTATTGATGATCATTTCGTCAATTTACATCCGCAAGCGGATCACCCGGAAACCTTGCCAAACAAGCGTTTGCGGTACTTGAAAAACAATCCCGCCAGCAAGGCCAGCAAACTCAAAAGCAATCCGACCAGGCTCATAGCGACGCTCTTTCTATAGGACTCAGGCGCAAAAACCATTTCCAACTTGTGCTCACCGGCAGGGATCTGAACTCCACGCAGGACGTAATTCGCGGGGTAAATCGGGATCTCTTTGCCATCCAGCAGAGCTTTCCAGCCCGCTGGGTAGTAAACTTCGCTGAGGACCAGGAACGCGGGCTTGTTGGTGTATAGGTTGTAGGCCAGTTTTTGCATTTCGTTGGCGGTCTGGATTACCCGTGTCGAATCGGGCGCCTGGACTCCTTTGAGATCGCTTTCCACGTAGGCCAGGGCTTGCGGATCGAAGGTTTCGGAACGCAATAGCGGCAGGATCGAATCCGCTGGCGCGACTTTTTGCACAGCTTTCACGAACCACGCGCGCGGCAAGGCCTGGTTGTTCTTATAAACCGTCACGCCCTCTTCGCTTTCGAAGACCGGCGAGAATTCCGTCAAGAGCGAGTCGTAGGGCAAACGGTCCGGATGGATGAGGTACTTAACTGCCAGCATATCCAGGATGGGGGTGCGTTTTTCCTGCGGCATGGTGCCTTGGGGCGGATCAAATAACCCGATCAGGTAACGCCGCCATTCGCCGGCGCCCTTTTCGCTGTCCTGCAGATACTTGAGCATCTTGTCGTAACGCTCAATCTTGGCTGCGGAATAACCGGAAACGGTTTGATGGTGATAGGCCCATTCACCCGCCGGTTTGGGCAGCTGTTCGCGGGTCAGGATATCCTGGTCGATCGGATAGATGCGGTAATTGCTTTTGTCTGCCAGTAGAAATTCATCGTAGTCTTTCGGCGCGAATTTGTCCATATGTTCGGACGCGGCCTGCAGATTTTCGCTTTTCAGCTGCTTGCCGGTGTAAATATAGAGGTCGATGAAGGCCACCAGGGTCACCAGCAGCACGAACGCGGCTTTAGGCAGTTTTTTGATGTTGGCCAGATAGGCCAGGCCCAGGCCCACCGTGAGGAAAAGCAGGCTCATGATCCCGCTTTTGTAGAGCATCCCCAGGCGCTGTTCTTTGAGCATGGGCAGTTGGTCCATAATGCCGCGGCTTTGCAGTTGCGCGGTTTCGGCGGCATTGGTGAAGTTCAGCCCGGCGAAGATCGATTTGGCCGCGACCAACCAGAGCAAAAACACCGCGCCGCAGATCCAGAAAGCCTTGAGCAGGCCTTTGCCCCAGCGTTTTTCGCCGATGGCGGATACGACGGTATCCACGCCCAAAGCGGCCATCACGACCGCGATCACCTGCACCATGGTCAGGATCATAGAAGGCACGCGGAATTTATTGAAATAGGGCAGGTATTTGAGCAGCAGGTCGCTTAATTTCGGCGCGAAACTGCCAAAGGACATCAACAAAAAGAGCACGGAACTGATGGCCAGGAAAACCGACAAGCGTCGGTGCTTTTTGCCCAGCAGCGCCAAGACGCCGAAACCCAACACCAGCAGCCCGAAATAGTTGTAGATCTGCGTAAATGGCATGTAGCCCCAGTAGTTGGGGCTTACTCCACCATAAAAATCCGGGATGAAAAGCGTCAGTATTTCCAGGGGATGAAAACTCCAGCCCTGCGCGTAGCTGGTTTCGAGCCCGGAAGCTCCGCCGCGCATGGTGTAGTGGCTGTACTCCATCGTGCTCAAATACGGATTCATCACCGCCAGAACCGTCAGCCCGAAAGCCAGGATCAACAGGCCGGTGAAGGCTCCAAAGCTTTTCCACTCTTTGCTGCGGATGCTTTCTATCAGCTGCCAGATCCAGTACATGCCCACAAAAAGATAGAGGTAATAACTGATCTGCGGATGGTTTTCGCGCAGTTGCACGATCAGCATCGTAGCCAGAAAACCCAGTCCCAGCAAGCCCGGTTTTTTTCGCAGGTAAAGAAGCGACCAGATCACCCAGGGGACATACATCAGGGCGCGGAATTTTGTGTTGTGCCCGATCTCCACCAGTCCCAGCCAGTGGCAGCTGAACATGAAGGCCACCGCGCCGAAAAAACTGACCAGCGGATCCATGCCCAGAAAACGCAGCAGCAGAAACATTCCCAGCGCTCCGATGAAGAGCAGGAAAATACGCCAGTTGATCACCTTGTCTGTGATCCGGCTCAAATTTTCCAGGAAAGGAAAGCGGTTCGGGAACGAGATCATATAGGACGGCATGCCGGAAAACATGCTTTGCGTCCAGAGCGCTTTGTCGGAATGGGTTTTGTTGTATTCGATGATCTTGTTCGCAGCGCCCTGCCATTGCGAGATGTCCGAAGCGGCGGGCGATTTGTGCTGGAAGGCCACCGGGAAATAAAGCAAACTGGCAAAGACCAGCAGAAAGGCCATCAAAGCCAGCGGCAGCCAGCGATTGGCCAGAATCGTCGAGCCCGCTGGGGGAGCTATCACGGGCTTGCTTACGTGCCCGGATTTCGGCGCGGGGCGGGATTTGACGGCTTTGGCCGAAGCGGCCTGTTTTGCGTCCTGCGGTGTTTTATGAGTTATTTTGGGGTTGACAGTTTTCTTGGACATATAATCCTCAATTCAAAATGTTATCCATACACCGGAATTGCGGCTTGCATATCGGTCAAGCACAAAATGCGG
>JAKQNV010000068.1 GCA_029565595.1 Candidatus Cloacimonadota bacterium
GTGTCGTTCTTCACCGTGGGCGAGGATGAAGTGCGGGCCTGGACGATCGAAGAAGGCGACAACGCCGTGACCGCCGCCGGCAAGATCCATTCCGACCTGGCGCGCGGATTCATCCGTGCCGAGTGCTTCCGCTACGACGACCTGATCGCGCACGGTTCGGAAAAAGCCCTGCGCGAAAAAGGCCTGTTCCGCCTGGAAGGCAAAGAATACGTCGTGAAAGACGGCGACATCATCTCCGTCCGGTTCAGCGTCTGACGGGCGTTATGGCAAACGGCGGCAACTCCGGCAAATCCCGCGGCAACGGCCGCAAAGGGAAATCCGGGCTCAAGAGTTGGCAGAAAAGGCTGCTGGCCGCGCTTCTGACGCTCTTCGGCCTGTTGGTCATCATCGCCCTGATCTTCGGTCCGGAATCGATCCAGGCGGACGTCCAGCGCCTCAGCGAAGGCGGCAACGTCTTTACCTGGCCGTTCCAGCGCGATGTCCAGATCGCCAATCCGATCGGGGTTTTCGGCGTTTTGGTGGGCTTTGTGTTCACCTACCTTTTCGGTTTTATCCTGTCGCTGGTGGGGGCGGCGCTCTTCTGCCTGCTATCGCTGCAATATTTTCTGGAGCCGGAGGCGCAGCGCAACCGGCAAAAAGGCTATTTACTGATCCTCGTGGTGTTTCTGCTGCAGGTGCTCCTGGCCAGGCCGCTGCTGGATTTCCGGCACACGGTGATCCCCCGGGGCGTTTGGATCGGGCTTTCCGCCGTGTTCAGCGAGTTCGGTTCCTCCCTGATCCTGATCGTGGGCATGGTCCTGACGCTGATCCTGATCTTTGAATACCAGCGGATCAAGGGCTGGCTGGCGCAATTGCGCGACGGTTTCCTGCACAAGCGCGACCAGGGCCCAAAACCTGTCCGCAACGGCAAGCCGACGATCACCACGGACGCGGTTGCGCCGGCTGCGGCGCCCGTGATCCAAAACCACTCGCAGCCTGTCGGGATCAGTTCCTATGAGCCCGAAGCACCCGCCCCGGCCAAAAAAAGCGCCGCCAGACCCAAATCCCAGCCGGCCGCTCCGGTTGCCGACGGCGGAGACGACTCCGAACGCGAATACGTGATGCCCTCCATCGACGACTTTCTGGAAAGCCCGGTGAAACTCTCCGAACGTGACCGCAAGGAGATCGAAAACCAGATCCTGGGCACCAGCCAGATCCTGAAAGGCAAACTGGCCGAATTCGGCATCGACGCGGAAGTCCGCAACGTCAACATCGGGCCCATCATCACGCAATACGAACTGGAACCGGCCAAGGGGGTGAAGGTCAGCCGCTTCACCTCGCTGGCGGACGACCTGGCGCTGGCCATCAAAGCCAAGTCCATCCGCGTACAAGCCCCCATCCCGGGCCGCGGCCTGATCGGCATCGAAATTCCCAACCTCACCCGGGATATGATCTATCTGCGTGACCTGCTGCTTTCCGAAGACATGCGGGCCTCGGCGTCCAAACTCGCTTTCGGCCTGGGCAAAGACATCGCCGGCCGGCCAGTCGTGACCGACCTCGCCAAGATGCCGCACCTGCTGATCGCCGGAGCCACCGGCAGCGGCAAAAGCGTCTGTATCAACACGATCATCATGAGCCTCATTTTGCGGACCACGCCAGACGACTTGCGCCTGATCCTGATCGATCCCAAAAGGGTCGAACTGGCCGGCTACAACGAACTCCCGCACCTGATCGGCAATGTGGTCACGGAGCCGGACACCGCGCTGGAAAACATGTATTGGGCCGTCAAAGAGATGGAGCACCGCTACGAACTGCTGCAGGAAGCCCGGGTGCGCGACATAATCGCTTTCAACGAGCGCGCCGAACGCGATCCGGAAATGGAAAAATTGCCCTATATCGTGATCATCGTCGACGAATTTGCCGACCTGATCCTCACCAGCGGCAAGGACATCGAACTGCCCATCACGCGGCTGGCGCAGATGGCGCGCGCGGTCGGCATCCACCTGATCCTGGCCACCCAACGGCCCTCGATCAAGGTCATCACCGGCATCATCAAAGCCAATTTTTCTGCCCGCATCGCCTTCCAGGTCTCTTCCAAAGTGGATTCGCGGGTGATCCTGGACATGATCGGCGCCGAACGTCTTTTGGGCAACGGCGACATGCTTTTCCTGCCGCCCGGAAAGGCCCTTCCCGAGCGCATCCACGGCGCCTTTGTCTCCGACCACGAGATCGCCCGGGTCTGTGAATTCCTGGCCATGCAGCCCAAGCCGAAACAGGATTTCAGCGTGGCTGTGGACAGCGGTCAAGAGGACGGGGAATTTGACTATGACGACGAACTCTTTCCCGAAGCGGCGAGGATCGTCGTCAGCGCCAACACGGCCTCGGTCTCCATGCTGCAAAGGCATTTCCGCATCGGCTACGCCCGCGCCGGGAGGCTGATCGACCTCCTGGAGCGCGCCCGCATCATCGGCCCGCATCTGGGCTCCAAATCGCGCGACGTATTGGCCACGACCGAAGAATTGGTACGGCGCGGCATCATCCGGGGCGATTGAATGCAGGATTGCGCGATGCCCATGGTAAATCTTGCAGTAAATAATGCTAACCCGGGATTTACCGCATGAAAAAGATCCTGCTTGCCACCAGCGTTTGGCTGTTTGCCGCCGTCGGAATGTATGCCATCGGCAGCACGGAACTGTATGCCAAACTGCAGTCAACCTACAAGAACCTGAGCAGTTTCCAGGCCTCGCTCCAACAGAGCAATTACTATCCGCAACTGAAAAAGACGATCACTTACAGCGGCAATATCTATTTCACACCGGGGCGCATGCTGATGAGTTTTTCCAAGCCCAACATTCAGCGCCTGCTCATCCAGGGTGGCCAGGTGGAGATGTACGACGCCGCGTCCAATACGCTTTTCCGCGGCAAGGTGCTCCCGGAATTCGGACGGATGAATCCCGTGGAGATCTTGCAGCTGTACTGGACCAAGTCGAAACTCAGCGTGCTGGCCGAAGACAAAACCAGCGCCAGCGTCAAGCTCGTTCCCAACCAGGACAAACTGGTGAGTTCGCTCACTGCCACGCTCAACAAAAACACTGGGGTGGTCAGCAAACTCAGTTACACGGACAAAAGCGGCAACACTGTGACCTACAATTTCTCCGGGATCCGGCTCAACGCGGGAATTGCGGCCGGGATCTGGAACTACACGTATCCCAAGGGAGTGCAGACCATTGAGCAATAGAGGATTTTGTCTATGATCGCCCTGATCATGGCCGGCGGCTCCGGCACCCGTTTCTGGCCGGCCAGCCGTGCCGCCAGGCCCAAGCAGTTTTTGCAGATCGCCGGCGACAAATCGATGCTGCAACTGACTTTTGACCGCTTGACGCCTCTGGTGTCCGCAGAGCGGATCTATGTCGTCACCGCCGGCGCTCAAGCCGCACTGGTACGCGAACATCTGCCGCAACTGCCCGCGGAAAATGTGATCATTGAGCCCTTTGGCATGAACACCGCGCCCTGCATCGCTTTGAGCCTGGCCTGGCTGGAAGGACTTTATCCCGCCAACGAGCCGATGGTCGTGTTGCCGGCGGACCATGTGATCCGGGACACGCCGGCTTTTCTGGCCAGCCTTGAACTGGCAGCCAAAGTGGCGCAATCGGGCGCTTTGGTGACCTTCGGGATCGTTCCCGAATATCCGGCCACCGGCTACGGCTACATCGAAACCGGGAAAGAGCTCGAACCGGGTGTCCGGGAAGTCCTGCGCTTCAAGGAAAAACCTGATCTGGATACGGCCGCCGGTTTTCTCCGCCAGGGCAACTTTTTCTGGAACAGCGGGATGTTTTGCTGGACCCTGGAAGCGATCCGGGCGGCCTACCAAAGCTTCCTGCCCCAGGCGCTGGAAGCCGCGGAAGAAGTGGCGTCCCTGATGAAGGACTCGGCTCCCCGGGAGACGGTCGAGGCCGCCTATCGCAAAATGCCCCGCACGCCGGTGGACATCGGGATCATGGAGCCTTGCCGGAAGCGGGCCGTCATTCCGGTCAGTTATGGCTGGAGCGATGTCGGTTCCTGGAAAGCGTTGGCGGACATTACGCCCGCTGATCAAGATAAAAATACTTTCCGCCAACCTGGCGTGGCGCTGGGCGCCGCCAATAATTTCGTTTACAGCGACAAATTCGTCGCCCTGATCGGAGTGGACGACCTTTGCGTGGTGGAAACCGGGGATGCCATCCTGGTAAGTTCCAAATCCAGAAGCGAAGAAGTGAAAAGCGTTGTGGAGCAATTGCAGAAACAGAACAAGGAAACACTGTTATGAAGAAACTCATGCTCTTGATGATATTGGCGGTGATCGCGGTGTCTTTGTGCGCGGTGATCGACACCCAGGCCGAGATCTCCGGTTACCACGGAATCGTGGAACACCGCGACGGAAAACCCTGGCTCAAAGAACTTTGGGGCGAGGACATGCGCCTGCTGCTCGCTCCGCAAAGCGTGCTGGACACGCTGGGGCTGGCCCTGGCGGACGGCGATTCCATCTATGTCGAAGGCATCCGGGACAAGGATCTGATGCTGGTGGGCAAGTTGTGGATGGAATCCGGAAACTTGAACATGTATTGGCTGAGGGATTTTGACCTCGGCGATATTTATCCCGGCGGCGCGGCCTACAAGGTGGACGCGCAGAAATGCATCGGATGCCGGCTGTGCGTGGCACCCTGCCCTTTGGGCGCGATCACCATGGTCAAGGGAAAAGCCGTGATCGATCAGGAAAAATGCACGGAGTGCGGCATCTGCAAAGACGGCTACGGTAAATTCAAAGGCTGCCCCGTGGGTGCGATCGAAACGAAATAAACCGGGCGAAAAGATCTTATGAGGAAGTGGACCATCTACCTGGCCGCGATCTGCGCGATGCTGTTCTGGGCGCTGACCTTCGTCTGGATCAAGATCGCGCTCATCACCTACCGGCCTTACGAGATAGTCTTTTTAAGGCTGTTGCTGGCATCGGCACTGCTGACCGGCGTGATCCTGCTCTTCCGCAAGCGGGAGAGGATAGAGCGCCGCGACCTGCTCTACCTGATGCTCGTGGCCTTTTTCGAGCCCTTCCTCTATTTTTTGGGGGAGGCCAATGGCATGCGGCACGTTTCCTCGACCCTGGGCTCGCTGATCATTTCCACCATCCCGCTCGTCACCGCCCTCGGAGCCTGGCTGGTCCTGAAGGAGAAGATCACACCCTTTCTGGGCTTGGGACTGCTGGTCTCCTTTTCCGGAGTCGCGCTTTTGAGCATGGCCGAACCCGACCTCTCCGGCACCCTGAAAGGGATCCTGCTCATGCTGCTGGCGGTTTTCTCCGGCATGTGCTACGGTGTGTCGGTCCGCCGCATGACCCTCAAATACAGTTCCCTGACGATCGTGGCCTGCCAGAACCTATTCGGCATGATCTACATGCTGCCGCTGGTCATTTTCTATGACTGGAAACACTTTAGCGGAGTGCGGCATTCCGCCTCAGGATTGCTGACCATCGCGGCGATGTCGCTGTTTGCTTCGGTTGGCGCGTTTTTGCTTTACACCGGCGTCATCAGGGAGTTGGGCGTGATCAAATCAAACGTCTTCACGAACCTGATCCCGGTTTTCACGGTGTTCCTGGCTTATCTGATGCTGGGCGACGCCCTGACCCTGAATGCTTTGGGAGGTGTGGCCCTGACGATTTTGGGGCTGTTCATCTCGCAGTATCCGGACTTGCGGCGTCTGCACAAGCGGAACCTGAGCCAAAAACGCCTCGCGAATGGAACGTAACATGCAAATCAGGCTTGCCAATATAGCCTTGACAGATGTTGAGATGAGCGCGGATAGATGGCCGGCAGAGCCATTGTCCGCCCGAATGATTCCGCAACCATGCCAAGCCAGATCGGTTGCGGTATCATGAATTGCCAGTCCTTCCGCGCAGAGCGGCGGAACTCTTCCCAATGAACAGAAAAGGATAGAATTATGGCATTGATCAAAACCACGCCAGCGTCGCCGATGATCTTGAGGGTGCAGACTGAAATGCCCGGATTGGTGCTGCAGTTGCCTTTGAAATCAATACCGGCAGGGAAATCCTGTACAGTCGACTGGGGCGACGAAACACCGCCGGAAGTGTTCACGTCCGGAGGCTACAAATCCCACACCTATAAGGCGATGGGCGATTATCACATTGCCATTTCGGGCAAACTCAGCGAATTCGCCTATGTGCCGGAAGACAATTTTGGCATGCCCCTGCCAGGAATCAACAAAATCACTGAAGTGCTGTCCTGGGGCAGCGACCTGGGTTTGGTCTCCCTGGCGCGGGCCTTTTATTACGCGACCGCCCTGGTCAGCGTGCCTGTCAATCTGCCTCCGACCGTGACCAACATCTCCGGTATGCTCAGTTATTGCTCAAGTTTCAACTGCGTCAACGTGATGAAATGGGATATCAAACAGATCACGGATCTCAGTTTTCTCTTCATGGGTGCGACGCAGTTTAACCAAAACATCAGCAAGTGGGATCTCAGAAACGTCACCACTACAAAAGGCATGTTTGCCTCGGCGCACGCTTTCGACCAACCCATCGGCAGCTGGAACGTCGGCAATGTAACGAATATGGCTTTCATGTTCCACGAGGCCAGGGCGTTCAACTCGGACATCGGCAAATGGAACGTGTCCCGGGTGACGGACATGCGTTATATGTTCAACAATGAGCTGGGCACGGGGATCTTCAACCAGAACATCGACAAATGGGACGTCGCCAGGGTCACCGACATGAGTTACATGTTCCGCGGCCAGAAGGGTTTCACCCAATCCCTCAGCACCTGGAAGACCCTTTCCGCGAGAAACTTCAGCCACATGTTCGATGGCTGCTGCGACAAAGTCTCCTCTTTGCGGCTTGCCAACTGGGCAACCGGCACCGTCACCGATATGAGCGGAATGTTCCGGCAGTCTGCTTTCAACGACGATATCGGCACCTGGGACGTGGGCAACGTGACCGACATGAGCTGTATGTTCCAAAACTGCCAGTTTGACCAGGACATCGGGCAATGGAACGTCGCCAAGGTCGCCAACATGAATTCCATGTTTTTCGGCTGCAGCCCTTTCAACCGCTGGATCGGGGCCTGGAATGTCAGCAAGGTCACAGATATGGGGGCGATGTTCAAGAACGCCCTGCAGTTCAACAAGGATATCAGCGGCTGGGACGTCTCCAACGTTACGAACATGAATTCCATGTTCTGCGACGCTGACTCGTTCAATCAGGACCTCTCCGGCTGGCAGGTCGGCAAAGTGACGGATATGAACAGCATGTTCAAGTTCGCGATGGTCTTCAACCAGGACATCAGCGGCTGGGATGTCTCCAATGTCTCGGACATGGGCAACATGTTCGACAACGCCCAGGCCTTCAATAAAAACCTCGGCAACTGGAAATTGAGAAAGGCCGGGGTGAATCTGAGCGGCATGTATATCGCGGCGCTGGCCCTGTCCGACGAGAATTTCTTCAAAACCGTCATCCTCTGGGCCAATTACGTGGCCGCGGCGGAAAGCGGACTTCCCGACAGCCCCCGCCATGTGCCATTCGGAACTGGCGGCAGGAATGCCAAAACCTCGGACAAGGAATATTATCCGGCCCTGCCGATCAAGACTTACAATGCCGCCAAGGCCTATCTGGACACCGGCAGCCCGGCCTGGAATTTCATTTGAAAAAACACATTTTAATATTCGTGCGGACCACATGAAAACACATTACTGGAGGTATCAGATGCGCTTTCACGGCAAGGTCGCGATCCTTGTGGCGCTGGCCTGTTTATGCACACTTCTTTTAAGCGCCCAAAGCGTCAGTTTCAGTGTCAGCCCTTCCACCCTGCGCCCCGGCGAAAAGGGAATCCTCAAAGCCACCCTGTCCTTTCCCAGGGATCTGCAAAAGAAGCAGTCCTACGATCCCAAAGAGGGCGAAGGCGGCTATTTTTACCTGAATGGAGAAGGCCCCGGGCTGGTTTTTGGAGCCACCAGGTATCCCTCTGCCGATCATGTCTCGGAAGAAGGGATCTGGGAATACTACGGTCCAGTGACCCTCAGCCGTCCCTTTACCGTCAAACCCGGCGCCCAGCCTGGCAAGGTGGCGATCAAGGCCGCCATGTCCTACGGCCTGTGCAGCAAAACCAGCGGCTTTTGCGACCCTCCCGAAGAAGTGACCGGCTCCGCCGCCCTGACAATCCTGGCCGGCGAGAATGATCCCAACGCTCCTGTCAGTTCGGTTGATGCGGCAAACGCGCCGACGGACACGGTCCAAACGCAGGCCACGCCGTCTGCCGCCACCCCGGAAAAATCCGCTGGAACTGAGTCTGCCGGCAATCCCAAACCCTGGAGCATTTTCATCTACATGCTGATGGCCGTTCTGGGCGGCATCGTGCTCAATTTCACGCCCTGCGTGCTGCCCATTTTGCCGATCCGCGTGATGAGCATGATCAACCAGGCGCAGAAAGACGTGACCAAGGTCCTGCTCCACACGCTGGTCTATACCCTGGGGGTGTTGATCTCCTTTGGCGCGATCGCGGCGGTTTTCGTGATCGCCCGGGCTGCCGGGGTCAACCTTACCTACGGCTTCCTCAGCCAGAGCCTCACCTACAACCTCATCATGCTGAGCATCCTTTTCCTCTTTGGGATGTCGCTGCTGGGCGTTTTCGAAATGACCCTGCCCGGGATGAACGCGGCAGCGAAGACCACTTCCAAAAAGGGCTATGCCGGCTCTTTCTTCGGCGGTGTTTTCGCTTTCCTGATGGGTTTTGCCTGCATGGGACCCTTCATGGGGCCGGCGCTGGAAGTGGCCGTGCGTCTCAGTTCGCCGCTTCTGGTTCTGTTTTTCCTGCTCATCGGCCTCGGCTTTGCCCTGCCCTTCATCGTCATCGCCCTTGTTCCCAAAGCCTTGAAACTCATCCCCAAACCCGGCGAATGGATGAACATCTTCAAGGAAGTGATGGGATTCTTGCTGCTGCTGCTGACCTGGAAATACTTTTCCAACATCTGGGGCCTCACGCAAAGCGGCAGCTACCTTCTGGACACCGCCCACTACATCGTCTTCCTCGGTTTCGGAGCCTGGCTCTACGGCCGCTTCGTGCGCATGGAACACAGCAAACTGGTCCAGTTCATTTTCACGATCCTGACCATAGGCGTGATCGCCTGGGCTGCCTGGCATTACCTGCCCTGGAAGGAAAAACACGAACCCCTGAAAACGGCGGTGGCCAGCGTCAACGGCATGCAGCCAGCGGACTATGAGGGCTGGTATGTCTTCACTCCGGAACTCTTCAACAAACTGCAGGCGGAAGGCAAGACCGTGTTTCTGGACATCGGCGCGGCCTGGTGCACCAATTGCAAGGTGAATGAGAAAAAAGTGCTGCATACAGCTGAGATGAAAACCGAGTTCGATCGCCGCGGAGTAGTCCTGCTCAAAGGCGATTTCACCCGCCAGGATCCGGTGCTCAAAGACTGGATCCAAAAGGGCGGCAGCGTCGGCGTGCCCTTCAACGTGCTGTACATTCCCGGCCAGACGCCGATCAAGATGCCGGAACTTTTCAGCAAGGAAGACCTGCTCAAGGCCCTGGACAAGATACCCGCGGCAAAGGAGTCAAAATGAAACGGTTTTCTGTTCTGATCCTGATCTCTGCGGCACTGCTGTTTACTCTCGGTTGCGACCGCTTCACCCACACTTTTGAGCCACCGGTGATCATCGATTTCCAGAGTGAACTCTTCACGCCGCTGCAAACGGCGTTCGCCGGCCAGCCGGAAGCGGGCCTGGATGCGGTTATGGATTATTTTGCGGACGATTACCTGCATTTCGGATTGACCAAATTCGACCGCCGCACCTGGCTGCAAGGCATTTACGCGGCTCAACCGGAGGCCGAGGCCACCGTTTCGCTGCTCAATTCCGAAGAACTGTCCGATTCCACGGCTGTCGCCAACTGGCGCCTGAAGATCACCGCCCAGCGTGATACGACAGTCCTGGCGGACAGCACTTTCACGGGCGAACGCCTGGCCCTGCGCGGCGGACATTGGCTGCTGCGAGGCAACCGCCTCTCCGCTCCGCTGCCCACTCCTCAACAGCATATTGTGGTCGAGTATTTCACCTTTATGGGCTGTCCCAGTTGCCCCCCGGTGGAGGCCAAACTCCACGAACTCCAGCTGGAACATCCCGACCGCCTGAGCTACGTCGAGCAGCATATCAGCGGACCACTCAACGTTTATGGTGACGATTCCAACATTTATTACGGTGTTTCGTCGGTTCCGTTTTCCGTGATCCAGGGCGAAACCAGTTTGGCCGGATCTACCCAAGCCGTCCTGGATGAATACGACACGCAGGTGAACGCTTTGCTGGACACGGAAAGCCCCATCCGCTACACGATTTTGGACGCCGGGATCGACGGCACTTTCGTGAGCGGTTCGGTCGACCTGCAGGTGCTGGAGGAAGGATTCAGCCAGGAAAACCTCTGGCTCTATTACGTCCTGATCGAAAAAGAATCCAGCTACACCAACACCTGGGGCCAACACCTGCGCAACGTGATCCGCGCCCGGGGTAGAAAGAACCTCAGCGCCGCCAATCTGGATGAGCCGGTCTCCTTCAATTTCGAATGCCTGGTCCCCCTGCCCGACGATCCGGCTTTGGTGCTCTTCGTCCAAACCCGGCCGGACACTTTTGCCAATAACTCACCGGTCCACGGCGGGATAGAAATCCCCCTGTCCCGGCTGGCAAAATGATACTGCTTGACTGAAATGAATGGTGTGAAAAGGATAGTTTCAGCCAGTCTGGGAAATATTATTTTCCTGAACTGGCGTGATTCCGGCCTTTTTCCTGGAAGGTCCGCCTCCCGGCCATTGCGCTCCGACATCCCGTCGGTTGGACGGGAAGTCAAAAGGAAGTGTGCGGGATGTTTTGCTTGAGGGAAAAAGGGCGGAAGCGGCGCGTTTTTGCGCAGGATAGCGTATAGTGAAGATTTTATGACCGATGACAGTATTAAACATATACAGACTACCCCTGGAGGATACAAGATGAAAACCTGGATTTGCCTGATCCTGATGACGATATTGGCCGGTTTTGTGTTTGCCGATGCCATGCCGGATTTCCGGCTCCCGGACGAAACCGGAAAGAATGTCAGTTTGAGCGACCTGCTGGGCAAGGGTCCCGTGATCCTTGATTTCTGGGCCGATTACTGCCAGCCCTGCAAGCAGGCGATGCCTTATCTGAACGACTTGAAGCTGAAATACGACAGCCTGACCGTGGTGCTGGTCTCGCTGGACGCGCCAAAGACCCAGGCCAAGGCCAAGGTTTACCTGAAAGGCAAGGATTTCCGCTTTGTCACTTTGTTCGATGCCGACAAGACCCTGGCCAAAAAACTCAACGTGGTCAATCCGCCGCACACTTTCATCCTGGACAAAAGCGGCGAGATCGTCTTTTCGCATCTGGGCTTCCAACCCGGCATGGAAAAAGAGTATGAAAAGCAGATCCGCAAACTCTGGGGCCTGCAAGAGGAAGAATGCCCGGCCTGCCAGGAAGGCAAATGCGGGCAAGGGCTCTGTCCTGAGGGCGGCAAATGCGGAAACTGATCCTGCTGGCGGCTCTGCTGCTGGCCATCGCGGCGCTCGGCGCGCAAAACACACTTTCCCTCAACGGACTGAACGAAGCGCAATACGTCTACCGGACCGCCCAGGATTCCCTGAACTCCTATTTCCGGGACAGCTTCGGCTTCAACCTCGGCTACAAGGGCTTTTCCTTCGGCATGAAATTCATTGCCGAACTGCCCAAATACACCATCAGCCAAAGCGAACTGCTGGACGAGCTGGCTTCCGAACGCCTGAGCCTCGGCTGGAAAGAGCTTTACGCCAGTTATGCCAAAGACGCGTATCTGATCCATGCCGGTACGATCGAAGAGACTTTCGGCAGCGGTATCGTGTTCCGCAGCTACCGGGATCTGGAATTGGACGAGGATTACCGCGTGACCGGATTCAAGTTCGCCTATGACGACAAATTGCGGATAAAAGCGCTCTACAGCGGATTTCCCAGCTCCGCTGCAGTTGGCAAATACGATCTGGCTTACGGCGCCGACGCCGAGTATCCGGTATTGGAACCTCTGACTCTGGGCGCTTCCGCCCTGGCGCTGCAAACCCTGATCGGTTCATCATACAAGAAGGACGACATTTTCGCCGGCCGGGCCAAATTGCGCAAAGGCGTTCTGGAGATCAACGCCGAATACGCCGCACGGGATAAAAACAAGTCTTCCGATAACGGGACCGCCGTCTACGCGAACGCGCTGGTCGCCCTGGACGCCGTCCAGTTTGGCGGCGCCTACAAGAATTACGACGATTTCGCTTATTACGACCATTTACAGGACCTTCCCCTGGCGAATTACCACAACGAAACCCTGGCGGACAGCCAACCCTCCGGACTGGATGAGGAAGGCTTTCAGGGTTGGGCGACTTTCGGTTTTCTGGAAGATTTTTCTCTGAACCTGGACTACGCCGAAGCGTGGGACAGTAATAAAGACCTGAAGATGAACGACGCCCACGCCGGATTGGATTGGGCCAAAAACGACCTGACAGCCACGATTTCCTACAATCACGTGGAAAAAGTGGACGACGGTACCAGTCATTGGCAGAAAGAGACCTATCCCTCTTTCAACCTCGGTTTTCCCGCTTGGGGCAAAAACGTCGCTTTATCCGGAGAATTCAAGACAGTGGAAAAGACGGTTTTGGATACGGACTTGAACCAATATCAAGACATCAGTCATTATGAGCCGAAATTACAGGCGGAAATGGCTTTGGGCAAGCTGGGGCTTTCCCTGGGCGCCCAGAGCTGGTGGAAAGACCTTTCCAACTTCGCGGACAGCCGCTACTGGGCGAATCTGGAAGCCACATATCCCGTCCTGGCCGGCACCGACCTGATCTTTTTCGCCGGTTCGGAAGCCGGCGGCAAGGTCTGCCGCAACGGCGTATGCCGCTACGTAGCGCCGTTTTCCGGACTGCGGCTGGAACTCAACACAAGATTTTAACAAGGAGACATATCATGAAAAAACTCGCCTTACTCTCTATCGCTTTTGTGGTCTTGGGGCTGGCGGCCAATCCCGCCTATTATCCCATGACCACTTTGGCCGAAAACTGCCTTGTTTACAACAACGCTGCGTGCGATTACAACAACATCAGCCTGAGCAACGTGCTGGATGAAACCAACCGCAGCGAATTTCTGACCGCCAGGCTCTACCACAACTCCCCGGATCTGACCAATCCCTCCGCGGACCAGCGGTTCCTGGATTACGGGGTGACAACAGTGCCCACCGTGGTGATCAACGGCGCCATGAACCTCGTCGGAGGCGCCACTGCAGCCACGTATCTGAGCATCCTGGACAATTATAAGTTCACGGCTTCACCCCTGAAGATGCAGATCACCAACTTCAATCCCAGCACGGGCGCGGTGTCCGTGGGTGTGACCCTGCTAGATTCAAATGTGCCGATCGTGGACCAGGATCTGGTGTATTTCCTCGTGGAAGACAATGTGGACAGCGCCACTAACGTGACCCGCCAGGTCATGTATCAAAGCATCAGCCTGCCCACTGCGGGAAACGAAGTCACCTTCAACAACACTTTTACCATCCAGGCCGGCTGGAATGTGAACAACCTCTGGGCTATGGCTTTCGTGCAATTGGACGACCATCAGATCCTGCAAGCCGCGTCCACTCTGCCTTTCCCAACCTACAACATCCGTTGCGCCTTCGATTGGGATCCGCACAATTTGGTGGGCGATCCCAGCTCTTCGCTCACTTCCCCGCCGCTGTGGCTCTTCAATACCGGCTCCGCGGACAATTTTACGATCCAGGTCGTGGTGGACAATGCCCCGGCTGACTGGTCCTTTAATTTCTGCGACGAGGTTGGCAACTGCTACCCCGGAAACATGCCCCTGGCCTTCAATATGGCCGCCGGCGCGATGCAAGCCTACCATCTGAACCTGTGGATCGGCTCCACCGGCGTCGCGCAGTTCCATTTCCTGGTTAATTCCGCAAACAGCGGCGCCTTCGTAATCCCGTTTACCTGCCGCAGCAGCGATTCCGCCAATGAGGATTTGGTCCTGCAACCCTCGATGAGCCTGGGAGCCAATCATCCCAATCCTTTCCGCGCTACCACCGCTTTCAGCGTCAACTCCGATAAAACCAGCGTTCCGGCTTGCATCGAGATCTTCAACCTGAAAGGCCAGCTGGTCGGCCAGACCGCGCCGCAAACTCTGCATCAGGGTGAAAACAGCATCGCCTGGCAAGCCCCGGAAAGCCTTCCCGCCGGAGTCTATTTCTACAGATTGAAGGGCGAATCCGCCACGCTGCGCAGGATGCTGCTCGTAAAATGAAGATCACCTCCAAAGTAGCCTGCGGCCTGCTGCCTTTCCTGCTGGCGCTGACGCTGTGGAGCGGCCTGAACGCCTCTGGGCTGGCCCAGGAATTTGAATCGCGGGTGCAGGCGGTCGAAACGGCAGAGGATGCCATTCCGGTCATCCAGCAATACCTGGACAAAATGTCCGACATCGATGATTGGCGCGTCCTGCAAAATTATTGGATGCGCGCGGACAAAGACGCCTGCCAGGCTTTCTTCGCGGAAAAACACGCGCAGAACCCCGAGTCTCCGGACTTCACTTATCTCTGGTTGCGCAACCTGGACGACAGCCTGCAACAGTTGCGGGGCGGACGCGGCCTGATCGCCCAAGCGCCCGAATTTTACTGGGGTTACCGCATTTTCAGCGCCACCTACGCCCAGGCTCTGATCAATCCGGAAGCCGCAGCTGAACTCAAAACCGACATCCAGGACCATCTGGATTCCGACCAGGCCTTGCTGAAGCAGGGATTGAAGCGCTTTCCGCGTGACGACTATCTAAAGATAGCGCTGTTCCACTACTATTTCGCCCAGAACGATTATGCCAAGGCTGAGGATTATCTCGTCCGCATGGAAGATCCCAGCGCGATCGAGACCAATTTCGAAAACATCCTGGATTTCATCGTCAAATCGAAACGCGTCAAGGCCTTTGAAGTGCTTTTCCCGAAAATGCTGGCCGGCAACATCGCCAAGGGGAACATCGCCTCCAAAGACAGCCTGGGCTTTTATCAATCCTACTACCTGCAGATCCTTTCCCAGGCTGAACAGTGGGAAAAGATGCAAAAGTACTTCAAAGACAATCCGGATCTGACCAAACAGGATGAAACGCTGTCCTTCCGCATCGACATGTACCTGGGATTGAAGGATTACCGGACCGCCCTCAACCTGTTGGAAGGTGCCCTGGCAAAGGAAGTGTTGAAATTCCCCGACGTGGAAAAAGATCCCGCCTACGAGCCCCTGCACAAACAGCCGCGCTGGGATGAGGTGATCGCTGTCGCGCGCAAGAACTGGGACCAGAGCAAATCCGCTCGCAAAACCGAAGCTTTGGCCGCCAGGACCAGCAAGCCCGCGCCGCTTTGGGAACTGCCGGACGCCAATGGCAACATGTTGCGGTTGGAAGATTTGCGCGGCAAGATCGTGATCCTCGATTTCTGGGCCACCTGGTGCAATCCCTGCATGCGGACCATGCCCTTGCTGGACGCCTGGACCAAAGCCAATTCCGCCGAGGACATCAAAGTCATCTCCATCGACACTTGGGAAAATCCGGGGGACCAGGACAAGGCCAAGGCGCTTTTCACCCAGCAGGGCTTCGCCATGACCCTCCTGATTGGAAATAACGACATCCCAAAGGCTTACGGCATCAGCGGCATCCCCCATATCTGCGTTTTGGACAAGCAGGGCAACATCGCTTACGAACACAGCGGCTATACCAGCGACCTGCCCGATCTTCTGAATTTCTGGGTGGAGGATCTGCGCCGCTAAGGTAGATCTGATGCGTTTTCTGAGGAACTTTCTGACCGGGAATGAACAGCGGGCGCTGCTATTTGTCTGCGCTTTCGGCTTGTTGGGCATGCTGCTGAGCCAGTTGGGAGGAGAAATCCCGCTCGCGAAGGCCGGGGAGCCTCCCGCGCAGGAGCTCTCTGAAGCCGTGAAAAGCGACCAGCCCGTGCAGATCGACATCCGTACAGCTTCTTTGGAAGAATTGACATTGCTGCCCGGCATCGGACCCAAACGCGCGCAAGACATCATCGATTACCGCTCTGGACGCCAGTTTTCCAGCGTCCGGGATCTATTGGAGATCAAAGGCATCGGAGAAAAAACGCTGGCCAGGATGCTGCCTTCGCTTTTGCTCTTTGGCGCGGCAGATCCCGCTCTGGCGCAAAGCCTTGCCAGCCAGCCAACGGAGCCGCTGAGCGTGGGGCTTTTGGCCTCTGATACAGGCGGAAAAACACATTCCGGCAAGTCCTCCGCAAAATCCGGCAAAAACACTGCCAAACCACTTGCCAAATCAGAACTTAACAACATCGTCAACATCAACACCGCCGGGCTGGAAGAGCTTTGCACCCTGCCCGGCATCGGAGAGGTCAAAGCCAGGGCCATCATGGACTTCCGCGCGCAAAACGGTCCCTTTTCGACCGTGGAGGACATCACCAAAGTCAAGGGTATCGGAGCCAAAACTCTGGAGAAGATCCGCCATCGCCTGAGCATCTGACCGCGGAAATTCCGGCAGGTTTTCATTGACAAAAAAGGAAGCCGCATAAACTGGCTTTAGTCGTAAGATCAAGGGAGAAAAAATGAAGAACTCAGGACGCAGTTGGGCGCCGACCATCACTCTGGCCAAGCTTTTTGAAGAGCAGAACCAGTTTTTTGACGCGCTGGCCGCCTATGAACTGATCAGTCAAAACGATTCGTCCCCGGCCGTTAGGGAACGCATCGAAGCGTTGCAGCTTCGCATTCTCAACGACCCCGGCAACCGTTATGACCCGCGCATCGAAAAACTCTTTACGCCTGAGGAACTCGCCTACCTGAAGATCCTTAACCACCAGGGCTTTGAAAACATGGCCCAGGCACGCGCCAAACTCCAGGAAGGGGCTTTGGCGGCGGAAATCTACATCGATGAGGACGAGGATGTTCTGTTGGAGGAGGAAAGCGAGGCCGATGCCCTGGCCCGCATGCTGCAGGAAATCGAACAACAGGCCCAGCTCAACGTTTCCGAGCCGGCCCTGGGCATTCCCGAATACACGGTCAAGGACCTGCTGATGGCTGTTTTGAGCCGTTTCAACAAGGACCAGAAACTCGATGAGGTCAGGCTAAGCGATCTGGTGGCGATCATTTTGGAGATGCAAGGCGGCAAAGCCGGCTCCTGATGCCCCGCAAACCCGATCCGAGGCACAACAGCCTCTGCCAGCGCTGCGTTAAATCCTGTAAACAGCTGAAAAGCGTGGTCATTGTCTCCTGTCCGGATTACGAAGGGCAAGCCGTGCAACTCACTGTCCCCCTTAAATTTCCGCCCGGACGTCCGAAAAAACTCAAACGCTGACACCCGGCATGCGCATCATTACGGGCAAATTCAAGGGCCGCAACCTGTTCACGGTCGATGGCCGCTCCACCCGGCCCACCACAGCTTTCAACCGCGAGGTGGTCTTCAGCATGTGGCAGGACTTCGCAGGCAGGCGGATCCTTGATCTGTTCGCCGGAACGGGGTCGTTCGGTTTGGAAGCGCTGTCCCGCGGAGCTTTTTGGGTGGACTTCGTGGAGTTTGCCAATCCTGCCGTTTCCACGCTGTTGAAAAACATTAACTTGCTGGGCTGCGGAGAGTTATGCCATGTCTGGCGCAAGCGGGCGGAAAGCTTTCTCAAGGACGCTGACGCCGCGTGGGACCTGATCTTCCTCGATCCCCCTTACGCCAAAAACCTCGTCAATCCTACTCTGGATCTCATCTTCCAGAGGGATCTGCTAGCGAATAAGGGAATCGTCATTGTCGAACACAGCCCCCTGGAATCCATCTCCCCGTCTTTTTCCGCCAGGATATTGAAGTCTAAATCAGGCAAAACTAGCTGCTTCACTTTGCTATCCTGATTTTCACGGCACCGACCCGATATACGGCTATTTTCAACCCCAATCCACGTTCAGGCGAAATCAACTAATAAATCACTTGACACAGATAAACGAAGGGACAAAAGGTAACAAATAATGCGCTGTTTCCGGCGTCGCCGACACCGCAGAAGCGCACAACTCTATATACATTAATATGGAAGGAGATGTCAAATGAAGCAAGCAACGCTAATTTTTCTTTTACTCGGCGCGATCCTCGCACTTGTGGCCCAAACTTCGGCTTGGGAATGGGCAGTCAGCGGCGGCGGTACTGTCAATGATTATTGCAGTGAGATCTGCGCCGACCCAGCCGGCAACAGCTACACGACCGGCAGTTTCCAGGGTACGGCATATTTTGGCTCATTCACAATTACTTCCGCCGGAACGCAGGACGTCTTCGTTGCGAAAACTGACAACGCGGGCAATTATGTCTGGGTGGTCCGGGGCGGTGGAGCGGACGGTGACCAGGGCTGGGCCATCGCCCGTGACAGCAGCGGAAACATCTTTGTGAGCGGTTATTTCGCGGGTACGGCGACCTTTGGAACCCACTCAGTCACCTCTGTGGGACAATTTGACATGTTCGTCGCCAAACTCGATCCCGACGGCAACTGGCTCTGGGCA
>JAKQNV010000083.1 GCA_029565595.1 Candidatus Cloacimonadota bacterium
CGACATGCCGGGCGCCAACGATATCGTGAACGAAGGCGACGTGCTCATCCTGATGGGCAAAAAGGCCAATATCGACAAACTTATCTACGACACCTCCGCTCAGAAGGACTGACCATGAAAAGATCGATAAAATCGCAATACCATCTTCTGGTGACCATCATTTTGGGCCTGATGCTGATCGAATCGCTGCTGCTATTGGTTGTGGCCGGCAGCGCCAAAGATCTGCCTTCCCTGGTCGGCGACCTGAATACCATCATCATTGTTTTTGTGTTTGTCGTCTTCGTGATCGCTGTGGTAGTTTACAACTTCATCCCGGTCCGGATCAAAAAGTCGCTGGGCGAGGTCAACAAACTGATCAACGAGATCTCGCATGGAAACTACCAGGTCAATATCGATCCCAAAGCCTACGAAGGGGACAAAGACATCCAGGATCTGCTGCACAACCTGCAAAAAATGCTCAACGTCCTGCAGCGCTTTGACCAATCCAAAGCGGACAAGATCTTTGAGCACCACCAGAGACTGCAGCTGCTGATCAATCTTTTGCCCCAGGAAACGATCATCACCCTGGCCAACGGCGAGATCAAATATTGCAACGACGCCATGCGCCGCCGCTATCCCGCCATCACCGAAGAGGTGAACATCAACGAAGTGCTGTTCAAATCCGACTTCGACCAAAAGATCTTCAACAAGATCTCCAATGCCCTGCGCTACGGCAACATCCTGGTCAACGAAAAGATCCCCGACATCGGCTACCAGCGCCAGGCGGTGATCAACGGCTCGATCGTCCGCAACCGCAAAGGCCTGGCCACGGGCGGAGTTTTCATCATCAACTACATCGAGAATGCCCAATAAAATAAAAGTGATCTTCGACCGGGAGGAACCGCTGCGTCTCGACAAATACCTTACGGAAATGCGGATCCAGGAGCTCTACAGCCGCACCTTCATTGAAGGCTTGATCGAAGAAGACCGCATCCTCGTCAACAAGATCCCCGTCAAGAAAAGCTACGTGCTGCACGGAGGCGACGAGGTGGATATCTCACTACCCGAGTTGCAGCCTTTGGAAGTGGTGCCCCAGGACATTCCCCTGGACATCGTTTATGAAGACAAGGATCTGGCCGTCATCAACAAAGCTCCCGGCATGATCGTGCATCCTGGTTATGGCAACGCGGATGGGACTTTGGTCAATGCCATGGTCCATCACTGGGGAAACGAACTTTCCAGCGGCCGGGAGCAAAACCGTCCCGGCATCGTGCATCGCTTGGATCGCGGGACTTCCGGTTTGATGATCATCGCCAAGAACGATGCGGCGCAAAGTGCGCTCAGCGAAATGTTTTCCCGGCGGGAGATCCATAAAACCTATCTGGCAGTCACTTGCGGAATTCCCGATCCGCCCGAAGACAGCATCGAAACCAACATCTCGCGCAGCATCAGCAATCCGCGTAAGATGTGCGTTTCCGAGGAAGGCCGCTGGGCTCTGACGACCTACAAGGTTATCAAGTACTACCACTTTTTCGCCCTGGTCAAGATCAATCTCGAGACCGGCCGGATGCACCAGATCAGGGTGCATTTCGCGCACCGCAATTTTCCGCTTTTGGGCGATTTGCTCTACAACACCCGCCGCCAGGTACACGCGATCGTGCCGGAAAACATGAAGCGCAAGGTCACGGAACTGCTCACCACGCATTTGCTGCGGCAGGCCTTGCATTCCTGGCGCCTGCAATTCACGCATCCCTTCAGTGGCAAGGAACTGGACGTCAGGGCTCCCCTGCCGGAGGATTTTCTTTACGCTTTGAACTGGCTGGACCAGAATTTTGGAATTGACACCGACAACCGGGAAATAAACCTGATGCTGGCACAAAACAATGAGTGGTAAAATGACCGATAAACATGATAAAGACGCTTTCAGCAGCATCGACGAGGCGATCAGGATCATCGCCGCGGGCGGAATGCTGATCGTCGTCGATGACGAGAACCGCGAAAACGAAGGCGACTTGCTGATGGCCGCTGACGCGATCACCACCGCACAGGTGAATTTCATGATCACCCATGCCAAAGGTTTGCTCTGCGTTCCGATGGAGGCAGAGGTCCTGCAAAGGCTGGAAATCCCTTTGATGACGAAGGAAAACACGGATCGCCACGGCACGAAATTCACCATTTCCGTGGATGTGAAAGAAGGGACGACCACTGGAATTTCCGCCGGTGAACGCGCAAAGACGATCAAAGCCCTGGCCCGGCCGGCAAGCAAGGCCTCCGATTTCATGCGTCCCGGGCATATTTTTCCCCTGTTGGCCGAAAAAGGCGGCGTTTTAAAAAGAGCTGGCCACACCGAGGCGGCGGTCGATCTGGCCAAACTCGCCGGACGCGCCCCAGTCGGAGCGATCTGCGAGATCATCCGCGAAGACGGTGAAATGGCCAGATTGGACGACCTTATCCCCTTCGCCCGCAAGCATGGATTGAAGATAGTCACCATCGCCGACCTGATCCGCCATCGCCGGCAAAAGGAAAAACTCGTGGAATGCGTGTCCCGCGCCAAATTACCCACACCATACGGAGATTTCGACATTTACACCTATGTCAGCACCGTGTCCGACGAATACCATCTGGCGCTGGTTTTGGGCGAGATCCGCAAAAGCGAGCCAGTCCTGGTGCGCGTCCATTCGGAATGCCTGACCGGCGACGCCTTGCACTCTTTGCGCTGCGACTGCGGCGAGCAGTTGAAAAAATCCTTTGAACTGATTTCCAAAGAGGGGAGAGGCGTTATCCTCTACATGCGCCAGGAAGGAAGGGGCATCGGGCTCCTGAATAAACTGCGCGCTTATCATCTCCAGGACATGGGAAAAGACACCGTGGAAGCGAACCTCGACTTGGGATTTCCCGCCGACCTGCGTGATTACGGCATCGGCGCCCAGATCCTCAAAGACCTTGGATTGAAGAAGATAAAACTGCTGACCAACAATCCCAAGAAAATAGTCGGCCTGCAAGGTTACGGCCTGGAGATCGTGGAACGGCTTTCCATCGAAGTGCCGCCACGGGAGACCAACCTGAGTTACCTGAAAACGAAGAAGAAAAAAATGGGGCATATCCTGAATGGCGTATAAATCCACAATAAAAAATCCCGGGAGGCTGTGATGCTGTTCCTGAAATCCCTGCTTTTCATCGTCTGGAATATTGCCTTGGGCACGCTGCTCATTTATTCGATCAAGTGGTTCCTCTTCAACCCCAAGCAGCGCAAGATCTTTGGGATGCGCAATCCCCTTACGCCCGGTTTTTTGGTCCGCAAGCGCGAATGGCTTTTCACCAAAGCCCGCGACATGCTGCAGGATTACCTGCGCCAGGCCACCGACCGCAGCATCAAAAACGGCTATTTGAACAAATGGGAGGAGCAGGTCTGGCAGGCCGCCTGGTCGAAGACGGAATTCGTCGATGGCTGGGCCCTGCTGCCCGGTGGCGTCAAGAAAAAGATCCACGACACCATGGCCAACGTCGTGCGGGATCTGGCTTCCAAGGTCCTGCGCAAGACTGTGCCCCATTTCATCGAGCAATGGCAGGTCGAAAACCGCATCGACGAATTCGACGAGAAGTTCGGCATCGAGTTTTTCTACAAGTATTTTCGCCAATACGTCTACAAGCCGTTGCTGATAGCCGTCGCGGCCATCAACTTGCTTATCGGCATATTGAACATGATCCTGTTTTTGATCATCGCCTGAGCCTTGCCGCAGGGCGATGAACATTGAATACAAAACATTTCACGCCATATAGGCTTTTCAAACTGACATAGGAGAGTAATTAATGGACGAACAAAGCAACCGGATCCCCAGAACCCTGCCGGTCCTGCACATAAACAACGTGGTGATGTTTCCCTACCTGCTGATGCCGCTGGTGGTCACAGACAACGAATCCAAACTCGTCATCGACCACGCCCTGGCCCAGGATAAGACGATCGCGTTTTTCCTGGACAAGACAAAACAAAATTCCAACGATCTGGGCCTGCACGAGATCGGCACTTCGGTGACCATTCTCAGGATGCTGCGCAACCAGGACGGCTCGATCAGCCTGCTCTTGCAGGGAACCTCGCGCATCAGGCTGCAAAAGGCGGTCCAGCGCGAACCCTTTATCATGGTGGACGTCGAAAGCATCACCGAACAGACCAGCGAAGACACCGAGATCCATGCGTATCGCACGGTCGCCATTGAGCTGATGGAAAAGATCGCTTCGGAAAGCACCATCCTCAGCACCGAAATGATCTCCGGCCTGAGCAACATCAAACAGGCCGGCCGCGTTGCCGACATCATCGCCGGAAACCTCGACCTGCAGATCGAGGACCGTCAGATCCTGTTGGAAACAGTGGATCTGAAAAAGCGCTTCAAATACCTCAACAACTGCCTGGCCGAAATGATCAAGCAGATGCGCGTCGAAAACCACATCCGCAGCAACATCCAGCTGGAGATGAGCGAAGACCAGCGCCGCTACTACCTGCGTGAGCAGATGGACGCCATCCGCAAGGAATTGGGCGAAAGCGACGAAGTCAGCAAAGAGATCCTCAAATGGAAGGATCTGATCCAGAAAAACAAGCTGCCGGATTATGTGGAGGAAGTGGCTTTTGAGGAATTGGAGCGCCTGGCCACGATGCAGCCTGCCGCCAGCGAATACGCGGTGGTGCGCAATTACCTGGACTGGATTGTCAATCTGCCCTGGCGCACTTACAGCAAAGACAGGCTGGACCTGAAAAAGATCGAACAGATCCTCACCCACGATCACTACGGCCTGGAAAAGCCCAAGGAACGGGTGCTGGAGTACATCGCGGTAAAGAAACTCAAAGGTTCGCTCAAGGGCCCGATCCTTTGTTTCGTAGGCCCTCCCGGCACCGGTAAGACCTCGATCGGCCAATCGGTCGCTCGCGCCATGAAACGTAAATTCATCCGCCTGTCATTGGGCGGGATCCACGACGAGGCCGAGATCCGCGGCCATCGTCGCACCTACATCGGCGCCATGCCAGGCAAGATCATCATGGAGATCAAGCGCCAGGGAACCGCGAATCCGGTTTTCATGCTGGACGAGATCGACAAACTCGGTCGCGATTTCCGCGGCGATCCGGCCTCAGCGCTTTTAGAAGTGCTTGATCCGGAGCAAAACCACAGCTTCATGGACAACTACCTGAATCTGGCTTTCGACCTTTCGGAAGTGATGTTCATCACCACAGCGAACAGCTTGGATACCATCCCGCCCGCTCTGCGAGACAGGATGGAGATCATCGAGTTCACCAGCTATCTTGAGAACGACAAGATAGAGATCGCCAAACATTACCTCATTCCAAAGGAACAGGACGCCAACGGCCTTTCCGCACAGAAGATCACTTTCCACAAATCAGCTTTGCAGGAACTCATCCGCTATTACGTGCGCGAAACCGGAGTACGCAACCTCCAACGTCGCATCGGATCGGTCTTCCGCAAGATCGCGCGAGCGGTGGCGGACGGCAAACAGCAAAATTGGATCATCACGGACAAGAACGTAAAAGACTTTTTGGGCACGCGGAAATTTTCGCTCGAGATCGCCAGCCGCAAACCGGAGATCGGCGTCGCCACAGGTGTCGCCTGGACCGGCTACGGCGGGGAGATCCTGGTCTGCGAGGCCATCCGCATGCCGGGCAAGGGAGCGATCATTGTCACCGGCCTGTTGGGCGAAGTGATGAAAGAATCGGCCCGCATCGCGGTCAGCTATCTAAAAGCAAATTACCAGAAATACAAGATCGATCCCAAGGAATTCGAAAAATACGACATCCACATCCATTTGCCCTCCGGTGGAGTTCCCAAAGACGGGCCTTCCGCGGGTGTCACGCTGACTACGGCGCTGGCCTCGCTCTTCACGAACCGGAAGGTCAAACACGATATCGCCATGACCGGCGAGGTTACCCTGACGGGAAAGGTCCTGGAGATCGGCGGGCTCAAGGAAAAAATGCTGGCTGCCAAACGCGCCGGAATCCGCAAGCTGATCCTGCCGCGGGAAAACAAGGAATCCCTGGCGGATTTTCCTCCCGATATTTTAGCGGACATGGAATTCACCTTTGTGGACAATGTGCATGAGGTGCTGGACCTGATCCTGCTGCCGGGCCAACCGCAAAACAAAGGCAATAAACAGAACCTGGCCAAAGACAGCCAGAAATCCTGATTCCGGGCTGAAGTGGATAAATATCCCAACATCGTCATTCTACTGAATTTGCCGGCGGATTACCTGCCCAAGGCGGAATTCGTTTTGCGCACCTACTGCTATGTGCTGCGGCTGAATCCGATGTTCGTTTACGGCAAGCATTACGAGGGCGCGCACCTGTATTACGGACCGCAAACGGGAAGGGATTACCCCATAAAGATCCATTACGACGAGCACACTGCGGAGTTCTTTACCCAGCGGGAATTGTACCCTTTGGACCAGGTAAATTTCTGCCTGTTCAAAAAGGAATACATACCCTTCCTGTTTTCGCAACCTGGCGCGATTTTCTCGTTCAATCCGGAAAAAGTTGTCATCCGTAAGGACATCGTCGCCAGCGGTTTTTATTTCCTTTCCTGCTGGCATGAATATATTCTCGGCTTCCATGGCCAGCGCCGCGGCCGCGTGGATTTTCGCCAGTCGCTGCAGTACAGATGGGATTTCACGGAGGTTCCGGTCGTCGATGTTTATTGCCAGATGCTCCTTTTCGCGATGGGAAATTACCTGCCACAGTTCATCCGCGAGATTTCTTGGCATGGCTCGCGGCGTTTCTGCGTCTCGCTTTCGCACGACATCGACTACTGGGACTACTGGTCGGCGGGGCAAAAAACCGAGGTGTTCCGCTACAACCTGCATTCGTTCTTCAAACGTCCGGTCACTGCCACCTACAAGATTTTAGGCCACACCCTGCACAAAAACCTGATCCACAATCCCCACCGCCAGGCCCGTTGGATCCTGAACAGGGAACGCAAATTGGAAGTCGACTCCACATGGTTCCTTTTTGGCAAGGATGATTACGAAGATGTCCGCCAGAACTACATTTCCGACGCGAAGATCCAGAAATACCTGCTGGCTGATCTGGGCCAGGCGGAGGTCGGATTGCACGGCAGCCCTGAATCCGCCTACGATCCGAACGCGTTAAAAATTGAAATGGACCGGCTCAGCTCGATCGGGTTCAAGGTCACCGGTTATCGCTCGCATTACCTGAATTTCGACTACCAGCAAAGCTTCCAGCTATTGGAGGACGCGGGGATCGAATATGATTCCACACTCGGTTATTGGGAAAATGTCGGCTTCCGGGCCGGGATCTCTTTTCCCTTTTTCCCTTTCAACATCGAACAAAACCGTCCCTTCCGCGTGCTGGAAATTCCGTTGATCGTGATGGACACGACGCTGTATTCAAAAAAGGCGATGAACCTCAATCCCGCGGCGGCCAAACGTTCCATCGGACGCCTGATCAACCTGGCCGATAAATATCAGTCGCATCTTTCCTTGCTTTGGCACAACACGAGCTTCGACCCCATCGACTATCCTTTTTGGTCAGGAGTTTATTGGAGCATTTTGCGGCACGCTTTGGCGCGGGGAGCCTGGATCACGTCCCTGCACGATATTTACACCGAATGGGTGAAAAAAAGTTAAATAACGGGGCCGGCCATGCTGAATATCCTCACCACACTGCTCTGGAAAATGTTCTTTGTGATCTTGATGCTGGCGACACTGCTGGTCCTGCCTTTGCTGCTTTTGGCTAAACCTTTCCTCAGAAAAAAAGCCTATCGCCGTTTGGTGAATATGGTGGCCGCGCTGTGGGGCCGGATCACGGTTTCCTCGACTGGAACGAAAATCAGTTTTGAAGGCCGGGAGTTGATTCCAAATGGCGAAAATATCTGCTTTATCGGCAATCACCAAAGCCTGTTCGACATTCCTTCTTTTGTCGGCTGGATTGGACGCCCGGTGGGATTCATCGCCAAAAAGGAACTTTTCCGCATTCCCGTTCTTAGCCAGTGGATGAGCCAGTTGCCGTGCATGTTTATCGACCGTGGGGACGCGCGCCAGGCCATGCGATCTTTCCAGCGCAGCGCCAAAATCATCAGGGAAGGTTTTCCGTTGGCGATTTTTCCGGAAGGGGGAAGGAGCGGAGGTCCGGATATGCGGCCCTTCCGAATCGGAAGCCTGAAACTTGCCACCATGGCCGGTGCGACGATCGTTCCTTTCGCCATCGACGGAACCTGGCGTATCATGGGGACGGACAGCAAAATCCACGGTGCCAGGGTGAAAATACGCATCCTGACGCCAATCAAGCCCGATAATCCTCTCTACAGGGATAAAAACGCCCTTGCCGACCATATTCGTGATCTGATCCAGGCCAATCTCGGCCTTCATTGATCCCTCTCTTCTTCCTCCAGACTATTCCCAGAGTATAAGCAGAGATGCTCCAGACAGGGAACTTATAGGCTCAATGTGAACCCATTTTGAAGTAAAAAGGAATTATAGGAACAAAAGTCAGAGGGATAGAGTTTAGAATAAGCTGGAAAAATCTACGTAAACCGGTTGGATTGCCGGATCAACTGCTGCCCGCTTTGATGTATTCGATGACGAGAATTGTTATGTCGTCTGTTTGGCCAGCTGGATCGGCAAAGGCGCGCACTTCCGAGAAAATGGCCTGCGCCGCGGTTTCAGGACTGGGATTGGGAAGATTTTCCAGGATATCCACCAGCCTGTCCGTGCCGAATATTTCCTCTTGTTCGTTCATCGTATCGCTGATTCCATCGGTAACCAAGACTATTTCGTCGCCGGGAGCCAGTTGCACGTTTTCAGAGCCGATCCTGATGTTTTCGAAGAAGCCCAGCGCGGTGGCGTGCGTTGTGCTGAATTTACTGACCCCGCGCCCTTTGGAAAGCAAATAAAGCGGAACGTGGCCGGCGTTGGAAAAGATCAGTGATCCGGTTCTGGTATCCAGAATTCCCAGGATCATGGTGACAAAATCGGATTCCAGATTGTGCGCGGCAAGAAAGGAATTCAGCCGGCCCAGGATTTCTGGCGGCTGGACTGCCACAGCGGCTTCCCTGCGGATGAATGTGGTGGCCATCGTCATGGTCATGGCTGCGGCGACGCCTTTGCCGACGACATCCGCAATGGCAAAGCAAAAATGGTTTTCGTCGATCCAGAAGTAGTCAAAGAGATCGCCGCCGATCTCACCCGCCGGTTCCAAAATCCCGAAAGCCGAGACAACGGCGTTTTCGTCTATTTCGGTTACATTGGCGGGGATTAGCCTGCGCTGGACCTGCGAGGCAAATTGCAGCTCCGCCAGCATGCGGTTTTTGTCTGCGGTCACCTGTTGCAGGTTTTGCACGTAGTCTTTCAGGGAAAGCTGCATACGCTGAAAAGCTTGGGCCAGCAATTCCGATTCGTAGGATCCGACAGCTTCAGGCAAAGGCGTATCGAAATCGCCGCGGCCCAGGATCTTCGTCGCGGCCACCAATTCCTGCACTGGTTTGCGAATGGCCCGTGTAAGGAGATACAATCCCATCGCGACAAGCAGCAGGATGAACAACGATTCGAAAATGTTCGATCTGGTCAGGGCGCGCAGATCAGCGAAAACTTCGGCGTCAGGAACGATGATTACCAGGCGCCAGCCATTGGATATCAGGGGCCTGTAGTAGATCCAAACCTTTTTCTCCAGCATGGCTTGCTTCAGCCTCAGAAAAGCCGTTTCGCCGCGCATGATGCTATTTCCGACTGCACGCAGCTTTTCATCGTGCGTCATATCAGCGATGTCGACAACGTTGTAGCGCATGACCAACGAATCGGCGGGATGCGCGATAAATGTACCGTTGCGGCTTAGCAGGCAGGCATATCCGGTCTTTTTTGCTCTGATGGAAACAATGATTTTTTGCAGATTTGCCACCGGAATGTCCATCCTGAGGATGCCATGCGGAGCTCCCTTCACGTATAAAGGGAGGGAATACGAGCAAACGACCCGTCCCGAACCGCCGGAATCAAACCAGGGCTCCGACCAATGGGGCTTTTGCGAGGTGTAAGGGATGCTGTACCAATCCTTGTCCCTGACTTTCTGATCACTGTTTTCCATCAGTTTAATGCTGCCCCGGTCGAGCAGGTAGTGGCTGTTGATCTGTATATCGCCGTCCTCGTAAGCCATATAGACAGAAACCAGCTCGGGATTGCTGTGTAACAGCTCGCGGATAAAGAAATCCACCTGTTGGCCGCTGTAGCCGCCGTGTTCCAAAACATCCTGCAAATTGTTGTTCAAAGCCATCGCTTTGGCGACGTAGCGATCGATCAGTTGGGCTTTTTCGCCGGCCAAATAACCTATCGACTCGCGGGCGTTGCTGAGCATGATCCGGTAAACCAACTGCCGGGAAATGATGGTCGCGATGATGATCACGATGAAGACGACCCCGGCCAGAAACGACACTATCTTGAAAGCCAGGCCGCGTGTACGTTTCAGCTTCTTCATGCTCAGCTAATCCTCTCAGTCATAGCGCTTGAGCGACTTCTCTCCACGTAGGCTAAAATCGCAGCTCCGCATCGCTCACAATACGGGTGCGGCAAATCACTTGTTCCGTAAGCTGCGAGCCCGAAAAGTCTCTTGAAATCAGGTCCTTTTATCCGCGACAGCATGTGCGGCCTGGAGAAATTCCCGGAACAGGGGATGGGTCTTGTTGGGCCGGGACTTGAATTCCGGATGGAACTGCACGCCAATGAAAAATGGATGCTCGGGGATCTCCACGATCTCCACCAGCATTTCGTCCGGCGAAAAGCCCGTCAGTTGGAGGCCCTTCGCGGTCAGTTGCTTGCGGTAGTCGTTGTTGAATTCATAACGGTGGCGGTGCCTTTCGCTGATATTGGCAGATCCATAGGCCTTGCGGGCCAAACTGCCGAATTTTAATTTGCAGGGGAAAGCGCCCAGGCGCATTGTGCCGCCCACCATTTTCTTGTACAGCTGTTCCTCCATCAGATGGATCACCGGATACGGAGTTAGCGACGCGAATTCCGAACTGTTGGCTTCTTTCAGGTGGCAAATGTGGCGCGCGAATTCGATCACTGCGACTTGCATGCCCAGACAGAGACCGAGGTACGGGATCTTGTGTGTGCGGGCATATTCGGCGATGGAGATCTTTCCTTCGATGCCCCGGACTCCGAATCCGCCGGGGACCAAAATTCCGTCCACGTCTTTCAGTTCGCGGTCCAGAATGGCCGGAGTGAACGAGCGTTCGCTATCAACCCATTTCAACTGCAACTTCAGTTTGTGAAAAGCCGCCGCGTGTACCAAGGCCTCGCCGACGCTTTTATAGGCGTCCTGGTGGCGCACGTATTTTCCGCAAACGGCGATGGTGACCTTGCCCGCAGTGTTTTCACTGTTGGCCAGAAACCTGCTCCAGGCGTTCATCCGCAAGGGACGGCACTCCAAATTGAAGTGCTGGCAGATGATCTTGTGCAAATTGGCATTTTTGAAGGTCATCGGCACTTCGTAAACGCTTTTCACATCGATGGCGTTGATCACCTGAGAGCGGGGAACGTTGGTGAAAAGCGCGATCTTGGCGTAAATATCGTCCTCGAAGGGTTTTTCCGAGCGGCAGAGCAGGATTTCTGGCTGGATCCCAATTTCCCGGAGTTTATAAGCGCTGTGCTGGGACGGTTTGGTTTTCAGCTCGCCCGCGGCGCGGATATATGGTATGTAAGTGAGCATGATGTAAAGCGTGTTCTGCAAACCCAGATCCAGCCGCAATTGGCGCACCGCCTCCAAAAAGGGCAAACTTTCGATGTCGCCGATCGTGCCGCCAATCTCGGTGATGATGATGTCGTAATCCTTGTCCCGCTTGCGGATGCGGCGTTTGATCTCGTCCGTGACATGCGGGATCACTTGCACCGTCTTGCCCAGATAAACGCCCTTCCTTTCGTTCTGGAGCACGCTTTCGTAGATCTGGCCGGCGGAACAGCTGCTGTCTTTGGTGAGGGCTTCATCCACGAAACGCTCGTAGTGGCCGAGGTCGAGGTCGGTCTCCGCGCCGTCGTCGGTCACGAAAACTTCGCCGTGCTGAAACGGGCTCATAGTGCCGGGATCCACATTCAAGTAGGGATCGAATTTTTGGGTGATGACCCTGTAGCCCATGGATTTAAGAAGCAAACCGATCGACGCGGTGGCAATTCCCTTGCCCAGAGAGGAAAGCACGCCACCCATGACAAAAATGTACTTGGCCATTTTACCTCGAAATTGGGCCACCCGGAACGCAGCTTGTCAAAAAGCCGCCATTCCGGGCAGTCCGCAATTATACGTCTATTTGTTTAGGCCAGGCTTTTCAACTCGGCCAGGGAGTCTTTGATCGCCTGGACCGTGAAGGCCAGATCTTCGTCCGTATGACGATAGCAGATGTAACCATGGTGATAGGGTTGCAGGAACACCCCGCGCCGTATCAGCTGGGTGTAAAACTCCGTCCGCAGGCGCTTGTAGAGGCCGGTCTCGTCCTTGGGGAATGTGATGAAGGGCATCCAGGGCGCGCCGCTGAAACGGGCCGGGATCCCGGAATCTGCCACAACTTTTTCGACTTCGGACGCGAATTTCCTGCCCTTTTCGGCCACGACATCCAGCACCTTGTCGCGTTGCAGGATCTCGATGGTTTTCAGTGCGGCAATTTGGGCATCGCTGTTCGGGAAAAAGGTGGAGGAAAGGAACACCTTGTCGGCCAGGACGCTCATCACTTCGCGCTTTCCGACCAAGGCTGCGATAGCGTAGCCGTTGGCCATGGCCTTGCCGAAAGTTGAGAGATCGGGAGTGACTCCAAACAGTGCCTGCGCGCCGCCGATGTGGCAGCGAAAGCCGCTGCGGATCTCGTCAAAAATGAGGACGCAGCCGTATTTGTCGGCCAGTTTGCGGACGCCTTCCAGGTATCCCGGTTTGGGCATCTGCACGTCCGCGCCCAGAGGATGTCCGACAGGCGTGACGATGATGCCGGCCATATCGTTGGCGTTCTTTTTTAAAATGTCTTCCAACTCATCGAGATCGTTGTAGTGGAATTCGATCACGTCTTCATACAACTTTTCGGGAATTCCGCCCTTGACCTCGACGCACTAATCGTGCCAGCCGTGGTAGCCGCAGCGGGCGATTTTCACTTTGCCCGTGTAGGCGCGGGCAACCCGGATGGCGATCGTGGTGGCGTCACTGCCGGTTTTTACGATCGCGGCCATGTCGCAGCAGGGGATGAGTTCCTGCATTTTGCGCACCAGGTCGTTTTGCATCGGCTGCGTGAGCGAAAAGCAGAAGCCTTTCTGGCGGATCTGCTCGATCACGGCGTTGTCGATCTCCTCTTCGCAGTAGCCGATGATGATCGGCCCATAGGCGCAAAGGTAATCTATGTATTCATTTCCGTCCACGTCGCGGATGCGCCCGCCCTTCCCTTTGTCGAAGAAGATCGGATATTCGCCCTGGACGAAGTTGTACGGCCTGCGTATGCCGGCGACGCCACCTGGGACGAGGGTTTGCGCCTCGGCGAACATAGCCATGCTTTTATCGAGTTTCAAGTGTTCTGCCATCTGGTTACCTCACGTCGTCCACAGCGTGGCGATGCCCATGCCGCCGCCGATGCAGAGCGAGGCCAGCCCTTTGTGGACCTGGCGTTTGCGCATTTCGTACAACAGCGAAACGATGATGCGGGCGCCGCTGGCTCCGATCGGGTGGCCAAGCGCGATGGCTCCGCCGTTGACGTTGATGATGGAAGGATCGAGTTTTCCCAGTCCTTCCAGTTCCAAGCCCTTCAGGACCGCGAGCGATTGCGCTGCGAAAGCTTCGTTGAGTTCGGCCAGTTCGACCTCAGCGAGCGACCAGCCGGATTTTTTCAGGACTCTGGCGATGGCCGGGACCGGACCGTAACCCATGATGGCGGGATCCACTCCGGCGGAGGCGCTGTCCGCGAATGTAGCCAGGACGGGCAAACCAAGTTCTTTGGCCTTGTCTTCGCTCATCATTAATAACATCGCGGCTCCGTCGTTGATTCCGGATGAATTGGCAGCTGTGACGGTGCCGTCGGATTTGAAGGCGGGGCGCAGCTTGGCGAGGCTTTCCGCGGTCACCCCTTTACGCGGCATTTCGTCATTGTCGATCACGAGCGGATCGCCTTTGCGTTGCGGGATGATGATGGGGACGATCTCGTCCTTGAAACGTCCGCTGGACATCGCGGCTTCGGTTTTATTCTGGCTGGCCGTGGAAAACAGATCCTGTTCCTCGCGGCTGATCGAGTGTTTTACTGCCAGATTTTCCGCGGTGATACCCATGTGGCAATCGTTGAAAATATCGCTCAGGCCGTCCCGGATCATGAGATCGACCAATTCCTTGTTACCCATTTTTGAGCCCCAGCGCGTGTCCATCGAGGCGTAGGGGATCTGGCTCATGTTTTCGGTGCCGCCGGCAACTACGATTTCCGCTTCCCCGGCGCCGATCATCAGCGCGCCAAGGGCGACAGCTTTCATGCCCGAGCCGCAAACCTTGTTCACAACGTAGGCGGGAACGAAATCCGGGATTCCGCTTTTGATCGCGACCTGGCGGGCGATATTTTGCCCGTGTCCGGCTCCGCAGACGTTACCCAGGATCACTTCGTCGATCTGTTCGCCTTTGACGCCAGTTTCGGCGAAAATGGCTTTCATCACTTCCACGCCCAACTGGACGGCGGAAATGTCTTTGAACACTCCTCCAAAATTACCGATGGGAGTACGTTTGGCGCTCACAACAACGGTCTTTCGCATGGTATTCCTCCATATATGTTTTTAGTTTTTTTCCACATTTTTGGGCAGGCGGTAATTTGGTCAACCGCTATCTGGATGGATTTTGATTGGAAGCCGGAAAAATCAGGCTGAGCTTGGTTTCAGGGACTGGAAATTGCCCCGACCGGGCAGCCGCGGAATTCCTCGCCGGTGCCGTTTTTACAGATTCCGCAATTGGTGCATTTGTCAGGATCGATCACGGCCTTGTCGCCAACCATGGTGATCGCCTGTGCGGGGCAGTAGATCGTGCATAATCCGCAGCCGATGCACACGGCGGGATCGGTCTTGTAAGTGCCTTTCTTTTTGGTGGCGGGTGCCGGCGTGGCGGTTTGAGCAACTGTGCCGGCGGGAGCGCTTTTGACGGCGGTTTCAGCAGCGATTTTGGCAACCGGTTTCTGAACTGGGACGATAGCTTGTTCTTTCGCCCCGACGGCCGTCACAGGTAAAGGCGCCGCAGCTGTAGAACGGTAGGGTGCGCCGGAACCGGCAACGCAGCGCCGGCAGCCGATGCATTTGGTTGCGTCGATCACAGCCTTGCCTTTGTTCATCGTGATGGCGTCCACGGGGCAGACTTTCACCCAGCCGCATTTGGGAAAGATGTTCAGAGCTGATAGGATCTGCAGGCAGACAATGCCCAGCAGTAGGACGATGACGGCTGCAGCGGTTATTTTTCGCATTCGCGTTCCTCGCAATAGGCGCCCGGTTTCGGGCAGGCTTGGGCGCACAGGCCGCAATGGATGCAATTGGGATTGTTCACGTATTCGCTTTCCGCGATATTGATGTCCATCGGGCAATAGAGATTGCAGACACCGCAGTCGGTGCAGCGTTCCAGGTTGCGTTTCACTTTTCTGCGCCGGATCCCGATCAAATCTCCGAGCCGTTGAAAGATGTTCATCAAAGCCGCGTAAGGGCAGAGATAGCGGCACCACTGGCGGTCAGCGAAAAATGCCTTAAAAACGATCAATCCGAATAAAACCAAACCCGGCCAGGCCAGGCGCGGCAATTGGGACAGCGCGTACAGGGGGCAGAGGCGAAAATACAGATAGCGCAAGCCCAAAACGACCAGTGTTGCGGTCGCGGTCAGGACGAAATATTTCACCCAAGCCAGTTTGCGTTCCACGTAATATGGTGTCCGGTGATTGATCCGGTATTTTTTTTCGCGCAGGGAATAGATCGCCTCCTGAATCGAGCCCAGGGGACAAACCCAGGCGCAAAAACGCCTGCCGAAGAACATGGTGTAGATCAGGATCGCGAAACCGACGATTATGGCCAAGGCGAGGAGATTGTTTCCCAAACGGATGAAATTGCTGCCGCTGAGTCCAAAACAGACCACGGCATAGGGGCAAGCCTGGTGGATCACATATTTGCCGCCGAGGATCACCAATTCCAAAAAGCCCGCGCCCAAGGCTAAACAGGCTCCTTGCGCGACGCGCCGCAGTTTCTGAGTGTTATTGGTTTTCATCGGTATCGCTTTCTGTCCTTGTTCTTATCTGATTCGAAAAAAACATTACTTTCCCGGACAAGCCTTCTGTCAACTGAAATGTGCCGGCCGCGTCCGTTGACCGGCACAATGTTTTACAAACGCAAATAAGTGGCAAAGCGGCGCGGGGCGCTTATTTTTTCAGTAGGGAAAAGCAGAATAGATCAGACAGCGTGCTTTTTCCATTTGGATATAGCTCATGAACATCAGTTTCCATTATTACGTGACGCGGGTTTTGGCCGAGAAAGCTGGTTTCGCGCCGGCTGATGCGCAGACCATAGCATTTGCCTGCCAGCAGGTCGATGACGCCAACCGGCACACGCCGATGAAGGTGAAAAACCTGCCGCCACCTGAATACGAACGGATGTCGGACGGCGTTTTTGATCCCACCTGCACCGCTCATAAAGGCATTACCAACATCCTTTACGGTTTTACCGGCATCCGGCGCAAAATCCTGATGCCGTTTCATTTCATACCGGAAGCCTGGGATTCCACCCGCCGACACTACAAATATCTCACGATCCCCGGAGCGCCCCTGGCTCACACGATGGTCAAAATCGCGCTGGAAAAGCTGTCCAGTTCCGCGGGCAATCCGCTTTTCCGCCAACTCGCGCTCATCAAACTCGGCATCGCGTTGCACGGTTACGAGGATTCATTCGCGCATCAGGGTTTTTCGGGACGCAACAATAAGCTGGACAACGACGCCACCGACATCCTGGATGCAGAAAGGGTCCGCCTCAACGAAACCCAGTTAATCGGCCAATTGGTCGGCTTCATCGGCTACCATATCGGCCACGGCCTGCTCGGCGACCTGCCGGACAAGATCGGGATCGTCGCTTATTATCTGAACGGACGCGGCCTGGCGGTGATGCTGGACAACGTGGCCCGCTTCACTCTTGCCGCCGAGAAAACCTTCGCACTGCTGCGGGATTTTACCGGTTTCGCCACCGATTGGCCCTCCATCTCCACGCAAATGGTCAAAATGCTATCCGGCGAATTGCCAAATTTAGCTGCGAAATCCGGCAAGACCGACTGGCAAAAAACTTTCAGCAAAAACTTTCCCGAAATCTCTTTCGATTACAAAGCCCAAGCCTGGGAAAGGGAAGCGCTGCGCCAGAACTCGGGGGGATCCTTCACCTACAAAGGCGAGAGCGGCCAAAAATGGATCCATTTTCATCGCGCCGCCTTTGAGCAGCGCCAATTCATGCTGGCCAACCTGAAATAGGGATCTGTCCGCGCCGGGACAGGGATCGGTGGCTATCCGGACCGATTTTGCAGGCGTCCCGTCAACCTGGATACATACTTCATATCATCCAATCCCGCATCCCAAAAGTTTTTTCACCCTTTAACCATCCTCGCTTGCAAGCGTTTATCACTTCTTAGTCAAGCCTTAATCAAGCCTTAATTGTTAACGCTTGATTAAGGCTTGCCCAAGACTTGATTAACGCCGGCGCCTGAGGGCGGAACGATGGTGAAAAGGGGGTGGAGTGGCCCGTAACTCAGTGTGGGAGTGGATTAGAGGTCCAATTGGATTGTTCTGGCCTCTGCCAGGGTCAAATCCAGTCCCAACCCCCGGCGGAAAATGAAAAAAGCCCGATCCCTCGATATCATCGCTGCTTGGGATCGGGTTTGTTTATTCTGGAGCTAAATGGGGGACTCGAACCCCCGACCTGCTGATTACGAATCAGCTGCTCTACCAACTGAGCTAATTTAGCTTTAGTCTCTGATCAAACGCAGGGCCACGGGCTCCGCGGGGTTTTCCGTGAAGGTGGTCTCGTGGACTCGTGAATACTGGCTGTCGGTGCGCGTGACGCTGTTTTCGCCGATACGCAAAACCATATACGGCGTCGTGGTCAGTTTAAGCTGCACCGTGCTGGCCGCGCCGGTATTGCGGGGATACCAGAACCTATCCGGCTCGAGGCCCGTCGAAGCGACGCCTCTGGAGTCGGTGGTGAAAGGATCCACGCTCGTGTAATACCAAAATCGAAAATGCACTTTTTGCGGCAAACTTTGCCAATCCCCAAGCGGTAAACCGAAGAAACGCGCGGGTGCTTTTTCATCCAGCCAGGCGGCCTGGGGCTGCGGTGGAGCGAAGTTTTCCGGTTCCAGGTTTTTCACCCGGTAATGGTTCTCGTAATTACCAGCCACCTCGATGGACTGGAATACCGCGTCGGCATCCAGAAACGCCCCATAGCGGTAATCCGGGCTGAGTGCGCTTTTGGGGATGTCAAAATCCAATTGCACATACATGCGTTGCAGCTCTGACGAATAAAACATATCCAGAGAATAGGTTTCTGCCGCCAGGAGCTTGAAATCCAGAGAATCCGCTTCAGCTGCGCGCAATCCGATCGCGCAGGCCAAAATGGCCAGCAACAAAAAAATCATCCTGCGCATAGACGGTTCCTTGAATTTCGTTTTGGCATCTGAAAACCAAGCGCCCAAGCCTCGCTATTTCGTCAAGCGATATCTTCTGCCGCGCGGAGTGGCCGGGATTTTTTTAGCTTGACTTAAACAATGCCGCCAAAAGCCTGCTCCATATAATATAAATCCATATCAAACAAGGAGTAAGTCAATGAAACGCAGAGTGATCATCATGGGCGCGGCAGGAAGGGACTTCCATAATTTTAACGTCTTCTTCCGTGGCAACGAGGATTATGAAGTCGTGGCCTTCACCGCCACCCAGATCCCCGGAATCGACGACAAGAAATACCCCGCCGAACTGGCCGGTAGCCTTTATCCGAATGGGATCGAGATCCATCCGGAAGCCGAACTGAAAGATCTTATCCAAAAACATAACGTGGATCTGGTCGTGTTTGCCTATAGCGACCAACCCCACGAAGTGGTGATGCATAAAGCCTCCCTGGTCAATGCCACTGGCGCCGATTTCATGCTGATGGGCGCGCGCAATACCATGGTAAAAACCTCCAAACCGCTGGTCACCGTCTGCGCTGTCCGCACTGGCTGCGGTAAATCCCAGACCACCCGCGCGGTCATCAAAGCCCTCAAGGCCAAAGGCCTGAAAGTGGTTTCCATCCGCCATCCGATGCCCTACGGCGACCTCGTGAAACAAAAAGTCCAGCGCTTCGCCGAACTCAAGGACCTGGAACTGCACAACTGCACCATCGAAGAGATGGAAGAATACGAGCCGCACATCATGATGAACAGCGTGATCTACGCCGGAGTGGATTATGAAGCGATCGTCCGCGAGGCCGAAAAAGAAGCCGACGTGATCATTTGGGACGGCGGCAACAACGACATCCCCTTCTATTGCTCCGACAAACAGTTGAACATCGTGGTCACGGATCCCCATCGCCCCGGCGACGAAGTCAGCTATTATCCTGGCGAGACCAATCTCCACCTGGCCGACGTGGTCGTGATCAACAAGATCGACAGCGCCGACCTTGACGACATCAACGAAGTCCGTGCCAACATCCGCGAGATCAATCCCCGCGCACAGATCATCGACGCCGCTTCGCCACTGACAGTCGACAAGCCTGAGATCATCACCGGAAAACGCGTGCTGGTCGTGGAAGACGGCCCGACGCTCACGCATGGTGAAATGACCTACGGAGCCGGCGTCATCGCCGCCGAAAAATACGGCTGCGCCGAGCTGGTCGATCCGCGCGAATGGGCCGTGGGCGAGATCGAAGAGACCTTCGAAAAATACCCCGACATCGGCATCCTGCTTCCCGCCATGGGTTACAGCGATCAGCAGATCAAAGACCTGGAAAAGACCATCAATTCCACCGAGTGCGACGCCGTCGTGATCGCCACGCCGATCGACTTGCGCCGCCTGGTCAAGATCAAACATCCCGCCTGCCAGGTCAGCTACGACTTGCAGGAGATCGGCAAGCCCAGCATCGCCGACGTTTTAAAAAACTACTGAAGACCTAAGCAGAACACATAGAGAAATGGGGCGGATGAATAATTCGCCCCATGCATTTTACAGACTGAACGAGGAAGATATGACCAAGACCGCAGTTCTCGCCCTGGGCGGCAATGCCATCATCAAGGCCGGAGAAAAGGGCACCATCACCCAGCAATTTGCCAACACCCGCGAATCCCTGAGCGGTATAGTAGAATTAATCCGCCAGGGCTACAAGCTGGCGATCACCCATGGCAACGGTCCGCAGGTGGGAAACCTGCTCCGCCAGCAGGAAGCCGGTGAAAACGAGGGCATCGCGCCTTTGCCGCTCGGAGTCTTGAACGCCGCGACGGAAGGCACGATGGGCTACATGATCGAGCAAAGCCTCCAGAACCGCCTGCATTTGAGCGGCATCGAAAAACAGGTGATCACCATCATCTCGCAGGTGGTGGTGGATAAAAACGATCCCAGCATGCTGCATCCCACCAAATTCGTGGGCAGCACCTATTATTCAGCGGAACAGGCGGAACACCTGAAAAACTCGCTGGGATGGACCCTCCGGGAAGATGCCGGCAAAGGATTCCGGCGCGTGGTTCCTTCGCCGTTGCCCCAGGAAATCGTTCCGGCCGCGACCATCAAAGAACTTGTCCAGCGGGGCGAGATCGTAATCGCCGTCGGTGGCGGGGGAATTCCCATTTATATCGAAGAAAACGGAATTTATGAAGGTGTGGACGCAGTGATCGACAAGGATTTTGCCAGTGCCCTGCTGGCCCTGAACATCGAAGCCGATCTCTTCGTGATCCTGACCGGAGTTGACAAAGTGGCCGTCGATTATGGCAAACCCACGCAGCGCGACCTGGACCGGCTGACCGTCGCCGAAGCCAGGAAACACTACGACGAAAAGCAGTTCCCCGCGGGAAGCATGGGTCCGAAGATCAAGGCCGCGATAGACTTCATCGAACGCGGCGGCAAAGAGGTGCTGATCACTTCGATCGAAAGGATCGTGGATGCCTTCGCCGGCAAAACCGGCACAAGGATAACTGCCTGAACCACATACTGGAGTCCCGCAACGCGCACGGACTCCGGAAAAAACCTATCTACATCCAGAAATAAAAAACCCTTCCCTGAGTCCAGGAAAGCCGTATCGGCCGGGCTCCGGGAAGGGTTTATATCTTTACAGGCCTTTTAGGGAAACCATTCCCGGACCAGGCGGGGCAGGACTTCCCCGGCTTTGCCGAGATGGAATTCGTCGATGGCTTCGGTTTTGCTGGAAGCATCGGGATTAATCGCCAGAGTGTGGGCTCCAAGGTATTTGGCGGTCATCACAAAACCGGCCGCGGGATAGACCACGCCGCTGGTTCCCACGAGCAGGAAAACGTCGCAGTTCTTGAGCAGGCTATCAATGCGGTCCAAATGGTAGGGCATCTCCCCGAACCACACCACATCCGGGCGCAGCGGAGCTCCGCAAGCCGCACAGAGCGGAATCTCGGGCTCCAGATCGATTTCCTCCATGGCGTAATGTGCGTCGCATCCGGTGCAGAAACACCTTCGTAGCGAGCCGTGCATTTCGATCGGATCCCTGTTTCCGGCCAAGGTGTGGAGATTGTCGATATTTTGGGTGATGAGGTGGAAATTGCGGTCCAGTTGCTTTTCCAGATCCACCAGCGCAAAATGCGCGGGATTGGGCTTTGCCTGCAGCGAATGTTCGTAGCGGGCTTTGTAGAAACGCCACACCATCCGGGGATCGCGGGCAAAGGCTTCCGGGGTCGCCACATCTTCCATCCGATGGTTTTCCCAAAGGCCGCCTTTATCGCGGAATGTGCTAATCCCCGATTCGGCGCTGATCCCCGCTCCCGTGAGCACCAGCAGGCGGGTGTTTCTGGTTATCTGCATCACTTTAGTCCTGAATCCGGCGCTTTGAACCGCCCTGGTTCGCTGTATTCGCCGGATTCCGGCAACAGCCTTTATTTCATCAGCATCATCTTGCTGGTCAGGACCTTGTCTCCGCTTTGCAGGCGATATAAATAAACGCCGCTGGCCACCGTGCGTCCGGAAGCGTCGTCGCCGTTCCAGATCACTTTGTGAGAGCCTTTGGGAAGGTCGCCGTTCACCAATGTGCGGACCAACTGGCCTTTCACGTTGTAAATGTCAAGTCGCACCGGCGCTGCGGTTGGAAGGTCAAAACTCAGCGTGGTGGAAGGATTGAAGGGATTGGGATAGGCCTCGTGGAGGTCAAACCTGACTGTCTGCGAAACCATCTCGCCATCGTCGGAATAATCGCCTTCCACGTGCAAGTCGTCAACGTACCAACCTTCGCCGCTCACATAACCGTCCGAACCGAATAGGAAGCGGAATTTTGCAGTGCCGGAGTAGTTGGACAGATCGAAAACCGCCTGCGTCCAGTCGAAGGTGCCGGAATAAACGTTGGTGTTGGCAGGGAAAGGCGAGGCAGGATTGGAGTAGGTACGGTAAGGATACCCGCCAACCGGAGTGATCTGGGTCCAGGGTCCGTTGTCGACGGAAATTTCCACCATGCCGCCGTCCCAGGCGTATAGAGGATTGGAATGGGTTTCAGCGTCCATCCAGTGGTAGAAGATCAGTTGCGCGTTCAGGCCCAGTGTGATTTCCGGGCTTTCCAAGGCTCCGTAAGCGCTGCCGGAGTAGTCGGAGGTTCCCTGGCCACCGAACTTCATGGACCAGGATCCGTTGGAGGTATGGTTGCGGGCGTTTTCGCGGTGCCACTGGTTGACGAAATTGGTATTTGGAGCGTAGGTTGTCCATCCGCTCATGTCAGATTCGTAGGTGTAATTCTGGAGTCCGACGTAGATCACGAAACTGCCTTCCAGCGTGTTGCCGTTCTCGGCGCCGAGCATGTAGGTGATGAAGACGGTTCCGCCTATCTGCGCGTTTGAAGGGATCTGGACGCTGAAGGCGTTGTCGTAATTAATCAGGCTGTCGTGGCCGATGGGAGTAAGGGCCACCTCGTAGGAGGAAAGTGTCACTCCCGGGGCGTCGCAGAAAAGGAGCAGCATTGGATTGTAGGCGTTTCCGGAGCCCGTGTTTTCCACGATCAGGTTGACGGAGGGAGTGTCGCCCGGCATCACCAGCGGAGTGTCGTTGACCACCGCGTAGGTATCCAGGCTGAGTTCGGGAGAATTGAGCATCAGGACGGCCGGTGTGGACGCGGTGTAACCGTCGAACACAGTGACGAAATTCATGAAGGCCAGGCTGTGGTCGGCAAAATTGCCGGCGATGCGGATGCGGAAGAAGCCGTTGATCGTGGTCGAATCAGAAGCAGCCAGAGCATTGAAACTGCAGTCGTTGGACATCACATTGATGTTGGGCGAATTGCTGACCAGGCTGATCGAGCCGGGGCCGGTTTGATTGACCAGGCCGACGTTTTTGATCGTAACGTTCATTTCGACCTGTTCGCCGGTGTGGTAAAGCCCGTCGGCGTCTAGGAAATCCACATGGGTGGCCACGATATAGGGCATGTTGCTGGCCTGGACCGTGACTTGCGAATGGTAGGCATAGAAATTCGGAGCGACAATATAGAGGTCAAGGTTGCCGGGAATGAGGGTGTTCAACAGCGTAACGTTGATCAGGCCGGTGGCGTCGGCATCCGCTTCGAAGATGATTTCGTCGCCGGATTTGGCGCGCAGGTTGGCAAAAGGCGCGTTGGTCTGGATCTGGTAGTTGTTCAGTCCAACCGTCCAATAGGCGGGCATTTGGACCATCATCTGCTGTGGAGTTGCGCTCCAGACCAGCAATCCGGGATCTCCGATCAGGTTGGTCTCGTACGAAACCCAGTACATAACGGCGGAGTTCTGGATAAACGGGATATTGTCTATTTTGCTGTCGGCGAGGGTGTAGCCGAGTTCGTTTATGTTTTCTCCAAACACGGCGTCCATGTACTGGCGGTGGATGTATTGCGAAGCGCCGTCCGTGGAACCCTGCATGCCCCAGCCGTAACGGGAATGGGCGATCATCGCAACGGCAGCGGTGCTGATGCTGGTGAATTTTTCCGTGATGCAGTCGGTTGTGTATTGCCCCGCACTCGTTTCGCGGTTGTCAAAGGCGCCGGCGTAGCAACCCTGGGTGAAATACACCGAGAAATTGTGGTTGGTGCCGTTATTGGTGATGGTCGTGGACGTGACCTGGTTGTTGGACATCCGCATGCAATAGGTGGTGTTGGAATGGCCAAGGTGGTTGACGAAGTTCGGTCCTTCGCTGAGCAGCGGGCGCAACTGGGTTCCGTCCCAGGCATCCGAGTAACCGAAAGTTCGGTCATAAAGTGTGGCAATGTCCCAAGTGGTGGGCACTCCGACGGTCGTATAGCCGTGGGCTGAACTGCCGCCGATCATTTCGTCCATATAGTCGCCGCCCCAGGTCGGGCCGTCCCAAAGCCATTCTCCGGCGAAGAGGGCGGAAGTGATCTCGCTGACCACCGGCTGATTCAGGTACATACTCGTTTTATTGATAAAGTTGGCGATCTCGGCGTCGGAATTGTAGCAAAACCGGCCGATGGAAAGTTCGGGGGCCAGGTCAGATTCGTAAGTCTCGCCCCAATAGTTGTCTCCGTCTGTGTTCCAGTTGCCGTCCAAACAACTGTAATACATGTCCGCGGGGATGTCGGCATCGGTCTCGCCGCCGTTGCCCATGTTAACGTAAAACCCGCGGTGCGGAATGACATCGGTATCAGCGGCCAGCAGGACGTGGCGGAGCGAATTGCCTGTATAGATGCTGATGATGTAGTTGCGGATCTTTTCCTGGGTGTCAACTCCGGTAAATTGCGCGGTGATCTCCTGGACGGGTTTCATGAAGACATTGTAACCGCGAGCCGTATAGAGATCCGCCAGAGGTTGCCACTGGGCGAGTTTGGCGGAATCGTAAATGATCAGGTACTCGATGCCTTCGGTGCGCGTTTCGTAGCGGGGAATCTGGTCTGTGTTGTCCACGCTGCGCGTCAGGTATTGAGCGGTAAAAGCGTCCTGTTTGAGTAGGCTCAGCGCGGCCTGGGCTTGCGGCGAGGGCTGGGTTTCCACTTCGACGCGGACATTATGGAAGAACACCAGTTCGCCGGTCAGGGGTGAGTAGGAAAAGGGGCAGATGGCCGTAAAATTGATCGGATGCCCGGCCAAAAACTGGGTATTGACGCCGTTGTGCGCTGTCTGCGGAAAAGGCTGCGCGCTTGAGTAGATCTGGGGATCGGGTCCCACGGGAGGCTCTGTCTGCTCCCAAGAAAGCGGATACTGCGGCTGCAGCGGCGCGACAGGTTTCTCAACTTGCATGGTTTGCGGGCTGCTGAATTTGATTTGGATCGATTGAGCCTGCTCGCCGGTTGGGAGCAGCAGTTTGGTGCCGATCCAGGGCAAATCTGGCTGGCCGGGTTGGCCGTAGCTTTGCCCGCCGCCCAGTTTTACGGTGCTGTAACTGCCGTCGTTTTTTACGGTGGGTGTGTCCAAAGTGTAGTTGTAAATCACTGTGGCAGCCAAGCCTACGCCCAGCGCCAGGATCAGGAGGATGCCGAGTAAGTGTTTCATAATCGCCAACTTTCCATGTTTATCGATTTAATGCCGGTTATTGAAGCAAAGTATATTCCAATTTACGGGCTAATTTGCTTTTTACCATAGAAGCTCTGCGCTGCTTCCCCTGTTTTTCCGCACTGTAACTACTTGCTGACAACCCTTCGAGTTCGCGCCGGATTGGCAGGAACTCGGCAGGAGGCAAGTCAGAAGCATGCGCTCCCGATTTCGGGGCGAGTCTGGCAAACATATACTTTTTGGCCGGAGATGTGAAGATTCTGCTTGACGATTCTACCGCTTCGGACAAATGGGTAGAATAGTTGAGAATGATATCGGCAACACGTTGTGCCACAGCGAATATTAATTTGAGAGACGCAATATGCCAAATGAGAACAAGACCAAAGACCGCATCCTGAGATCGGCCACAGAGCTGTTTGTCCGCTATGGTTTCATGAAGACCTCGCTGGAGGATATCGCGCGTGGCGCGCAGATCACCAAAGCCACCATCTATTATTACTTTCCCAGCAAGGAGGACATCTTCTTGGAAGCGATACGAGTCAAGGCGGAGGAACTATTTTCCAATCTGGCGTCCTCGATCGCGGCCGCGCCTAGCTTTGGGGAGAAACTTTCCCGCTTTCTGCGCCTGCCTTTGAAATACATTTACGAAAACATGCCCATCCTGGCCGAGGCCATGCACCAGATTCCCGGCGCCTACTTTCAGAAACTGGAGGAAAACAGGGCCGATTACCGCAGCCGGATGAATGCCCTGCTGGCGGGGATCCTGGACCAGGGCAAGGCGAGCGGCATCATCAATCCCCGGATCGACTCCGAAAGGTTCAGCGCCTTGGTCAACGACTGGTTTTTAATGGGCGACACCTGGACCGATCCCGGAGATAAACGGCGGCTCGTGGAACGCATCGAGCGCGATCATGACCTGATCATCGATCTGATATTATACGGCATCGTCATGAAGGACGAGCCTGCCGCTAACAAGAACAAAGCCATTCCCAAGAGGAAGAACAAATGAAGAAAATCATGCTTTTACTGCTGCTGGGCACGCTGCTGGCTTCGGTCGGGGCGATCGGCCTGGACGAGAGCATCGCCCTGGCCAGGGAAAACAACAAGACGCTGCTCATGGCCAGGGAGCAGATCCTGAAAGCTGACCAGACCTACTACGACGTCCGCGGCAACCTGCTGCCGCACCTGACCCTGAACGGCGGTTATAAACTCGCCAGGACCTATCTGCCCGATTCGTCCATTTTTCCAGGGATGGATTTTTCACAGGGGTTGGATTCCCTGGCCACAGCCAATGACCAATACCTGGCCGGTGCCATGAACGGTTTGTACAACGGATTGATACCTTCCTCAACGCTGGATGAGGGATCGCTGGCTCTGGCGTTGCAATTTGACCAGATCCTCTTTTCCGGAGGCAAACTGATCAACGGCATCAAGGCCGTGGACAGGTACCGCTCCATTCAGCGGCTGAACTGCCAACTGGTCGAGCAGGACGTGGTGCTGAAAACCACGCAGTTGTTTTACGGCTGCCTGATGGCGGAAAAGCTGGTGCAGGTCCAGAGCGAGGGGTTGAACACCGCCAGGCAGCATCTGGTGCAGGTGGAGGCCTTCAACCGGGAAGGCTTGGTTTCAGAATTTGACCTGCTGCAGGCCAGGCTGGCTGTGGCCAAACTGGATCCCCAACTGCTGCAGGCCCAAAACACCCGCGATCTGGCTCTGGCGGCCTTCCGCCAACAAATTGGCAGTTCTGATGAAACCGTCACTCCCGAGGGGGAATTCACCCTTCCCCCCAAAGTGGAAATAACCCTCGAAGACGCCATCCAGCAGGGCCTCGGGCATCGCCTGGAACTGGAATTGGCGGACATCGCCACCGAGATTTCCCAGCTCAAATGGAAAGCGGAAAAAGCGAATTACCTGCCCAATGTCGGCCTGCAGGCCAGTGCGGCGCTTTACACCGCAGCTGACGATTTTGCGATCGAAGGCGATGACTTCGGTACCAGTTACAGCGTGGGGATCGGACTTTCCCTACCGCTGTTCACCGGGCTTTCCAACACTGCCAAACGTCGCGCCGCGCAACATGACTATCTTTACACCAAACTCCAGCAGCAGGAATATGAAGATCTGATCCGCCTGGAGATCACGCAAAATTACCAGAAATTGCGCAACGCGGAGGAAAACTACCGCGTCCAGACCGAGAACATCCAGATGGCTGAGCGCAGCCTGCATCTGGCCCAAGTCCGCTATGAGAACCAGGTGGGAATCCAGCTCGAGGTTTTCGACGCCCAGACCACCCTTTCGGCGATCAAACTGCAATATTACCAAGCCATCAATGAAGTGATCTCCGCCACGCGGGAACTTCAGAAATCCATCGGCATCATTTTATAACGGAGCACATAATGAAGAAGACAATATTTACGGCCGGTATCTGCTTGATCCTGCTGCTGAGCGCTTGCGGCAAAAAGAACGTCGCCGGCAAAAACATGGAACAGATCCAGAAAGAACAGGGCATCCCTGTCCGCGTCCAGATTGTGGAACCCTCTACCTTTACCCAGGAACTGGCTTACAACGCGGCTTTGGGCGGACGCGAGGAATCCACTGCCCAATCCATGGTGAGCGACATCGTCACGGGGATCAGGGCCAAGGTCGGAGACCGCGTCAGCGCAGGGCAATTAATATTGACCTTTCCCACCGATACCCCAGCTGCCCAGTTCCAACAGGCCATCACGGCCTTCAACGCCGCCAAGACGGCATTTGACAGGATGAAAAACCTGCTCACGCAAGGCGCGATCTCCCAACAGGATCTGGACAATCTGGAAACCGGCTACAAGGTCGCTAAAGCCAATCTGGAAGCCAGCGACAAGATGATCAACGTCCGCGCTCCCATCAGCGGCGTCATCACCAATCTGATGGTCAGCCCAGGTGATAAGTGCTATCCCGGCCAGGATCTCTTTACCGTATCCACCACCAACGGCTTCAAGGCCAAACTGATGGTGCCGGATAAAGACATCTCCAAACTCCGCGTGGGAACTGCGGCCACCGCCACCTGGCAGGATCAGGCTCTGCAAGGCAGGATCAGCCGGATCTCGCTGGCCCTGGATCCCAATTCCAAAGCCGTCCCTGTGGAAGTCACTTTCCCCGCGGCCAATAACAGCATCAAATTCGGTTCCATCGCCCAAATCAGGCTGATCATCAATTCCAAGCCCGATGTGATCGTCGTGGCCAGAGAAAACATCTTGACCGAGAACGACAAAAAGTACGTCTGGGTCAATGAAAACAACCACGCGGTGAAGCGCCAGATCACCCCCGGCCTGGACAACCAGCTCCAATACGAGGTTGTGGAAGGGCTTTCGGCAGGCGACGCCCTAATCGTCGAAGGCCTCAATTTGCTCAGCGACAAAGCGCTCATCCGCGTCGTCGAATAAGGAAGCCGCCATGTTCCTCTCAGATTTGTCGATCGAGCGTCCCGTCCTGGTATCGATGGCGATCCTCGTGTTCGTCGTTTTCGGCGTCCTGGCCTATTTCAATTTACCGCTGAACCTGATGCCGGACGTCAACATTCCTTACGTGGTAATACAGACGGTCTATCCCGGTGCCGGTCCCAGCGAGGTGGAAACCCAGGTCACGAAAAAGATCGAGGATGCCATCGCCACTGTCAGCAAGATGGACTACACGCAGTCGTATTCGCTGGAAAATGTCAGTATCATCATGGTGGCGTTCAAAATGGGCAAGAATATCGACATCGCCAACCAGGAGATCAAGGATCTGGTGGACGCGATCATCCGCGATTTGCCTGCCGACGTGGACAAGCCCGTCATCCAAAAACTAAATATCAATACCTTCCCCTTCATGGACATTGTCCTGACCGGAAATATGGATGGCCGCGCCCTTTACGACCTGGCGGAAAACAAGTTGAAGGACCGGTTCCAGCAGATCGACGGCGTGGCGCAGGTTGGACTTACCGGCGGAAACAAGCGCCAGATCGAGGTCCGGCTCAAGGACCAGGTAGTTTTCGAAAACAAGATTTCGCTGGCCCAACTGATGCAGATCCTGGCCGCGCAAAACATGGACATGCCGGCGGGAAACTTCAAACGCGGCACGCAGGAGTATTCAGTCCGGCTTAAAGGCCAGTTTGACAGCGTGGAAAAGATCGAAGAGGCGGACATCCCCACGGCCGGCGGGGTCAAGAAATTACGCGACCTGGCCGAGATCAAAGACAGTTACGAAGAAGTGCGGTCGCGGGCGATCTTCTTCGATGTCGCCAAGAAAAAACTGCAGGATAATATCGTCCGGATATCTATTACCAACGCTTCCGACGGCAATGTGGTGCAGATCTCCAAGGAGTTGAACAAAGCTCTGCCCGGGATCCGGGATGATCTTCCCGCGGGGGCCAGTTTGGATATCATCCGCGACGAATCCACTTTCATCAAGGACACCGTCAACGACACCTTCAGCAACATCTGGATGGGCATCCTGCTCACCGGATTGATCCTGCTGCTCTTTTTACACGACATCCGTTCCACCATCATCGTGGCGCTTTCCATGCCCATCTCGATCATTTCCACCCTGCTCTTTTTGCAGATCGCGGGCTTCAGTTTCAACATGATGACCCTGATCGGGATCACCACGTCTGTGGGCATTCTGGTCTCCAACTCAGTGGTGGTGATCGAGAATATTTTCCGCCACAGGGACATGGGCAACACGCGGCGCGAAGCTTCGGCCAGAGGCACTTCCGAGATCGCCATCGCCGTGCTGGCCAGCACTCTGACAAACATCGTGGTGTTCATCCCCATCGCTTCCATGACCTCCATGGTCGGTCAGTTCTTTAGGGAATTTGCCCTCACGGTGACTTTTGCCACGATCTTTTCGTTGATCACGGCCTTTTCGGTTACTCCGATGCTGGCAGCGCGAATCATACCCGCAGGTAAGCACGACAACAGGTTTGGCTTGGCCTTCGACCGTGTTTTCGACCGCTTTTCCCGCTTTTACAAACGCTTCCTCGGTAGCGTGCTCAGTTCGAAGAAACACAGTCGGAACATCATTCTGGCCACAGTCCTGCTGCTGATAGTCAGTTTCGCGCTGGTGAGGATCGTGGGCCTGGAACTCTTTCCGGCCATGGACCAGGGAACTTTGACTATCACGGTCGAACTGCCCCAAGGCTACAATCTGGACCAAACGGCAAGGGTCTTTACTGCCATCAACGAACGCTTGGGACGCCATAAGGAGATCAAACACGTGATCACCAACCTCGGATCGTCCGGATACGTGGACACCGGGACCAATATCGCTTCCTCCACGGTCCAGTTGGTAGATCTGAAACAGCGCAAACTCTCCTCGCGCGAATTGGGCGACATCCTGACCAAGGAACTGGCCGATGTTCCCAACGCCAAGATCAAGGTCAGTTCGCAATCTTCGATGATGGGCGATAGTTCGCCGATCGAGTTCTATCTACAGGGCCAGAGCAATGAACGCCTGGAACAGGTCAAAAACGATGTCGTCAAACGCATCGCAGACGTTCCCGGCCTCATCAATCTGGATACCAGCACCCGCAGTGGAAGGTCGGAACTGACCGTCGTTCCCAACCGCGCTGAAATGGCGGCTGTCGGAGCCACCGTTTACGACCTGGCCCTGGCTTTGCGCGCTTCCGTCGAAGGCATGGTTTCCACCCAGTATCACGAGGCGGACAACCAGTACGACATCAAACTTTCCCTTGCAGACGAAGCGGTTGACAGCCCCGACAAGATCAGCAACTTGAGCGTGGTCGTCTTCGGCCAGTCCTATTTGCTATCGCAACTCGCGGACGTCAGTTTCGGACCCGGGACGAACAAGGTCATCCACCGCGACCGTTTCAAGACGGTGGTCGTGACCGGCGACGTGGCCGAGGGCGGTAACATGGGCGACATAATCTCCGCCATTAATAAAAAGATGGAGGGATACAAGTATCCCGAAGGGTACAAACTCGTTTGGGGAGGCGATGCCCAGGTGCTGTCGGAAACGGTGAAAGACATGGTCCGCACCTTTATCCTGGCTGTCCTTCTCACCTACATGCTGCTAGCAGCGATCCTGGAAAGCTTGATCCAGCCGGTCTTTATCATGGGAACGGTGCCGCTGGCGCTGATCGGGGTGATTTTCGCTTTGCTGCTCACCGGCCAGACGCTCAACATCATTTCCATGATCTCCATCGTGATGTTGGTGGGAATTGTGGTCAACAACGCGATCCTGCTTTTAGATTACGCCAACATCAAGCGTCGGGAAGGCGTCAGCCCGCACGACGCGCTCATGCAGGCCGGCGAAGCCAAACTCAAGCCCATCATCATGAGCACCCTGGCCATCGTGATCGGAATGCTGCCGATGGCATTGGGTGTCGGAGCCTCCGGAAAAGAGATCAGGATGCCGATGGGAATCGTCAGCATCGGCGGTCTGCTCGTCTCGACATTTTTGACGCTGGTCATCATTCCCGCATTTTATTACTTGACGTCAAAACAACCCTCAGTCAAGATGCGCACAGACGGCGCTTCCCCGGATCGGACAGATTCTGCGGATGAGCCGATCGAGTAAAAAAACAAAGGACAAACAAAGATGAAGAAACTTCTTGTAGTGCTCGTTCTGTTGATTGCGATCACCGCGGTCTTCGCCCAAGCGCGCCTTGAAAAAGGCAAGATGCAGGTCAATGCCGGCTTTGGTGTTTCCGGCTGGGGTGTCCCGATTTACGTCGGTGCGGATTATGGTGTTTACGATCTTGAAGGCAACCTTGGCAACATTACCGCCGGCGGAGAACTTTCCTACCGGCATTGGAACTACAGCAATTACTATAAATACTCCATTATCGGGATTTCCGTCAACGGCAACTGGCACTTCGGGGAACTGATCAACATGCCCAGCAAGGTCGACACCTATGCCGGCCTCAGCCTCGGCTACACCATTTGGTCGGCCAACCACGAGGGCCTGTCGTATGGCTCGGGCCTGTATTTCGCCGGTCAGGCAGGCGCCAGATATTTCTTTACGGATAAACTTGGCGCGCAGATCGAAGCCGGCGGCGGAACCGTTTCCGGCCTCAAACTCGGCATCACTTACAAGCTGTAATACACGGTTACATACCCATCAACTATCAAGCGCGTGGGATTTGCCTCACGCGCTTTTTTTGTTAGTATATGGCTAAAAGGATACTTGCAAACAAGGAAAGAAACATGATCAACAAAGAAACCCTGGAATCAATACTCGACAAAATACGCCCCGCCATTCAAGCCGATGGGGGAGATGTGGAACTGGTCAATATCCGTGAGGACAACGTGGTCGAAGTTCGCCTCAAAGGCGCGTGCAACGGTTGTCCGATGGCGACGCTCACCCTCAAAGCGGGCATCGAACGCATCATCAAAGAGGAATTGCCCGAGGTTAAGGAAGTGGTCTCGGTCGGGTGATCGGGCCAGGAAGTGTTATTTTAACCTGACGATCCTGCCAGTGGCACTGGCTCCGCCAGCGACCGCTTTGACCAGATAGACTCCGCTGGAGCAGTCCTGGCCATTTGCGTCCTTACCGTTCCAAATCAGGTTTTCGCCCTGGGGAACCGTGTAGCCGATCAGTTTCCGGCCTTTAAGGTCGTAGATGCCGATTTCCACAGGTTCGCTTTTGGCGCTGTCCACAGTGACATTCACGCTGCCGGAGAAGGGTTGTGGCCACAGTTTGACCTTCAGGTTGGCCAGCGGCGGATTGAGCGGATCATCCGCGTCGGTGAAGGTTTCCCAAGAATAATCGGCTTTATAGCTATCCTCCCAGTTTCCGGTGTAGTTGTCCTGTTCGATCATTTCCGAGATGTTTCCGCTTGAGTAATAATAGCTGTACCAGCTTTGAGCCACCCAGGACGGGGCGCTCCAGGTGGACCAATAAACATCGGTCAATTGGTTCCCGGCGTCCCAAGTGAAGGTGTTCCGGTTGTCATAAACCCAGGCCGCTCCGTCGTAGGTGCTGTAAATCTCTTCGGACATCATGCCCCAGAAGAAATTGTATTCCCAGATCCACTCATTCAGGTATTTGTAAAGGTAATACTCAAAATCCGCGGCGGTGCTCGTGTCGTCGGGATCATAAGCGACATCGGCTTTTTCGTCGTTCACCCAGCTGAGCGAATCGGAACAGACTTGCCAGGTCGAAACTGTCACCCGGCCTTGGGCGTCGGTCTGGTAAGTGTTTTTGTCAAAATAATCTTCGGTTCCGGTATAGCCCCATTCGTAGAGCGCCGAGACGTTGTTGCCGCTATAGAAGACGTGGTAGCGGGCTTCCGGGATGAGGGTTTTGGCGTCGACGTCGTAATAATAGGTATGCGTAAGGCGGTTTTGTGCGTCGTAGGTGCTGATGACCTTTTCCTGTAAAGTGTGCTGATCGTTATAGATGCTGTACATCCGGCGTTCGGTCGATTTGCCGGCGGAGTTGCGCGTGAACTGGTATGAGCGGCTGTCCCACCACGAATTGTCCACCCAACCGTAGATGCGCAGTGAATCGACCCAGGAGCCGTGGATGGGATTATAATAGAAATGGTACTTCTCGATCGGGACCCAGGAGCCTTCGTCGTAGTAATAATCGGTATATTCGGTCAACCGGTAGGCCCGGTTGTTGGTCAGAAGCGGGAAGGGGCGCTTTCCGGATGTGTTTTGGAACGGCCTGGCTGCCAGTAACAGCGGAACAGCGAACAAAACAAGTAAAAAGAGCGACTTTTTCATCGGACACCTCCTTGCGGTGCTAGATTCCACCAAGTCTTTTTCAGCGAGCGCTGTCAAGCGATATTTTCGCCGGAAGCCTCTTCGGGAGTATTTTTTTGTTGTGGAAAGTCCTGCCGCCTCTCCGCCCTTTTTTCCTTGTGAAATGCCACTTTCCAACTTCCCGCCGACTTCCCGTATCTGCCACGGGAAGTTATGGGGAAGTATTCGCGAAGCTCTGGGGCGGCAAGAAAGGGCGGTGTCAGGTTTGAAAGTATCCGGAGTTAACTCCGCAATGCCTCCCGCAGCAGTTCGTGGATGCGGGGAAGTCCGAGAATGGCAAAAATGGTCGGCAGATCCGGTCCGTGGGGCTGATGGAGCAAGGCGCTGCGCAACGGGGTGTAATAATCCTTGCCCTTGATCCCCAGTTCGGCCATTCCGGCCTTGACCAGGGCGTCGAGTTCCGCTTTTTCCAAAATACCTTCGCGCGGCAAATGCTCCACATACCAGTGCAGTACGCTCTGGGATTGCGGCGAGGCCAGGATTTCCGCCTCTTCTGCTGTCAAGGGAGCGGGGGAGAGGAACATTTTGCTGTAGGCGGCGATCTCCGGAAGCAGTGTACAGCGTTCGCGCGCTGCGGTGACGATCGTTCGCAGTATGCCCGGATCTGGCAGGGAAATTCCACCTTTTTCAAACCAGGGCAAGGCTTGGCGGATTACCTCATCCAGCGGAAGTTTGCGCAGGTATATGCCGTTCATCCAGTCCAGTTTGGTCAGATCGAAGACGGCTCCGGCTTTGTTGACGCGCTCCAGCGAAAATTCGCGGCAGAGCTCCTCCAGCGAGTAGATCTCGCGGTCGTCCGCGCCGTGCCAGCCCAAGAGCGCTACGAAATTAAGCAGCGCTTCCTTCAGATAGCCTTTTTCCAGGTAAGATTCCACGGAAACGTCGTTCATGCGCTTGCTGAGTTTGCTGCGGTCAGGATTAAGGATCAGCGGCAGATGCACCCACTTGGGCGGCTCCCAACCCAGGCATTCGTAAAGCCAAAGGTGTTTGGGAGTGCTGGAAAGCCACTCTTCGCCCCTGATCACATGCGAGATCTTCATGTAATGATCGTCCACGACGGCCGCCAAATGGTAGGTGGGAAAGCCGTCGGACTTTAGTAAAACCTGGTCGTCGGACTGCGAGGTGTTCATCTCCACCTGGCCGCGGATGATGTCGTCGAAGCGGAAACGTCTCTGGTCAGGCATTTTGAGACGGATCACATGGGCTTCGCCGCGTTCCAATCTGGCTTGGACTTCTTCCCGGGAAAGGTGCAGGCAGCGGCGGTCGTATTTGACGAATTCGCCCCGGGACAGCTGTTCCGAGCGCATTTGCGCCAATGTATCCGGCGAACAGAAACAGGGGTAGGCGTCCCCGGAATCCAGCAGGCGCCGCACTTCGCAGCGGTAGATCTCCAGCCGTTCGGATTGCACGTAGGGGCCGTAAGCTCCGCCGGTGAGCGGGCCTTCGTCGATATCCAAGCCCAGCCTGTGCAGGGAGCCGATCAGGTTTTCGATCGCGCCCGGAACGATCCTGGAGCGGTCGGTGTCCTCGATGCGGAGGATGAAAGTGCCGCCGGTGTGGCGGGCAAAAAGATAATCGTAAAGCGCTGTGCGCAGCCCTCCCAGATGTAAAAAGCCGGTGGGGCTTGGCGCGAAACGGACACGGACTTCTCTCATGTCAATATTCTCCCGGTGGTGTCAGCTTCCTTTACTGATCCGGACGCGTTCGGCGTGCCAAACCACGCGGTAATGCGGATCGTAAAGGCGTTTGTAGATTTCGGAGTGGCTGGGCAGCAGTTCCCGGTGCAGGCAGGTATCGATCATTTCGTATTCTTCGGGCAGGGGATTGATGTACATTAATAAGAGCGGCAACGCCTTTTCCCAGGTTTGGCGCCACTTTTCGCTGTCGATGCCGTTCTGGAGGCGGGAGGCGAGGATGCTATTTGTAAGTGTTTGGACGGTTTCATCGCCTCTGTCCAGCGCAGTCAGATTGATGCGGTAAAAACCTTGTCCGCAGCCCAAATCCTGCCAGGTTATTCCCTCGCTGCGGGTCAGAAATTTGAGTTCCCCGCGCAGGTTTTCGGAAATTTTTTCAGGGTCGGGATCCATGTGGGTCGGCCCGTAACAGGCCTGGTTGAGCAGTTTGAAAAGGTCCGCCAACCGGGCTTGGGGATGTTTTTCCAACTCCGTTTGCAGGATGCTCTCGATTTCCGCTAGGCTGAAATTCGGCTCAACCGGCGGCATAGACGATGTTTCCGTTACGGAAGATCAATAGAGTTTTGGAGGCCTGATAGTCGAAAGGCGCGGTAAAATCGGTGTCCATGACGCTGAGATCGGCGACAAATCCGGGCGCTATCTTGCCCAGAACACTCTGTTCCTGTGCCAGCCAGGCGTTGTTATCCGTGTACATTTCGATCGCTTCATAGAACCGCAGCCTTTCATCCTGATTGTGGTGGTTCATCGCCGCGTGGAGCGACATTCCGATGTTCAGCGGGGTCACGTACCAATCGCTGGAGCCGCAGATCCGCACTTCGGCTTTGTAGAAAGAAGCAAAACGGTTCATCTGGCGGGCGCGTTCCACACCCAGCCTTTGCGCGTAAAATCCATCGTCTCCACCCCAAAGCAGGTCAAAAGCGGGCTGCATCACGGGAACTGCACCGGAGGCGGCGATCTCGGCCACAAGGGGATCCGGGGTCATTTCGCAATGGATGAGCTGGTGCCGTCTGGCCCGGACTTCATCTTTGTCCAAATGGGCGTAGGCACTGTTGATTTGCCTGATCGCGGCGTCGCCGATACAATGCACGCAGATCTGGAGTCCGTGGCTGTGAGCTTCGGCCGCGAACTCGCGCCAGAAGAGATCCGAATGGTAGAGATTGCCTGAGGTGGCCGCATCTGCGTATTTTTTTGAGAGGCCGGCTGTGTGGGAACCGATAGAGCCGTCGGCCAAAATGCAGCCGCCGATCCTGGTGGCGCCAAGTTCCAGGGCACCCCGGATATCGAAACTTTGGGGATAAGGCTCAAAGGCGACGGGAAAATCGTTTAAATGGTCGCGCAGCAGTTTGTAATGCTGGTTGCTGTGTTCGGCATCGCCGACCATAGTGTGGATACGGGTGAAACCTCCCCGCAAAGCGGCGCGGGCAGCGGCGTGGTAGGCTTTGAGGATCGTTTCTTCTGAGCAGCTGTCCTGCAGCCAGTTCACAGCATGGTCATTATCCGCGCCGGTCAGGACTTCTTCCGGGGAATTAAGTCCCGTCACGCTTTGCCGGGCCTTGGAGTTTAAAATGCAGGAATGGCCGTCGATCCGACGCAGGAGGAGTTTGCTGTCCGGACATACAGCGTCCAGCTCTTTGACGTTCGGGAAGCGTTTTTCGCGGATCTTGCCTTCGTCGAAGCGCCAGGCGAAGATGATCTCCCCGCCTTGTTTGGCCGCTTCGGACAGCAGGTTTAGAATCTCGTCCAGGCTGGAGCAGGCGGAAAGGTCAACCCCGTCCTGGTAGAGGCCTCCGGAAAAACTGTGGGTGTGGGCGTCGATAAAGCCGGGATAGACATAGGCTCCCTTCAGGTCGATCCTTTCCAGGTCAGGAAACCCGGGTAGCGGATTGGACGGGATGTTGACGATCCTGTCACCGTCGATAAGCAGGCTGGTGAAGATGTTGTTAAAGCCTCCGTCAATATAGAAGTGCGCGTTATGTAAGAGTTTCATTGGCAGCCTCCTGATCTGGTATATCTAAAGCGTTAGATTTGAACATATCGGTTATCATCTTGTAAAACAGATGGATAGGGAATCCCATTACGTTGAAGTAGCAACCCTGGATCCGTTTGACGAACTGCGAGCCGAAGCCCTGGATGCCATAGGCGCCGGCTTTGTCCAGCGGTTCTTTGGTGGCGATGTATGTTTGGATCTCCTGGTCGCCAAGCGTGGCGAATTCCACCTGGCTGCGTTCGTAACGGCAAACGCATTGGGCCTGCCAGCAAACGCAAACGCCCGTGTAAACTTTGTGGGTGCGGCCTGAGAGGTCGCGCAAGAAATCCGCGGCCTGTCCGGCGCTTTCGGGTTTTCCGTAGATTCTGCCGTCCAGTACGACGATGGTGTCCGCACCTATGACAACCGTGTCCGGATCCATTTTTCCGGCGATGGCCAGGGCCTTTGTTTTGGCGTGATGCATAGCCTGGACGTAGGGCGCTTCGTCAGAAATGGGTTCGTGGATCCGCGAAGGAATTACCAGCGGGGCCAGACCAAGCATTTTAAACAGCGCCTTGCGCCGCGGACTGGCGGAGGCAAGGACGATTTTCCGGTCTTTCAGATAGGTGTGCAACATAAGATATTCTCTCAGGCCAAACCTCGACAGAGGCCGAATCAGTCAACTAAAATTCTCCCCAGCGAAAAAAAGGCTTGCCTGAAAAGCCATGTTCGTAAAATCATGTTCTTATGATAAAATATCTGTTCCAGGAGG
>JAKQNV010000088.1 GCA_029565595.1 Candidatus Cloacimonadota bacterium
AAAATCTGGAGGAAGGCTCCCGCGTGGAGATCAGGAAGTAAGCGCATGAAAATTGCCGAAACATCCATCAAGTACTCGATCCTGATCAACCTGCTGGTGGTAGCGGTCGTGATCCTCGGAATCTCCAGCATGCTGCGCCTCCCCCGCGAGGAGTATCCCGCCGTCGATTTCGGCCAGGTGGTGGTGATCACTGTCTATCCCGGCGTCTCGCCCGAAGAGATTGAACAGCTGGTCACCAACAAGGTCGAGGCGGAACTCTCGGATCTGCAGGGCCTCGACAACATCCAGAGTTATTCCGAGGAAGGCCGTTCCATGGTCATCGTAGTCTTTGACGCCAGCGTCAATTCCGAGAAAGCCTACGACCTCGTTTCCCGCGAGATGACCAAACTCAACACTCTGCCCGCGGATGCGCTTGATCCCACCATCGTGCGCCTGAACATGCGGGAGGTCAATCCCATCGCCCAGGTCGTTGTCAGCGGTGATTATCCGCCACTCGCCCTGCGCGAGATCGCCGACGACCTCAAAGACGGGATCCTGAAAGTGGACAACGTTTCCAAGGTCGAATTGGTCGGCGCGCGCGACCATCAGATCTGGGTGGATGTCGACCAGGCCCGGATCGACGCCTACGGGATCAGTTTATCGGACATCTCCGCGGCCTTGCAGGGACGCAACCTGAACATCCCCGGCGGCACCGCCAAATATGGAAAATCGGAATTCCTGGTGCGGACTTTAGGCCAGTTCGGCAGTATCGACGAGATTGGCCGGATGATCGTCCAATCCGACGCCAGCGGGCGAACCGTCCGGATCCAGGATGTCGCCTCCGTCGTGGACACTTTGTCCAAAACCCAGACCAAGGCCAAACTGAACGGCAAGGAAGGCATCAGCATCTTCATCTACAAAAAGGGAGACGGCAACATCATCAAGGTGATGGAGGACGTCCGCGCCTATATATCCGACTTCCAAAAAACCGTTCCCAACGCCAATATCAGCGTCCGCAACGACGGCTCTGTGGACGTGCGAAACGGCATTGGCGCGCTCAGTTCAAGCGCCTTGCAGGGCATCATTCTGGTGTTTCTGTTCATCCTGCTGTTCCTCGGCTGGCGCAATTCGATCTTCGTCTCCACCGCGATCCCGCTCTCGATTTTGATCACGTTTGCCTTCCTGCCGCTGTTCCACATCACGCTGAACAACCTTTCCATCTTCGGCTTGATCATCGTGGTGGGCATGGTGGTGGACAATTCCATCGTTGCTTTGGACAACATCCATCGCTACCGGGAAATGGGATATGACCATAAATCATCAGTCACGCAGGGCATCAACCAGATCATTTCCCCGGTCTTTTCCTCGACTTTGACCACCGTCGCGGCCTTCATGCCCATGCTGCTGACGGGCGGGGTCATGGGCCAGTTCCTTTCGGTGTTTCCGATCGTCGTGTCCACCGCCCTGCTTGCCTCCTGGTTCCAAAGCATGATCATTCTGCCCACGAACGTGTATCAATTCGGCCGCGGCCTGCCTTCGGGAGAGGACCGCACCACGCGGATGATCCGGCCTCTGATCAAGTTGTACCGCAGGATCGTGACCAAAGCCCTGAAAAAACGGGGCTTGGTGATGCTCGCGGTGGTCGCGCTGCTCTTCATTTCGCTGGGAATCCTGGCCAGCGGCGCCATCAAATTTGAGTTTTTCCCGACTTCGCTATCGCAGACCATCTCCCTGGAACTGCACACGCCTGTGGGCACCTCTCTGGAAGAGACGGACAGGATCGTCAGCCAGGTCGAACAACACATCCTGAACATGAAGGAAAAGGACGATGTAGAATTCGTGGTCAGCAACGTCGGTTCCCTGAGCAGCGAAGGCCTGCGCGACACCAAGACCTCCAACGCCCAGGTCAGCATCGACCTCGTGCCGCTCAAGGACATGAAATTCACCCACGAGCAGATCCGCAAAGACATCCGCGATTTTCTGGACAAACTGCCCGGGCTTTACACCTACAATTTCTCGCGCGGACAGGCCGGACCACCGCTCGGCAAGGACGTGGATATCCGCCTCAAGGGCGAAAGCCTCCAGCGTCTTGCCTACATCAGCGACGTGGTCAAGTCGAATCTGAAAAAGATCCCCGGCGTGGAGGACATTGACGATAGCTTCGACGAAGGCAAGATGGAAGCCAGCATCAAGCTCAGCCAGGAAAAACTCTCCATGTACGGGCTGACCGTGGCCCAGATCGCCTCTGCCATCCGCACGGCCAGTACGGGCAGCGCGGTCACCCAATTCCGCGGAAACGGCCTGGACGAAGTTCCCATCATCGTCAAACTGAGCGACAAATACACCGAGGACCTGGAAACCTTGAAAAACCTCAAGGTACGCACCCGGACCGGAGATTTGATCGCCATCCGCGACCTTTCCGACGTGACCATCGCCGGCAGCGTCTCACGGATCAGCCATTACGACGGCGACCGCGTCCTTTCCGTGACCGCGTCCGTGGCGGAATACAGCAATGGCGGCGCCAAAAAGAAACGCACCACATCCGAGGTCATCGCCGCCCTGCGGGGCGACAAACTGCGCGGCACGAAGGGCTCCCTTTCCAATTTCGAACAGCGCTTCCCCGGCTACACTATGGAATTTGGCGGGATCCAGGAACAGCAGAAAAAGTCCTATACCACCCTTGGCTATGGCTTCCTGATTGCTCTATTGGCGATTTTTGCCATCCTGGCCTCGCAATTCCGCAGTTACGTGCAGCCGCTGATCGTCATGACCACCATCCCCTTCGCCTTTATCGGAGTGGTTTTCGGGCTGCTGGTCACCCGGCTGTCCTTCTCGCTGAACACCATGCTTTCGGTGGTCGCGCTGGCGGGCGTCGTGGTCAACAACGCCATCCTGCTCATCGATTTCATCAATAACGAACGCGAAAAAGGGACCGACCGCTGGCACGCCATCATCGAAAGTGGCTCCGCGCGCCTGCGACCGATAATACTAACCACCGTTACCACCGTGGCGGGAATGTTGCCGTTGGTGTTTTCCAGCGATCCTTCTTCCCAGGCCTGGCGGCCTTTGGCTGTCAGTTTCGTCTTTGGCCTGACCTTTGCCACGCTGCTCACGCTTTTTGTGATTCCCGTTATGTATTCTGCCGTAGATTCTTTCTTCGGGAAATTCAAAATGACCCGCTTCAGCGAACACACCAAGTTCAAGGACGCCATCGACCTCGAAACCGAAAAGAAATGATCAATCCGCTCTGCTGGAGGCGCTTGAGCCAGACTCGGCGCCCCGGCGCCAGCGGATGCCTATCCTGGTTTTTTGGGGAAATCGGTCTGGGGCGGAATCGGGTGTCATTTCCCTGTCCGCCCTTTTTAGGACAACCACTACCAGTTCCCGCTTTACTGATAGATGAAGCAATCTTTCCCGGTTATGTCTGGAGATAGTATGCTTATACTCTCGAGAACGTTCTGAGGGACCAGGGAGCTCCGGTCCGCGTATCTGTAGCAGTGGAAGAATCCGCTAAAAAGCCAGAATCCAGTCAAAACCAGCCAAAATAGTCAAAACGAGCCAACGTACATTCCCCATTCTGCCTTCTTTGTCCCGTGCTGGCCTCACGGGAGGTGAAACCCCGTAAGAATCCATTAAAACCGTCAAAGCGTCACGATGACCTTTAGAACCCAGCCCTCTTCAGGCAAAACTGTCAAAAATCCCCGTCACGAGTACTGACGCGAAAATCAAATCCAGCGAAAGTAACTTTTAACCAAATTCGCCGTTCTCGCACATTTATTGCTTGCTTTATCCGAAAAATTGCTTAAGTATGTCTGCGTGTGGCAAAACCATGCCGTCAGTGGCATGGGCGACGCGCCATTACCAAAAGGAGGTAGTTATGAAACGCATCATTGTCTTCACCGCTGTAATTCTGCTTCTGCCTGCTTTGGCGCAAGCACAGTTACTTCCCGCAGGCCCCCGGCCCCGCGACCTCGCCTCGCCGGCACAGACCGCAGTCCCCGAGGCCCGTTTGGCGCCGGCTTACACTTTTACGAAGCTGCCCACGGCGATCATCGTAAACTACTACGACTACATGATCGGCAGCTACAGCGGGCTCCCTCTGCGCGTGATTCCGCCTTCCGCGGGTGGGGGGTATTTTATGACCTATCATGGACGGCGCCAGCCCACAGCAGTCCGTCGGGTCTTTTTCACCTACATTGACGGACAGGGCAATATCTCTACCAACAACGAGATCACCTCGGTTCAAAATAACGAAGGCTATCCCGGCCTGGCCGTCGATCCCGTCTCCGGAAAACCCATGTACGCCTGGCACGCCAATACCGACAGCGACGCGGCCCTGGAAGTGCAATTCACTTCCGACGCCTTCATCGCCGGCATCCCGGGCCTCTGGAACGATATCATCACGCTGGTCGACAATCCGACCACCGTCGTCGCGCCCGGCGGGATCACCACTACCGATAACGAATTCATCTGGCCCGTGCTGACCGTCGGACCCTCGCCCATCGCGGGGAAAAGGCGCATCTACGCCGCCATGACCAACAACACCACCCATTCCGCGATCGGCGTTAGCGAGAACGTCCTCTTTGCCTATGCCGATTTTGACGCCGACGCCATCGAGCTGGGAACGCCACTGGCCTGGTCCTACATGACAGTTCCAGAACTGGATTCCTGGAACAATGATTCCACGGTCTTGCGCAGATTTTCCGGAGGAATTATCGCCGACGACGCCGGCAACCTCTATCTGGCAGGTCACCATTTTACGGTCGATGCCGATGACAATTCGATCACAGAGCCAGACCTCGACGTCTTCGTCTGCCCCAATTACGGCGCTGGGACCTGGACCCGTTACAGCGCCTCCAGCCGCCTGCCCAGTTGGAACCCTAACTCCAGCCCAACCGACACCACGGGTTATTTCAAGGATTCCGACAACGGCGACATTCCCTACGGCGACAACGAACTCTTTTGGGAAGAAGGCGCCTCCAACAGCAACCACTTCAACGCCGTGTTCGATCCCGACGGACACAAGATCATCATACCCAGCATCTGGTCCCTGCAAAACACCAACGGCTATTTCTACCTGGCGCTGCAATTCATGAAGGAATACGAGTTCGACATCCAAAACCACACTTTCGGGATACGGGACGTCTGGCCCATCATAGACCCGCAGGACGATTTCAACCTGTGTTTCACCCCCTGGGACCGCGAAGCGCCCTGGGGCGTGGAAGACGGCTGGGATGGCGACGAACAGAGCGGCTACAGCCCCACGATGGCCACCGCTTGGCCTTATCCGCATTGGGACGACACCGCGCACGAAAACCTGATGATGTTCCGCTACAACAACGTCAAACTCTCCGAACCCAACGGGCAGGGGATGATGGTCTGCCTCTGGCAGGATTGCAACCGCGCCCGGTATTTCCACGTTTACAACGACACAGAATACTCGGCCTACGCCAACACACCCGAGATCTGGATCTCCGTTTCGCCCGATTACGGACGCTGCTGGAGCGAGCCGATCATCCTGAATAACGTGGATACACCTGAATTTGCAGGCCTCAAGCCGATGTGGGCCTATCCCGCCGACAAAGTGGTTTACACCGGCACCCAGGGCCAGAACCTGGTCGGCAAACTCGGCGTCATGTTCTACGACGATTACACTTGGGGCTCGAACGCCGTCTCGCCTCCCTACCATCCGACACCGGACGGCGGCGCGGTCATGTTCATGGAACTGCAGATCGTGTTTCCG
>JAKQNV010000097.1 GCA_029565595.1 Candidatus Cloacimonadota bacterium
AATCCAGTATCACCCACCATCATGGCATATACCTATATAAATACCCTACACTATCTTTGGTTCATGTCAAGGCTTAGTCAACCGCAATTTCTAAAAAACATTTACTGTGCCCGATTTAACTGCAATAGTATGAAATCCTTACAGCAATCCCCACCGGCGGCGGAAGAAGAGTTCGAGGCAGAAGGCGAGGATGAAGGCAGTGAGGACGTACCATTTGCGGTAGAGGGGGAAATCGAGGCGCAGCTCGAGTTTGCGGCTGGGTGCGGGCAGGGGTTGGAAATTTTGCAGAGCGGCGGGAGCGAGGAGTTTGCCGCCGGTATCGGAAGCCAGCCAGGCCAGCAGCGGCAGGTTGTAATCGAAATCCCGCGCTTCGATGGAGGCGCTGGCCACGTTGAAGCGGCCGGAGCTCTTTTCCCCGCTGACCTTGTCGCTGATCTCAAATCTATACTGTCCGGCTTTGTCGAGGCTCAGGCGCGCTGAGTATTCGCCTTCGGCCTGGGTCATGAAATCCCGGAAGATCTCTTTGTTGTCGGCGTCGAAGATCTTGAGTTCGGGATTGAGGTCCAGGCGCAGGGCGCGGATGTCGTCTTCGGCGTGCAGGCGCAGGGCGATCTCCTCGCCGAGGAAGTAGCTGGCGTTGTAGATGGGGTTGTAGCCGCTTTGGGAACTGTTGGAGAGCCAGGTCAGGCAGTTGGCGAGCATCTTTTTGTAGGATCCGCTTTCGCTCTGCAATTGCCATTTCCAGAGGTTGAGGAAGGCCAGGGCCAGGGTTTTAGCGTTGCCGGAGGCGCGGACCGCGATGGCGGGGGAGTTTTGCGGATTGTTGATGGTGGCCAGGATCTCCGCTGCGGGCGCGGCAGAGACGTAATAATAATCGAGCGGGGGGATGTTTTGCAGTTCGCTGCTGTCCAGGCTCAGCATGGGATAGGTCGCCGCGGCGGGGGTGAGGTTGAAAAAGCCCTGGTAGGGGGTGAGAACGTTTGATCTCTGCAAGGGCAGGACGCTGGAAAGTTCGGCCAAAGGCAGGCCCTGATAGAGGATCCCGGCGCCCCGGCGATGGCTTTCGAGCACGTAGTTGAGAGGGTTTCCGGAAAGCTGGAGTCTGCCGTTGTTGATGATCACAATAGCGGCGGGAGCGGTCTGGGCGATGGCGGCGACGGGTTTTTCCCCAGCAAAGATCTGGCCGCCTTGGACGCGGTAGTGGCCGACCTCCCAGCGCGCGTTTTCCGCGATGGCGTCCACGATGAATTTATTGTCCCAGGCGGGGCTGTCGGAAAGCACGACGATCTGCTGTTTGTCGGTGAGGACGTCCACGGCGCCGGGATAGCTGTTGTTGTTTTGCGAGCGTTCCCGGATCCCGGGGGCGCTCACTTCCACGCTGAAAGGATGGAGGCCGGTGCGGGCAAAACGCTGTTGGAAATCCACATTTGCCGTGACGCCGGATTTGAGCTGCACGGTCTGGGTGGCAACGGGCTTGCCGTCCAGGAGCAGCCGGACTTCCGCCGGGCCATTGTAGTTGTCGGCGCGGATCTCGGCGCGGATAAGGGTGGGTTCGTTGCGGTAGGCGTGGCGGTTGGTGACGGTCTTTACGACGCTGAGATCGGCGTTGCGGGGAGTGAGGGTGTCGGCCAGCGCGTAAAACGGGCAGCCGAGCTGTTTGATCTGTTGCAGGGAGGAGTCGCGCAGCCAGCCGTCGGAGAGCAACAGGATACCCCGGACCTTGGTGAAATCGTGTTTTTTGGCCAGTTCGTCCAGCGCCGGGGCGAGCAGGGTGTTGCCTTTGTCGCCGTTCATGCCCTGGGCGAAATCATACTGGCTGACCTTGTAGCCCTGCTTGGTAAATTTTTCAATGGCCAGCCGGCCCGGTTCCTGTAAAAACGCTTTCTTGCTGGAGGAGCCGGCGGTGAGGTCCATACTGGCGGAGACGTCGCGCAACACGATGAGTTCCTGTTTTTCGGTCAGCTGTTTCAGATAGTAGATGATGGGGCTGAGCAGCAGCAGGAGCAAAAGCGCCGAACTGACGCTGCGCAGGGCGAAAAGCAGCCAGCGCCGGCCCCGGGAAAGCTCCGGCTGGGTGCGAAAGTAGTAAAATCCTGAAAGCAGCAGCGAGATCAGGACGATGAACGCGTATTTCAGAGCTCAGATCCTCAGGTTGAAGTAGGAGGCAAAGGCGATTCCTTTGGAAGAATAGCCCGGCAGGAGGTTTTCCAGCGACTGGATGCCCAGACCGAACTGGAGGGCTTTGAGGTTGACGCCGATCCCGTAGGAAACCCGCCAGGGATAGCTGTCGTTGCCGGAACCGAAGCCCAGATAAAGCGGCAGGATGGGCAGCGGGGTCAATTCCGCGCCGATGGCGAAACGCACGGTTTTGCTGAGGTTGGGGCCTTCGCCGAAGCCTTTGACGAGATCCACCGAGAGCGAGGCCTGGTTCATCTTGTAGAGCGCGGAAAGCCGCAATTCGGGAGGCAAATTCGTGGTGAAGGGATCGCCCTTCGTCTCGGTCAGTTCGTCGGTGTATAGTTCCTCGATGTCCGACTGGATATCGGCCACGTAAACACTGTCGGCGGCGAATTGGTAGCGGTAATCGCGGCGCACGGCGCCCCATTTGAGGAAGCCGAACACATTGTCCAGTGTGATCCCAGCGCGCAGGTTGGGCAGGGGTTCGCTGTAGAGGCCAAGCAAGCCTTTGAAGCCGTAGCCCCCGGCTCCAGCGCGCAAGAGCGCGTCCAGATCGGCATTGAGGCCGTCCAGGTTGGAGGAGAGGCGGCCATCGACTTTTTCGGTGTTTCCGGTGCCGATGCCGGCCAAGAGGCTGGCCGCGAAGCCGAATTTGATGTCCGGGATCGTTTCCGGCAGGGGGATCCGGATGTCGCCCATACCCAGCGTGAAATCCAGGTAGGCCAGGGCGCTGGCGTTGTTTTCGGCTTTGTTGAATTCATAGATCTCGCTGCCGTCGCCGTTGCCGTAGAGGGCGAGCTGGACGACCTTTTCCGTGATGGCGGCGCGTCCGCCCAGGTGGATGGAGTTGGTGAACGCGGTGTTGCCCAGGGTGAGGCCAAAGATGCTGATCTGGCCGCCGAAATTGAAGTCGAGTTTGCCGTCGATGGCGTCCAGGATGTGCTGTTTGTCCGCATCGTCGAGGTAGTCCTGCTCCATGACGTAGTTGTAGAGGTCGAGGCTGAGGGAATTGTTGCCGGCATAAATGCCCAGATTGATGGCGGGTAGCCAGAGGTCGTGGTCGTGGGCATTGAGCAGCGCGGGATTCCAGTAATTGGCGTCACAGCCCTGGGCGCGGAGCATGTAGCTATCCGCGAAGAGCATGGATTTGGAGGTGAAGGTCGTCCCGCCCAAAGCTCCGGCGGCCAGGAGTAAAAGGAGGGGCAGCAGTATCTTTCTCATTCTTCACCGTCCACCAGCACCTTGGCGCTGAGCATGGCTTTCAACTGGATGTAGTCTGCCGACGAGGCATAGATCGTGACCGGGCCGTTGCTGGGCTCGAAACTGAAGGTCCAGCGCAAATAGAGCAAGGGATTTTCGAAGAGATTCAGTTCCTCTTCCGTCAGGCCCAGCTGGATGATCTGCTCGCCGTCCTGGTTGACGTCCGGACCGGAATACTGCGAGGAATGCAGAGTCACCGTCTTGCTGAAGGCGTAACTTGCCGGATCGCCCGGATCGACCTCCGGAGTGGTGCCCACATACATCGTCGCCACCGCGCCCACGGGAACTTTGTTGACCGCCCCGACAGTCAGGTTGGCGCCCAAAACTCTGTCCGCGATCAGGTCGCGTGTGTCCTCGGAAATGTTCACCTCTGTCACGTCGCTGAGTTCGAAGGTGTGATCGAAAAACTCGAAGACGAAGGGGGCGTTGATCGTGTAATCGCAATAGAGTTTGTCGTGTTCTTCCACGAAGCCGGGGACTCCGTTGGCGCCGCCGTTGATGAGCAGGTAGCTGTCAAAAATTTCCACGGTGTCCGGCATGATCTGTAAGATCTGGCTGATGTTGTTGGTAAAATTGAGTTCGGTGACCGTCGAGCCTGTCAGCGTGGCGGGATCTACATGGAAGAAATTGCCGTCTTCGTCCACGACGGGGATGATGCGGACCTCGCCGCTGCGGGTGTTCGTGGCGCGGATGGAGCCATGGAATTCCGCTCCGAAGCCGACCTCGTTGGTCACTTCAAGCATGACCGAGGCCTGGTTGAGCGCGATCGCTTCTTCGATGTCGAAGGGATATTCGATCTCGATCGTGGAAACCGTTCCTTCCAGGGCGCGCACATAGTCGTAAAGATAGCCCTGGAAAATCCTGAAACCGATCTGGGTGTTGAGGCGCAGGGCCGCGGTGCCGACCGGTGTGCCGTCGGGCTGGTTGGATTGGACATTGAAGACGAAACGCAGCGAATCCTGGATCAAGCCGGAGTCCTCGATCCCGATGTGGCAACCCGGGAGGTCGTAGCTCTGCCAGTTTTCCGAGCCGTTGAACACAAGCGCCAGCGGCGTCCCGTTGGGATCCTGGACGTCCGGCAAACTCAGTGTAACTTGCACGTCCGCGGCGTCATCCACGTCGAAAAGGTATTGCAGATAGCCTTGGGTGAATTCCCCGAAAGACAGGAAAACCGAGCCCGTGGGATCCTGCAGCGGCAGCGTAAGGTCCAGATCGATGCCGGAAAGCAGAGTGAGGTTATTTACCTCGATCCCCGGATTGAAATTGACGTGTCCGAAGATCGGCGTCTCGGCCTGTCCGGAATTGATCAGCGTCAGCACCTGGTCGTCGCCGACGATGAGGTTCACGCTGTCCGCCAGGTCCGAAACGAAGAAACGCTCGTTCATCAGGGGCACCGTGAGATCGACGTCCCATTGCGGAAGGTGCGGCTTGGCGATGTCACAGGCGGCCAGCGCCAGAAAAACGAGGGCCAGGCAGGCCAGCCAGTATTTCATGATTCCCGTCCTTGCGCGTCCCAACGACGCTGATCTGGTTTTATTCATTTAATTGCACAATTGTTTCTTCACCAAGGCTGTCAAGGTTTTTCAGCCATTGGACCTGAGCGCGGCGCGGACCAATTCTCCGAAATTGGGATGCCAGGGCCCGGCGACGATGTCCTCCCGTTTGAGGTTGGAAGGCAGGCCCAGCTTGATGATCCGGATCCCGCAACGCTCCGCCAGGGGAAAATAATCCGCGCAGTGGCGGATCGCCTCATCCAAACTGAGCGGAACATAGTCGCCTTTCCGGAAAAGCTCTTCCAACGGGGTTCCGCGGATCACGATCAAGGGATAGAGGCGCAGGAATTTTGGTTTGAGTTCTTCCAAGGTCCGGTGGTTGGTTCGCAAGGATTCTTCTGACCAGCCCGGCAGGCCCGGCATCAGTTGCACTCCGAGTTCGAAGCCGGCGTCTTTGACCCTGCGCGCAGCTGCCAGGGCCTCATTACCGGTATAGCCGCGTTCGCTTTGTTTTAGGACCGCGTCGTCAAAATCCTGGATGCCCAGCTCTATCGTCCGGATCCGCCGGGAAGCGCACCAATCCAGGATTTCTGGCCCGACGTATAAAGGATGGGTGGATATCCGGAATGAAGTTTGCGCATCGCAGACAGCCAGGACAGCTGATAAAAGTTTTTCCCGGAAAGCTGCGTCCAAAGCGGTGAAACTGCCTCCGTAAAAAGCCACCTGTTTGGCCCGGACCGCGTTGCGTTTGATGAAATCCGCGATTTTTGGCAGTTCGGCAGCCAGGGACAAATCCTCCACTCCGCTGATCCTGGATTGGTCGCAATAGACGCAGCGTTGCGGACAGCCCCGCATGGGCAAAAACACCGGGTAGATCAGGGTTTTGTTTTTCATCCTGGCTGGCCCCGTTTTCCGAGCCTGATACCAAATTCATTCATTTGCAATAACCTACCTTTTCCGGCCTTGTTCGGCTCCAGCGATCATTACGGGATCAATACGGGATCATTACGGATGAAATCCGTATTGATCCCGTATTGATCCCGTAATGATAGGGAGGGCGGAGCAAGCTTGGTTTCGGGGTGGAAACACACAGAAGCAAAAAAAAAAGGCTGGTGGAGGAATTGTTCAGACATATGGGCTATTACTTGTCTGACAGGTCCAGACAAGCGGATCAGATGCCGAGTTTCTGGCAGGCGAGGCGGGCGGCTTCCTGGTGGGCCTGTTTTTTGGTGGCGCCTTTGCCGCTGCCCAGGACATCGGAGCCCCGGCGCACCTCCACCACAAAGATCTTGTTGTGTTCGGGGCCTTCCTCGGCGACGGTCACGTAGCGCGGCGGCTCCTCGTTGCGGGATTGGATGTATTCCTGCAGGATACTTTTGTAGTTGACCAGTTCGTTACGGGTGACGGTGGTCTCATAATCCGACAAAATATGGTTTTTGATGAAGCGCGTGGCGGAGGAAATCCCGCTGTCCAGATAGATCGCGCAGATGAGGGCTTCGACCGTATCGCTGAGGATGGAGGGTTTTTTGGCGCCACCGGACTGGGCTTCCTCAGGGCTGAGCAGCAGGTATTTTCCCAGGTCGAGGGTGTTGGCCTTGAGGGTCAGGTAGGTTTCTGAAACGATCTTGGACTTGAGTTTGCTGAGTTTGCCCTCCTGCTCTTCGGGATGGCGCGCAAAGAGTTCGCGGGAGACGATGAAGCCGAGGATGGAATCGCCCAAGAATTCCATGCGCTCGAAAGGCGAGGGGGCCTTGTGGTCGCTGTATTGGCGGCGGAGATAGGATTTGTGGGTCAGCGCCGCCCGCAGTAGCGTAAGGTCGTGAAAGTTGTAATCAATGCGCTTTTGCAGTTGCGCGAGGTTCTTTTCCCATTTGGGATACTGCTCCGCGATGCGTTTGCCGTTGAAATACTCAACGATTTTTTTGATGATGGCGTTCACTCGTTCCTCGCCGGCGCCGGCGTCCGGAAACCGCGGTTCCCGTTCCGGCTGGAAATGGCTGTCAACTGTACTTTTTGATGACGATGGCCGCGTTGTGCCCGCCAAAACCGAGGGAATTGGAGAGCGCGGCTTTGACCTCGCAGTTTTGGGCGACTTGGGGCACGTAATCCAGATCGCAGTCGGGATCGGGATTCTCCAGGTTGATGGTGGGATGCAGGATGCCGGTCTGGATGGATTTGACGCAGACGATGGCCTCGATGGCCGCGGCCGCTCCCAGCATGTGTCCGACCATGGATTTGGTGGAATTTATCTTGAGTTTGTAAGCGTGGGGGCCGAAGCAGCTTTTCAAAGACAGCGTTTCGCCTTTGTCGTTAAGCTGCGTCGATGTGCCGTGCGCATTGACGTACTGGATCTCTTCGGGCTGGAGTCCGGCGTCCGCGAGGGCGGCCCGCATGGCGTCCGTGCTGCCCGCTCCGTCTTCGGTGGGAGCCGTGATGTGGAAAGCGTCGTCGGTGGCGCCATAACCGGCCAGTTCCGCGTAGATCCTGGCTCCGCGGGCTTTGGCGTGTTCCAGTTCCTCCAGAATGAGGAAAGCCGCGCCCTCGCTCATCACGAAGCCGTCGCGTCCGGCGTCGAAAGGCCGCGAGGCTTTGGTGGGCTCGTCATTGCGGGTGGAAAGCGCGCGCATGGCGCAAAAACCGCCGATGGCCAAAGGTGTGACCGCGGCTTCGGCCCCGCCGCAGACGATGATGTCCGCGTCGCCGTATTGAATATAGCGGAAGGCTGTCCCTATGGCGTGGTTGGCGCTGGCGCAGGCGCTCATGACGTTAAAATTGACGCCCTTGAAGCCGTTTTCGATGGCGATATGGGCGGCGGCGATGTTGCCGATCATTTTGGGAATGAAAAACGGGCTGATGCGGCGCGGGCCTTGCTCGTGGTATTTGAAGCATTCCTCATCGAAAGTGTAGATGCCGCCGATGCCGACTCCGGTGATGACACCGACGCGTTTGCCGTCCATCGCTCCGCCGCCGATCCCGGCGTCCTTGATCGCTTCGCGGGAGGCGACAATGGCGTATTGGGTGTAGGCGTCGAGTTTACGGCCTTCCTTGAGGTCAAAATGCTCTTCGGGCTTAAAGTTTTTGATCTGCGCGGCGATGTGGGTGCTGAGCGCCGAGGGATCGAAACTGGTGACCGTCGCCACTCCGGATGTGCCTTTGACCAGGTTGTCCCAGGTTTCGGCGAGAGTGTTGCCCACGGGGGTGAGAGCGCCCATTCCGGTTATTACCACTCGTTTTTTCATCTGCAAACCTCGTTGTCTTTGTGGTTGGGGCCGAATCGCCGCCCGCTCGGGGTAAGAATCGCTCCAGCCTGGTTATTGCCGGGGCCGCGGACGGGATCGGAAAGATCGGAAAAAAAGGAACCAATCCTGATGACGGGCGCCATCAGGATTGATTCACAGGGTTTGTTAAGCCAGCTTTTCCTTGAGGTAGTCGATGGCTTGTCCGACGGTGCGGAGCTTGTCCTGATCTTCATCAGGGATGCTGATTGAGAATTCTTCCTCAAAGGCCATGACCAGTTCCACTGTGTCCAGGGAATCGGCGCGCAGATCTTCGATGAAGTTCGCGGCAGGAACAACCTGGGATTCTTCGACCCCGAGTTTGTCCATTACGATCTGTTTTACTTTGGCTTCAATATCCATAATTCCTCCTATGTTATTGAAGTGTTAGTTTTTTTTATCTTGAAGGGTTGCCCCGTTCAAAGCTCAATGCATGGTCAGACCGCCGTCCACGGCGATGGTCTGGCCGGTGATGTATTCGCTGGCTTGGGAAGCCAGGAAGAGACAGGTTTTGGCGACGTCGGCCGGAGTTCCCATCTTTTGCAGCGGGATGGCCTTGGCGTAGCCGGCGATCACGTCTTCGGGCAGGGTGGCGGTCATTTCCGTCTCGATGAAACCGGGCGCGATGGCGTTGACGCGCACTCCGCGCGAGGCGAATTCCCTGGCGCAGCTTTTGGTGAAGGCGATGAGTCCGCCCTTGGAAGCCGCGTAGTTGGCCTGGCCGGCGTTGCCCATGATGCCGATGACGCTGGCGATGTTGATGATGGAGCCGCGCCTGGCTTTCATCATGTGTTTGAAAACTTTCTGGGTGCAGATGAAGGCGCCCTTGAGATTGATGTCCAGCACCAGATCCCAGTCCTCTTCCTTCATGCGCAGCACGAGGTTGTCGCGGGTGACGCCGGCGTTGTTGACCAGGCAGTCGATGTTGCCGTATTTCTCGGCGATGGCGGCCAAGGCGGTCTCCACGGCTTCAGGGTCGGTGACGCTGGCCACGTAGCCGGAAGCGGAAAAACCCAGATCCGTCAAGGCCTGGACGGCTTTGTCCACATCCTCGCGGCGCAGGTCGATGACCGCCACATGGGCACCCTGGGCTCCGAAGGCCTCGGCGATCGCAAAACCGATCCCGCGGGCGGAACCGGTGATGACTGTGACTGTATTTTGAAGATCGTAAGTCATAATGTCCGTTTATTCTGGTTCGTTGGTGTCCTGGCCGGCTGACAGCGCCTCGAGCAGCGCGTCAAGATCGACCAATTTATCCAAATTAAAAATCTGAACATCCTTGTCAATGTTCTTTATCATGCCGCCCAGCACCTTTTGCGGTCCGAACTCGATGAAGCGGCCCACGCCCCCGTCTATCATGCGGCGCACGCAATCCACCCACAGCACCGGCGAAATGATCTGCAGGCCGAGTTTTTCCCGGCTGACGGCGCCGACGGTGTTGGGCAGGGCGTCCAGATTCGAGACCAGCGGGATCTCCGCGTCTTTGAACTCGATATCCTTCATTTCGCGGATCAGCCATTCGCTGGCCTGATGGATCAGCGGGGTGTGGAACGGCCCGCCCACCACGAGCGGCAAAACGCGTTTCGCGCCTTGCGCCCTGGCCAGTTCGGAGGCTTTGGCGACGCCGGATTCCGTTCCCGAGATCACGGTCTGGGTGAGTGTGTTAAAGTTTACCGCCCGCACCAAATCGGCGGCTTCGGCCTCGGCGCAGATGTCCAACACGGTTTGCGCGTCCAAACCGATCACAGCCGCCATGGCAAAAGGCACGCCGGCGTTGGCTTCGATCATGAATTCTCCGCGTTTGTGCACCAGATGCAGGGCGTCCGACCAGTCGAGGGTTCCGTTCGCCACGAGGGCGCTGAATTCGCCCAGGGAATGTCCCGCCACGAAATCAGGCCGGAGTCCGCTCCTGATCTGAAAAATTTTGAGCGCGCAAAGGCTGTGGAAAAGGATGGCCGGCTGCGTGTACTTCGTTTCCTTCAACAGGTCTTCCGGGCCTTCCGCCATGATCCTGGCCAGCTCGGTGCCGTGGACGGAATCGAAGTTGCTCAGCACAGCGGCAAATTCGGGTTCTTTTTCCATGAAATCCGTGGCCATGCCCACGTATTGGGCTCCCTGGCCGGGAAAGACAAAGGCTGTTTTCATATATGAAAATCCTAATAGCGGGCCAGCACGCTGCCCCAGGTGAGTCCGGCGCCGAAAGCCGTAAGGAGGATTATGTCGCCGCGGCGGATCTTTTTGGTGCGGATGGCCTCGTCGGTGGCGATCGGAATTGTGCCGGAGGAGGTGTTGCCATATTTTTCGATGTTGACGATGACCTTGTTCATCGGGACGTGCAGTTTCTCCGCCAGGGCTTCGATGATGCGCAGGTTGGCCTGGTGGGGGATGATCCAATCGACGTCCTTGGCCTCCATCTTGTTGCGGCGCAAAATTTCATCCGTGGAGGCGAACATCGAACGGATGGCGTTTTTGAAGATCTTGTTGCCTTCCATGTAAACGGTGTGGAGGTTTTTGTCCACAGTTTCATGGCTGGCCGGCATCCTGGAGCCTCCGGCGGCCTGGTAGAGAAGATCGCCCTGGCTGCCATCGGAAAAGATCGCCGAGTCGATGATGTGCGAGATTTCGTTTTTTCCGGCGCGGGAAACGATGGTGGCGCCGGCTCCGTCGCCAAAGAGGACGCAGGTGTTGCGGTCGGTCCAGTTGGTGATCTTGGTCAGGATGTCCACACCGATGACCAGGACGTTTTTCATCGTGCCGTTTTCCACGTAGTTGCGGGCCACGTCGATGCTGTAGAGGAATCCGGAACAGCCCGCGGAGACGTCGAAGGCCGGAATGTCCTTCAATCCGAGTTTCTTCTGCACGATGCAGGCCGTGGAGGGGAAGGCGTGGTCGCCGGTGACGGTGCCCACGACGATGAGGTCGATGTCTTTGTATTTGACGGAGGACGACTCGATGGCGTGGATGGCGGCCTGGGTGGCGAGGTCGCTGGCGGCCTCATCGGGCGAGGTGTAATGCCGCTCGAACATCCCGGTGCGGGTGCGGATCCATTCATCGGAAGTTTCCACGAGTTTTTCCAGGTCGAAGTTGTTGACGACCTTCTTGGGGGCGAAACTGCCAAAACTGGAAAACTTGGCGTTGTATAAAGCCATTATTGCAGCCTCTCAAAGTACTCTTTGGTGTGCTGGACAAATCCCGTCTGCGCGGTGCGGGCAGCCACGCGGATGGCGTTTTTGATCGCTTTGGCGTCGCTGCGGCCGTGGCTGACGATACTTGTGCCATTGAGGCCGACCAGCAGCGCTCCGCCATATTCCGTGTGGTCCAGTTTCTTTTTCAGGTAGGAGAAGACAGGATAGGAAAGCATCGCGCCGAATTTGGCGATCCAGTCCTTGTTCATCTGCTCCTTGATAATGTCAAAAATGGAGATGGCGGCTCCCTCGATCGTTTTCAGGACCACGTTGCCCACAAAACCGTCGCAGACCACCACGTCGCAGATGCCCTTGAGGACGTCCTTGCCTTCGATGTTGCCGATGAAATGGATGTCTTTGGCTTCGGAAAGGAGTTGGTAAGCCTCGCGGGACATGGTATTGCCCTTGGCGCTTTCCTCGCCGATGTTGAGCAGCGCCACGCGGGGCTTGGCCACGTTGTAGAGGTAGGCAAAATAGATGCTGCCCAATTGCGCGAACTGCAGGAGGTTTTTGGCTTCGCAATCGACGTTGGCGCCCATGTCCAGCAAGATTTCCTGATTGCCCTGCGTGGGGATGGTGACCGCGATGGCGGGGCGTTCGACCCCTTTGATCCTGCCGTAAAGCATCAGCGAGCAGGCCATGAAAGCGCCCGAATTGCCGGCGCTGAGGGCGGCGTCGGCCTCACCTGACTTGTGCAGTTCGACCGTGCGGACCATGGAGGAGTCTTTTTTGGTGCGGGCTGCCGTGGCGGCGTGGTCGGACATCGTGATCCGCTCACTGGCGTGGACGATACGGATGCGGGAACGGTCGTAGAAATATTTGTCCAATTCCCGGCGCAGGACGGTTTCGTCTCCCACCAGGAGAATTTCTTTGCAGTAGTCTTCCTTGATCGCCTGGATCGCGCCCTCCACTTCCGGAAACGGCGCTTTGTCGCTTCCAAAGGCGTCTAAGGCGATACGCACATCACTCCTTGGCGGCTTTGATCTGCTTGCCGGAGTAGGTTCCGCAGCTATCGCAGACGTGATGCGGGCGGATAGGTTCGCCGCATTTGCTGCAAGTGCTCACAGCCGGAGCGGTGAGCGCGTCGTGGGTCCTGCGTTTATCTCTGCGTGTCTTTGAGGTCTTTCTTTTCGGAACTGCCATGGGAATCTCCTTTTGCGGGCATATTTGAAAACTGCCGGGCACGCGGCGGAATCTGTCTCTGGCAAATGATTGAAGTCGTTGCGGCTGGCTCGCTGCGCCCGGTAATCACTATGTACTAGCTAATCAACAGCCCCAAACCGCCCTTTTTTGTCAATCAAAATCGCTAAATGTTTATACTGTTATGGATTAGTGGCTCCCGTAAAAGCCTCGTGCAGGGCAAATCTGGTCAAAAAACTCAATCTCCGCCCACTGCGGAAGAGATCTGGTCCGCTTTGGACGGCCAGCCTTTTTCCCGGACAGCCAGCAGCGGGACCAACGCCAGCCAGCGGAGGATCCCGCCGACTCCGAAGACCACCTGTTCCGGCTCCAGAATTCGCACTCCGATATCCAGTTGGCCGGGGAAAAACACTCCGGACAGCAGCGTGGAGGACATCATCGCCACACCTGTTATCGCGCCGTAAACCGCGCTGTAGGTTTGCTCCCGGCCTTTGCCGGCGATGGAGAGCACAAAATTGGTGGTCACGATCCCCGAGCCCGCCCACATGAATCCCGAACTCAGCGCCTCGATCCACAGCACGGCGTAGTTTTGCGGGGTCATGGTCAGCCACAGCATCGGATTGAAGCCGCCCAGGAGCACGCAGATGAACATCGCCTTCCGGTTGCCGTAGCGGTCGATGAAGCGGCCCCAGAACGAGTAGGCCAGCAGCGACGAAGCCGTGTGGATAGTGCCGTACATCGTCATCTGGAACATGCTCATGTGCAGTTTTTTGAGCATGAAGGGGCCCCAAAAGGCGCTGCCCACGCCGATCGCCAGCATCCACCAGATCCCGAAGGCCAGCAGCAGCCGGAAATTCTTGCTGTGGAACGGCTCGCTGAATTTCGCGCGCAGGGCCGAACGCTGCTGCAGCGAGCGCTTGCGGTCCGGCTGGCGGGACAGGATCCCCAGTCCGACGAGGCCGAGGGTTGCCGCGAAGACGAACACTCCCGCCAGCCAGTAAGCCTGGTTGCGCGGAGTGAAAAAAGCCTGCGGATCCAGCCAGCACGAAAAGAGGCCCCGCAAACTCCCGCCTCCCTTTTCAAAGAGGTCGGTGCAAAAACTGAAGACATACCCCGCGACCAGGCCGGCAAAGGACAGGATCTGGTTGCGCCGAGCGAAAAAGCGCCCGCGGATGCCCAGCGGGATGAGGTCGCTGACCCAGGCGATCCAGATGTTGCCGCCCACGGCCTGCAATCCGGCGCTGACAAAGAGCAAGGCCAGCGCGAACATGATCCCGGTCTGCGCATTGCGGAAAAGCAGCGCCGCGCCCAGGAAAAAGGAGAGGAAACGTCCCGCCGCCGTCACCCAGACACACACCTTTTTGCGCTGTTTGAGCCGCTGCATCAAGGTGACGCCCAGGGGCTGGAACACCGCGGAAACCTGGCCCAGCGCGCTCAGGATGCTGAATTGGACCGGCGACGCCCCCAACAGGACCATGAACTTGGTGATGAAACTGCTGCCGATATTTGCCAGGCCGCCATAGATCTGCGCGAAAACCCCTTCCGTGATCGAGACGCGAAACACGCGCCACACCGTGTGTCGGCTGCGGCGGGCTTTGGCCGATTTACCTTGCTGGCGGAGGCTGGTATCGCGCAATCAGTTTTTCCTTAATTCTTTCGCTGTTGTCCACCCGGAAAAGTCGCTTTCCCCGAAAGAAGTTACCTTATTTCAAAGCCGCCCATTCTTGTAAAGGACTTGTTTTTCCGATGCCCCACCCGTTAACCTGTTAACCCAATATTCTCCTTGACATTTTTCTTCCATTCAATCATCATATCTATAGTCAAATTTTCCTCCAAAGGTAGGTTGGTAGGTACAAGGCAAAAGACCTCGCGCTTTGCCTGGCGTTGCTTTTCGCGGTCATTGTACTAGCAGCCCAAACGCCCGAATGGCAGTGGGCGGTTAAAGCCGGAGCTACAAGTGATGATTTAGGACTGGACATCGCCACCGACTATCAGGGAAATCAATATGTAACGGGGTGTTTTTATGGAACAGCCACCTTCGGCCCTTACACGCTCACTTCCAGCGAATCTGTCAATATCTTTGCCGCCAAACTCAGCTCCGGGACGCCGGTGGTGGATGAATTGAATCCGCCAATGATTTCCTTTGCCATGTCAGACAGTCCCAATCCCTTTGCCGCGTCAACTGCCATCACGGTGAAAGGGGATAAACTGGAAGGCTTTCCCTTTATGTCGTGAGATATTAGCCGTTAACGTGAATGGTGAGGTGCAGGCCCCTGCGGGTCCTCACAGGCGGGACGCCTGTGGTTCCAGGAACCAGGCCTTGTTACACCCTTTCATGCTTCCACGAAACAGTGACACTCTCCCACGTCTGTTCTCGTCTTCAGTCCCCTGTCCTGGCGAGTTTAGATCTTCACAAAAAACAAGAAATTCACAGCTCTTCACAAGCCCTTGTGAAGAGCTGTGAATTTCTTGTTTTCTGTGAAGAGATAAGATTTTTGCGTAGAGCTAAAGCCGGGATTGGGTGATCAGGTTAATAGGTGAATGGGTTAATCGTTAAGCGTGAGAAGTTAGACGTGACAGTGAGGTGGGGCTGGGTGTTGCACCATTTCACCTTTTGACACTTACACGAAATGGATCTATCGAGGAGAGACATCACTGTATTCTGCTCTCTGCTCTCAACAGCTCCCGCACAGTATAAGCAGACTATCAGCAGAGATGCTCGGGAGAGACTGGATTATCTCTGTGTATAGTATGGACATACGTTGTATGGGGCGGTGAGCGGGGCTCTTGTGGCCAGTGGTTGACAAGCGTGGTTCATAGCGGGGAAAATGGTCAACAAGGGATTAAGGGCTGTCCCTGAATTCCAGCATTTTTCCCGAAGAGGAGGCCGGATGAGGTGCCCAAAATCAGCAGATCATGCCTATCAGGTCATCAGAGTCCTATCTGTTGCATGTACCGTGTCCCCTGTTGCCCTTTGTCCATCCAATCCTCTTGTTCCTGAAAATCTGCGTTCTCGTTAATGAAATTTATTATCATTACCTGCGTCGTCAGGCTCCCAATCGACTGCCCTGAATGTCCCTTACCCCCTGTTTCTCTTTTATCCATCCGATCCTCTTTTTCCTGAAAATCTGCTTTCTCTTTTTACTTATCCCCGTAAGGGAGCGCAGACTTTTCTGATTGACAGAAATCGGGAATGTATTTCTTGATTACAAAACATATTTGAACGAAGGATGCCACAATGGACCAATACCTCATCAAAGGCGGGACCATCCTGACCTTTGACCCCGCCCAGCCGGTGCTGGAAAACCAATCCCTGCTCATCGACGACGGCCGCGTCATCAGCATCGCGCCAGAGGCGGAATTTTCATTGTTACGCTGCGAGCGCGTGGACGCTTCCGGCAAGATCGTCATGCCCGGCCTGATCAACGCGCATCACCATTTTTATTCGACGCTGGTGACCGGTTTGGGCAAGGCCGCTCCGTCCAAAGATTTCAACGCCGTCCTGGAAAACCTCTGGTGGCGGCTGGATAAAAAACTGGCGGTGGAGGACGTTTACATCAGCGCCCTAGTTTCCGCGCTGAACGCCATCCGCAAGGGCTGTACCACCATCATCGACCACCACGCCAGCCCGCACGCCGTCACCGGCTCCCTGGCCGCGATCGCCAAAGCAGTCAAGGAATGCGGCATCCGCGCCTCGCTCTGCTACGAGGTTTCGGACCGCGACGGAGCAGAGATCTGCCGCGAGGGCATCGCAGAAAACGTCCAGTGGCTGGAAAAAACTGCCCAAGACAACGATCCTTTCCTGAAAGGGCTGTTCGGCATGCACGCGGCCTTCACCCTCTCCGACGCCACTTTGCGCGAGATCTCCGACCGGGTGCTGAAGCTTGGCTGCGGCACGCATATCCACGCCGCGGAGGCCGAATCGGACGAACTTTACAACATCCAAAACCACGGCAAACGGGTGGTGGAACGGCTCTGCGACTTCGGTCTGGTCAATGCCCACAGCATCCTCGCCCACGGCGTGCACCTCAACGCCCGCGAAATGATGCTGGTCGCCGAAAAAAACGCCGCGATCGTGACCAATCCGCAATCCAACCTCAACAATGCCGTGGGCATCGCCGACGTCTGCAAGATGGCGGAACTCGGCGTCACGGTCGGCCTCGGCACGGACGCCATGACAGTGGACATGCTGGAGGAACTGCGCGTCGGGCTCTGGGCGCAGCATTTGAGGCAGCAAAACCCTTCCACGGGATTCATGGAGATCGCCAACACCCTGGTGCGCAACAATCCCCGCATCGCCCAAAAATACTGGGGTCCCGGACACGGCACCATCGCCGCTGGCAACCCGGCCGACATCGTTTTCGTCGAATATGATCCCCACACGCCGCTCACCGCGGAAACCTGGCTGGGGCACCTGATCTACGGCATTTCCGAGGCCCGGATGGATACGACCATCTGTGCCGGAGAAATCCTGATGTGGAACGGGCAACTGACCCTGGACATCGACGAAGCAGAGGTCAGAGAGCGTTCGCGCCAACTGGCCGGGGCCCTGTGGGACAGATTTTAAGGAGTAACAAATGTATCAACGGATCTGGGACAAAGCCAGGGAATACGAAGCGGAAACCGTCCGCTACCTGACCGAACTGGTCAGCATCCCGGCCTTCTCCACCAAGGAAAAGGACGTCGTGGAATATATCCTCAAAGAAATGCAGGCCGCGGGATTCGACGAGGCCTTCATCGATCCGCTGGGCAACGTGATCGGCCGCATCGGCAACGGGGAGAAGGCCCTCGCCTTCGACGCGCACATCGACACTGTCTATCCCGGCGACCCGGCGCTGTGGGATTTCGATCCTTTCGACGGCCACGTCAGGGACGGCAAGGTCTGGGGCCGCGGCTCGGTGGACCAAAAGGGCGGCATGGCCTCCATGCTCGCCGCCGCGCGCATTATCAAGGATCTGGGCCTCAACGAAAAGTTTTCGGTATATTTCACCGGTACGGTGATGGAGGAGGATTGCGACGGACTCTGCTGGCAATATATCATCAACGAGGACAAGATCCGCCCCGAACTGGTGGTAATCACGGAGCCGACCAATCTGAACATCTATCGCGGCCACCGCGGACGCATGGAAATGCAGGTACACGTCAAAGGCCTGTCCTGCCACGGCTCCGCGCCCGAACGCGGCGTGAACGCCATCTACAAGATCAGCCGCATCGCGCTGGAGATCGAAAAACTGCATGAGCGTCTGCGGGACGATCCCTTTCTGGGCAAGGGCAGCGTCTGCGTGACGGAAGTTTATTTCACCGGGCCTTCGCAATGCGCGGTTCCGGACAGCGCGCGCATCCATCTGGACCGCCGCCTCACCTGGGGCGAAACCAGGGAATCCGCTGTGGCGGAAGTCCGCGAGGCTTGCCAACTCGCCGGCGAGGAAGACGCCGAGATCGAGATTTTGACGTATAAGGAAGCGGCTTTCACAGGTCTGGTCTATCCCACCGAAAAATACTTTCCCACCTGGGATACGCCACCCGATTCGCCCTGGCTGCAGGCCGCTCAGG
>JAKQNV010000127.1 GCA_029565595.1 Candidatus Cloacimonadota bacterium
AATCCCAAATTCCCCTCTTTGAACCTGGCTCAGGCGGTTACTGTCGCCCTTTGGGAATTGCGTCGCCTGCCGCTGGCAGAACCGGCCCAGACCAAACTCAGTTCCGTCAGCGGAAATGAACTTGACAAAATCAAGGCCTACATGCTTGACGTCATGCAGGCCACAGGATTCTTCCGCAGCCACGAGACCACGAACTGGGAACTCTTCCTGGACAAAATGCTGGCGCAGTTGAATCCTTCCAAGACCATGCTCTGGCGGTTCCGGCAGATGTTCAACCGCTGGCACGTGCTGGTCACCGGACGCGGGCGAGGCTACGACCGCGTTGAAAACCACTCCGGCGACGATACGGAAACAAAGACCTGAATAATATATAATCTGGTTTCGGCCTTTCGGGGCGCCGTATTGCGGGGGTTTGTGATTCGGATTATGAGGTTGGAACATGACGACACTCACAGCCGTTACTGAAATGGACGAGCGCCAGCAGGCGATCTTCGGTTTCTGCGAGAAGTATTTCTTCGATAACGAAAATCCCGTGCTGGCCACCAAAAACGCCCGTTTTTTCACTGAGGGCTATGACGCTTTCGGGCTCGACGAGGTGCAACTGAAAGCACTCCGCGACGAGGTTTTGGAGCGTTTCGAGCCGACAGTCCCGGAACTGGGGAAGTTGGCCTGGCATTTCTTCGCCACGCGTAAATACGAATTTGGTACCCTGGCCCTCCTGCTCCTGAAAAAACACCGCCCCCGCTTTGACCGCGGCGTTTATGAAGAGGTCAAACGTACCTTGGACAGATGGGTGGACAACTGGGCTCATTCTGATCTGCTGGCCACCAAGATCGCCCCGGTCTTTTTGGAATTGGAGATCGCCACCATGGAGGACTTTGCCGGCTGGCTCACTTCCCCCAGCAAATGGACGCGCCGCGTGGCAGCGGTCACCATGCTCTGGCAAAGGGGCCGCATCCCGGCGCAGGAAATTTTGGATTTTCTGCAGCCTCTGATGCTGGATACCGAAAAGACAGTCCAGCAAGGCGTCGGCTGGGTTTTACGCGAACTGTGGAAACTGTCTCCCCGCGAAGTGGAGGAATTCCTTTTCCAGAACAAGGAAACGGCCCCGCGCCTGATCATCCAGTACGCGACCGAAAAAATGAACAAAGACAAAAAGAAACGCTTCCGCCGCGCCATTAACGGCACCAAAAAGCCGCATAAATTCCGCAACCACGGCGAAACTCCCCCTCAGGAGGAATCCGGTGAATAAATCATTCTGCCTGCTTCTAATCCTCGCCCTGCCTCTGTTGCTGATGGCAGGCCAGTTCAGTATTTCCGTCGATCTGTCCGGTTTTGATCCCCATGCCGCCGAATTTGCCGAGGGCTGGGGAACCCTTTCCGCGCCAGGTTATCCGCAGCTGCCGGTTCGGACGGTCAATGTCATTCTGCCTCCCGGTGCCGCAGAGATCGCTTACACGCACCAGTTTTCGGAGCTGGCCACGCTTGCCGGTCCCAGACCCTCGATCAATCCCGGTTTCAGCGATGGGGAGATGATCCTGGCTGCTCCGCCTGCCTCGCTGAACGAACAACTCGTGGAATTCACAGGTCTGGCGCATTGGGGGGATGTATGCTACGCCGGGTTCCGCGTTCTGCCGGCGATTTGGGACGGATCTACTTGGCAGGCATATCAGAAACTGCAGCTGAACCTTTCCTGGACAGATGCTTCCGCGGCTGCGGCCAACCGCGTTCCCCCGGTGCTGAGCGTCCTGGAAAAATCGCGGACGGATTATCTGGATACCTTTTTTGCCAATCCGCGGGATCTGTCAAAATACTATGTGCCAAGCGCCGCGAAGAACTACGACTACCTGATCGTCAGCACACCGGAACTCTACGCGGCGGTATCGCCCCTGGAAACGTTTCGCCAAAGCCAGGGCTTGATCACCGCCTTTGCCGACATCAACACGATTCTGGCTTCCAGCCCCGGCGCCACGGACGGCGAAAAACTGCGCAACTACCTGGTCGGACAATATAATTCGAGCCCCTTCAGCTATCTGCTGCTGATCGGGGATTACAATATCGTGCCGGTGATGAATCTGACGCCCGAGCCCGATGGAATGGAAACCGTGGCTTCGGATTTCTTCTACGGCGATCTGAGCAGCATCGTGGATACGGACAACGACGGCATTCTGGGCGAATATTCCCCCGGAGCGGGATTGCAGGACTATCTCTGCGATTTTACGCCTGAGGTTTTTGTAGGCCGGATCTCCAATAACAACGCCGTTTCCGTGTCCCAGATCGCGGCTCGCACGGTCGCTTTCGAACAAAGCAACGCGCCTTGGAAACACAGCGCCCTGCTGCCGGCGGCATACCTCAATTACGGCGGGGAACCGGAAACGATCTATCTGCAGACCGACGGCGCCACCTTCATGGAATATGCCAAAGACACTGTCCTCAGCGACTGGCAATGCACCACAATGTACGAGCAGACTGGCTTTCTGCCCTCCTATCCTTCCGATCTCGATCTGGATTACGACATCCTGAAAAACCAGCTCAGCTCCACCAGTTACGGCATCCTGAACTGGAGCGCGCACGGATCCTCGACCTCTTCGTCCCGCAAGGTCTGGATGAACGACGGCAATGCCAACCTATTGCCGGATTCCTTTGAAATGCAGTGGTTTGACATGGTGGACAAATATAGCTTCAATAACCTTGCCAACCCAGACGGTATGATAATTTTCGCCGCTTCCTGCTACAACGGCATGATCGACGGAAACCAGTCCTGCCTGGCGGAGCACGCCCTGCAGCAAAAAGCCGTGAATGTCAGCGCCGCCACGCGCACCGGCTGGTACAAGATCGGCTGGGCAAATCCGGGCTGGGGCGGACTGAGTTCCTACAACCTGCACTGGCTGGAAAACGTCGCCCGCAATCAGATGACGGTCGGCGCTGCGCAGGCCTTTGCGAACCTGACCCACACGCAGTATTACCTTTTTGGCGATCCGGTAGACACCGGCGGGATCATCTGGCCGGAACTGCAAAACGTCTATACCTATCTTCTTTACGGCGATCCGGCCGTGGGTTATTTCGGCCAGCAGAATTACACCAACGGCGAGATCCTGGTCTACGAGCCCCTGCACCACAACGGTTTGCCCATAGTCAATGCCCTCAACGAAGTGGGGCATTTCAACGTGGTTTACACAGACAAACTGATCCCCGACTATGATTACATAAACCAGTTCGAAGCGGTCTTCTGCCTCTTCGGTTGGGGCGACACGGCTTATGTCCTCGATCCCGATTCGCTGGATTACGCGCTGCTCAATTCCTATTTGGAAAACGGCGGCAAACTCTATCTGGAAGGCGATGTGGCCTGGGATCCGCAGGATCCGTTCTGGGGTAAATTTGCGACGCATGCCCCGCTGGATTATTTTGCCTACATCGAAGCGCTGCAGACCACGCAAAACGGCCATATCTACAGCTGGGATTATGACGACGCTGCCGATCCCTACACCCAGATTCTGGTTCCCTACACGCCGGAGGCCGAGGTCCTTTTCACCACCATGAACAACCAACCTCCGGATCAAACCATCGGCATCCTCAATGACACGGGAACCTATGCCACAATAGCGTCGTCGTTTGCCCTGGCCGATGTGGATGACAGCGCGCCTTTCTCGCATCCCTTCACCGTTCTGTTGGGCATCATTTTGGATAAGCTTGGCGTCATAGATTACATTCCGGTGGCTATCGACGATCCGCTTTCCCCGCCAGCTTTACACACAGCTGCGGTTTGTCCCAATCCCTTTGCCGCAGGCACTTCCCTGCGCGTGACACTTGACCGCGCCGCCGACCTGAGATTTGATGTTTTCAACTTGCGCGGGCAAAAAGTGCGTGCCCTCGAGTTTTCCGGACTGGCCAGAGGCAGCCACGACCTGAGCTGGGACGGCTGCGACGGTTCCAACCGGTCCGTAAGCCCGGGGATCTACCTCTGGCGCGTGCAAAACGGCAAAACGACCGAGCAGGGGAAAATGCTGAAACTGGCTGATTGAGATCCGGATTTCCGCGATCATCCATTTCATCAGCATCACCAGGATAAAAGTCCGATATTATATAATAGGCAGGTACCACAAATGCCGCTGTGCAGAAAGTTGTCCTTTGTTTTGATCCTTTTCGCCGCTGTGTTGGGACTGGCTGCGTTACCGATTCCGCCGGCCTTTACGGCCTCCGGCAATCCCACTTTGTACAAAGATCTCCATCAAAAAGCTCTGAACAATCTTACCAAGCTGGAGAGTTCCCAAAGAAAGGCCTATAAAAGCCTGCTGCAAAACCAGGATGATGTCCTGATGGCCTATCTGCTTGCCTACGAAAGCGACGGAACCCTGGCCCAGGCATCGCCGGCAGACGTTTTCAGCAACTACCGGCAGATCCGTTTTTTGCTGGAAACCCGCGGTACGACGCTGGATCCGGAGTTTTTCCTCTCCTATGTGGCTGATCAGACTGTTTCCGACGAACGCCTCGAAGCCTACCGCGCAGCCTTGCTGGATGACGGTTTGCGCGAGATCATGGACCAAGTGGAAAACGAGCTGGAACTTTACCGCGCGGTCTCACAATGGTGCGTGGCGCGGCTGAAATTCCAGCCTACTTCCGGACGCGACCAATCGCCTCTGGACATTACTCAAAAAAGCGTTTTGGGGCGCTGCGAGGAAATGCAGATCCTTTTCGTGGCGGCGGCGCGGACGGTCGGCCTGCCGGCCAGGGCAGCCAGCACGCCTTGGTGGCCGCACATGGACAACAATCACGCTTGGGCGGAAGTCTGGCTGGACGGGGCCTGGCACTACACCGGAGATATGGACGCGGCCTATTATGCCGATCAAACCTGGTTTAGCGGCCTCATCGACAAAACCGTTTTGATCCTTGCCGACGGGACCCTGCCTTCAGCCAGCGACGAGGTTTTGGTCCGCGGCAAATATGATTGCGTGATCAATTCCGTGCGCAATTACGCGAAAGAGCACACCCGCGCCCTGACGCTGAAAACCGTCGATGCGGAGGGAAACGCACTTCCCAAAACCTCGCTCGGAATCATGGTCTATAATTGGAATTCGCTGCGGCCGCTGGTTTACGTGGAATCCGACAGCACCGGGGCCTTCACCCTCAGTGTGGGACGCGGCGCCTTCTACGTTTTGGCCTACAAGGACGGCAAACAAGCCCTCCAACTCATTCCTTCCGGCGCGGAAAAAGACCTGCAATTCGCGCTGGTGCTGAAAGACCAGCCTCTGGCCGACCAGGATGCCATGCTGGATTACCCCGCCAATCCCTTCGAATGGAAACAGGCGCCGCAGTCCTGGAACGACGGAGTGGCCAGGGCCCGCGAGCAGTGGGACGCCCGCGAAAGCGAATTTTCGGAGCATTTTGCCGCTTACCCGGATTCCCTGACCGGCGCCTTTGCCGCCGCCTGCCGGGGCAACTATCCTGAATTTGTCATATTTTACGACCGCCTGCGTCCGCTGGACGGCGAATTTTTGGCCTACGCGCTTTCCGAGGATCCGCAATATATCGATCCCAAATTCCTCTGGCAGGCCTCTGCGGAGCAACTGGAAGCCCTCTACTGGCAGTTTGAAACGCGGGAACACGGATTTTCTTACGAAGATCTGGCCAGCGTGATAGCTCCGACGGTTTTCTACGAGGAACTTTCCCGGCCTTTCCCGGTGGCGAAAAAATACTGGTCGGCCTACCCCAAATCCTTTTACAACAAGGGCGAAACGCGCCTGGAAAAATTGAACAGGGCCATGACCTGGCTGAAAAAGAATTACGAAATCGACGCCAAGCGCGCCCTGGAGGGCTTGTTGCCTTTGGACATCGCGATCCGGCACAAACAGCTGACATCCTACCAATATCGCATCCTGGCGGTCGCCGTGGCCCGCGCGAACGGCGTTCCGGCGGAATTTTCGCGTCAGCCGGATCTGATCTATGTGCAATACGACAACGGCCGCTGGGGTTATTACGACCTGAAAAAATGCGCCCCGGAAGCTGATGTGGAGGACACCCGCGCCTTTTCCGGATTAAGGGTCCTCGTTTCCGACGAAAACGGCGTGCCGCTGCCCGGGATCAGTAAAAATTTGCTGCTCTGCCGCTACCAGGACGGCTCCTTTTACTGGCTGGACCAGAATTTCAGCGATAGCGGCATTGGCGCCAGCTCCATCAGCGTTCCCAAGGGCGAATACTATCTGAATTTTGGTTACCGCGTTTCGGACAGCCAGACGGCTTTTCAGCTGAAGCGCTTGGATCTGACCAAACAGGACAGTTTGGAAGTGCGTCTTACAGCACGCGAATATCCGCGCAATTGGGAACCGGCAGCAGCAGAACTGCTTTCCATCCTTGCCGATGTCGATACTGCCGGTTTCGACGCGGTGGTGATCGGCCATGGGCTGCAGGAAAGCAGCGTTCGTCTCACCCAAAAACTTGAGGGACAGGGAGTTAGATATTTATTGGTGGATTTTGAAACTCCGCGGATGGAGTCACCTTCTCCAATCCATCGCTTTTCCCCGGTCTGGAGTAGAATGGCGCAGCAGGACCAGCGTAACCGCCAGCGCACCATTACGTTGTATCGTAAAAACGGCGTTTGGCAAAGTTACGAAGGACTTTGGGACCGCTTGCCCCGCTGATCTGAACCGCTATAATCTTCCCGATTTGTCCCACAAGCGCAACTAACTGCCTCGTATGCGTTTACCCATTCCTTTATGACACGGCCCTCTCTATCAATACGGGATCAATACGGGATCATTACGGGTGAAATCCGTATTGATCCCGTATTGATCCCGTAATGATCGCAAGAGCGGAGAAAGGGGATTTTCCGATTTTTAATTGCTTGGGACATGGTGCGCGAAAGCCCAAAACGAAGGCGGGACCTATATCGGCGCACTTATTAGTAAAGGAGATCCGCGGCAGTCAGAGCAGCGAGCAGCTGTCCAAGCTGCTTTGGCTGCTCACTTGATAATGACGAATTTTCCCACTTTGATCTGCCTATCCGCTTTGTTTTCAACGGAATAGAGATAAACACCGGGCGCGATGATCTGCCTGTGCCGGGAAAGCAGATCCCAATCGTGGATGCCGCTGGCGGCCAGACCCAGCGAGGCAGCTTTGGAAACTGTGATCACATCGGCCTGGTAAGCTCCGTCGTGATCGATTTCGCGAACCAAGTCGCCTGCCAAAGTGTAAATGCGGATCTTGCAAGTTTCGGGCAAATTGACAAACCAGAGCCGGCGGCTTCTGTCGCCCTTGGGATCTTTTTCGCGGCGTCCGTCAAATTTGCTGTGTCCCAGATAGGGATTGGGGACCACGAAAATGTCGTCCATTTTTTCTTTTGCCAGCGAACCGGGAAAGAAGACTTTCATGTTGGCGTCGGCGTCGCGCCCCGTTTCCAAAAAATTGATGTCATGCGCGGGGATGCCGCGGTCGTAAGCCGTCACCGCCGCGTAATATTCGATCCCTTTGCGCGGGTAAAGTATTGAGGCCGTGTAATATCGGCGCGCGAGGCGGTTCAGGCGCAAATTGTATAAAGCCAAAGTGTCGCCCGGAGAAACTGGGATCGCCACCTGCCCGCCGTGGTTGGGAAGGGGGATCAACTTGGTGTCGTAGAGGGCGTCGAAAACATCTGTGCGCATGTCCGGATGCTTGAACAGACGGGCCTGCAGGATTTTGACCGCGTCCTCGGACAGCTGCGGATTTTGTTGCGCGATCATTTCCGCTGCGTTTTCCAGTTCCGGGCTCCACTCCACATCGGGATCGTAGAGGGGAAAACCGAAAAATTCCCCGGAGGGATTGGTGACCAAAGCGTAATTCTCGTCCAGTTTGGTAAAGCGGGTGTAATCTCCCAGCCACTGGTTCTGATTGGGCAAACCCTTGTCGATCCCGGTATAACCGCCGTAATCCACGTAAAGCGAATCCGCGTAAGGGCTGGCGGCATTGACTTCGTAATCGATGCGGTCCTGGGATGTGTCGGTTTTGTCCCAGCGTTCGATCATGACCCAATCCTCCTGCGAACCGCTGCCGCTGCGGCCCCACAGGCTGTAACCCTGGAAATCGTGCCGGAGCCGGTGCGCCGTGTAAGGATTTACGCGGGCTTCCAGATTGTATTTGAAATTTGGGTCGTCCGGGCGGGGTTGGAATTGTTCCGGAAAGCCGCTCCAGTCCACGCCCAAAGGATCGCTGTCCAGTCCGGGGAGATATCCGGGGCTGTTTGGATCCTGCCAGCCGATGACTCCGGAATCGATGGTCTGGGAATCGTAGGAAAATTCGCTGCGGTTGTCCCAATACAGGTCGATGCGGTTGCCGTCATCCTGCAGTTCCGCCAGAAGTTTCGGAATGGCCGGCGGTTCGGGAGGCGTGTAATGGGGAAAAGTGTCCGGCAGCACGACGTTGACGAGCGTTTGGGACTGGCCGTAGATCTTTTTGGCCCAGCGCGCCGAGCTTTTCAGATCTTCCTTGTTCTCCCCGGGAAAGACGGCCACCACGATCTTCATGGTGCGTTCGGGCGCCAGGTTCCAGCGTTTGTGATAGACCCCGCCATCCATTTCGTTGTATTCGGATGTGCCAGGCTGGGCTCCGTAAAAAGCGAAGAGAAAACGGGTGTCGGTTGGCGTCGGTTGCACGTATTCGCTGACGTCGTTTTGCTCCGGACGCAGCGGCTGATATTTGGTTTCGTTGGGATTCCGGCCCGTCAACAGCCAGTATTTTTCGTTGGCAGTGCGGCGTGGCGCAAAATTGAAAGAATAAGGGTTGTAGTCGTCGGGGCCGTCGTCGCCTTTCCAATACCAGCAATGGAATTTGAGCTGTTCAGGATCTGGCGTGCAAACCCGCGCCCCGATCAGGCCGGTGGTGAGGCCTCCATCCTGATCGGCGTCGTAAGTGTAGGCAAATTCGTAGTTTGTACCCTTCACATAGCCAGAAAGGTCGTCCGCGTAGATCTCCAGCATGGTCTGGGGCCCGCAATCGGCGTCCATGTAAATGCCCATGGTGCAGTCGTAGAGCGTGTCCTGCGTGGCGGTGTTCATGTTCGTGATGTCAAATTCGATATAGACGAGGTTTTTGATGTAATCGTAGCTCCATTGGTAGGACATCTGGCGCACCCGCACCCGCAACGGGTAATGGCGATTCATGCTGCGATGCTGGCCCAAGTCGCGGTCCCCCGGAGTTCCGAAAGGGCAGTAGTCGTAATAATAGGAGATAAAATCCTGTTCCGAAACCGGAGCGCCGTCTTCATCCACGCGGCCGTCCCCATCGTCGTCGTGCGGTGCGACGAAGGCGTAGCTGGAATAGCTGCGGTCGGAGAGATCCATGAAACCGAGTGGAAACCAGATCTCGGAGTTGTAATCTTCGGTTATGGTCTCATAGTTATCTGTCTCAGCGATGTACATTCCGCCGAAAGATTGGAATTGCGCGGGCAGCTCTCCGGCCTGGCGCAGGGGAAAAGTGTAGCCCAGGAAATCCTCGTCGATCTTGCCGTCGCCGTCGTCGTCCTCAGCTGTTTTCTGATAACGCGTGGAGGCGCTGGCGATCTCGTCCAGTCCGTTCCAGGCGACATAAAGGTCCGCGGCGTCGGGATTGCCGGCCAGCAAAGGATTGTAGGCGGGCAGAAACTCATAGATGCCCCACTCGCCGTCGAAGCCTTCGGTTACGAGGGTGTCCACCACAGGCTTCAACCAGGGCTGCCAGCCAGCGGTTCCTTCAGCGACGGTGTCCAGGCTGTCCACGGAAGGATTGTGCGCCTGCCAGAAAAGTCTCCGGCCGGCCGCGTCGCGCCGGTTTTTTTTGGCGCCGAACCACAGGGAACCCCGGAAAAGATAATCAATGCCGCTGCCGCCAGGATATTCCAGTGACGGATAGCGTGGCACGGCATCGTAGCCGGAACCGAAAAAACCGTAATTGCTCACCCGCAGCCAGATGTTGCCCACGTTGTGGTAGCGCGTCAGGTCGAGCATTTTGGCGCCCGGGCCGGAAGCGGACATGGCTGCCGGCAAAGCTGTCGCGCCGGTAAGCATCGCCAGAACCAGGAACAAGTAGCGCAAGCTGTTTCGCATGGCCATCCTCGCAGGAAAGACTTTCATGAACGTCCGCCGGGACTCGGGATTCTGTCAAATAGTTTCCGGAGATTATCTCCCAATGATTGCAAAAGGCTGAAATCGCTGCCGGGCGGTTGGTCGTATATACAGTTTTTCATCGATCCCGGATAACGGACAGAAAGGCCTTGCGCAAGGCTTTCAGGTGTTTGGCCACGATCTTTTCCCGTCTGGCGGGGGCTGGGTGGATGACGCTGATGCCGTCCGAATTGATGCCGCCGATCTCGACAAGCAGGGCCTGGCTTTCCTGGATGTGGAAAAAGTAGTTGCGGGCGTTGCCGACGCGGGATCCGGGTTCGGTGCCCACCTCGTAGTGGCCGTTCCGATAATCTTTTTTCAAGCTGCCAGCCAGGGTCGAGGCAAAAACCCGCAGGGAGTCGTAACGCGCCTTCTGGCGTGAATTTCCGTCGTCGAGGGCGGGTAGGAAGATCTTTTCGCTGTAAGCACCGGAGCCGGAGCTGTGGTACAAGATTGCGTATTCAAAATGCTGCTTTTGGGCCAGGGAGATCAGGGCCTGGATCTCCGGTTCGGAAGCCGGCGCGGAGCCTTTGTAGTTTTGATCTGTGGGAGGCAGGTTTGGGCCTTCGTCCCAAAACACCGGGTAGTTGCGGTTGAGATCCACTCCGTCCGTGCGCAGGTCCAAACGGCCGTTGCCATCGGTGTCGCGGTTGTTTTTGCGCTTGTATTGATAAAGGCCCCCCATCACCACGCGAAAGGCTTCCGGATTTAGCGTGGGGACGATCCAGAACCGGAACTGGCCCAGGAGGCGGCTTAGCTGGCTGTCGGAACGGGACTCGCGGACCAGTTTATCCGCCCAGGCCAGGGAAACCTCCACTCCCAAAACCTCGTCTCCGTGGTGCTGTCCAACGATCAGCACGTTTTGGGGCGATTGCGGATGGCCGATGTCTAAAACGTAGATGGGTAGGTTTTCCTTTCCGCTGAAGCCGATGATGTTCAGGCGGGCCAGCTCCGGATCGGTTTCCAGCAGACTTTTCGCGCGGGTAAAAATATCGGCTTCCCGCAAATACCCTTCTGACAGGGGATACACGTTGCCCCGCGGCCCGGCGCAGGCCCCGGCCGAGAGTAGCATAAAAGGCAAGGCGAGGCTGATCAAGCGTTTGTTATTCATTTTGGCAAAACTTGCCGGTGGCGGAATTCCGTCAATGATTTTAGCGGCGCGCAGTTCCGGTCCGGGGCGCGCCACTGCTCAGGCGGGGAGATTGTCCTTGACAAAAACGAATATCCCTGATTTAAGGAAACAACTGAAAGGATAAGAAATATATGTGTTTGCTGATCAAAGAGATAAGTTCTGAAATCAAAGCATTGGATAATAAAAAGCATTTGCCGCCGCGCAGATGCTTTTTTTTTAGCCCGGAGGCAGGATGACCTGGAGTGAAATAATCCGCCTGGCTCTGGCCGAGGACATTGGCAGCGGCGACATCAGCACCCGCTATCTGGATCTGGAACCCATCACGGAACAGGCCTTTATGATCGCCAAAGCGGGTGGCATTTTGGCTGGATTGGAGATCGCCCGCGAAGTGTTTTTAACTGTGGACAGGACGCTGAAGATCACAATGTATTGCAAAGACGGGGACAAGGTCAACCGCGGCAAGGAGATCATGCGCGTCGAAGGCAATCCCTCTTCCATCCTGCAAGGCGAGCGCACCGCGCTGAATTTCCTGCAACGCCTGAGCGGAATCGCCACCCTCACCCACGCCCTGGTTTCCGAATTGGCAGGCACCCAGGCCAAACTTTTGGACACCCGCAAAACCACTCCGCTGCTTCGCGGCATGGAAAAATACGCCGTGCGAATTGGCGGCGGCTACAATCACCGCTTCGGGCTCTACGACATGGTCATGCTCAAGGAAAACCACATTCGCGCCTGCGGCGGGATCAGCGAAGCGGTCCGGCGCGTCAAACTGCATAACACATCCTACAAGGTCGAGGTCGAGGTCACGAACATCGTCGAACTCGAAGAAGCCGTACGGGCCGGGGTTGACCGCGTGATGCTGGACAACATGGAACTTCCGGAGATCAAGGCCTGCGTGAAGCGCTTTGGCCGCAAAGTGGAACTGGAAGTATCCGGCGGCGTGACAGCGGCCAACATCCGCAAGATCGCCGAAACCGGAGTGCATTATATCTCCAGCGGGGCTCTGACCCATTCATATAAATCATTGGACATCAGTCTTTTATTCAAGGAGTGAAGATGGAGGAATTACTGCGCACACTGGCCAGGATGCAACGGCTGGACGACCAGATCGGAAGCTTGAAATTGCTGCAACAGGAATTACCCAAGGAACTGAACGATATCATCGGGCATGTGGAACAGGCGACCGCCAACCTGCTGAACAGTGAAACAGACCGCGCCGAGATCGCCAAAAAACAGCGCGCCCTGGAAAGCGACATCAAACAACACAACGAAAGCATCAAAAAATACGCCACCCAACTCTCCGAGATCAAGACCAACAAGGAATACAAGGCCTTGAACAGCGAGATCGCCTACCTCAAGGACAAGATCTCCGAACTGGAGAGCCAGGAACTTTTGCTCATGGATTCCGAGGCGGAAAGCAAAAAGCAGGTCGAGCGCGACAAAGGCGAGCTGGATGAGGCGGAAAAGGCCAAACGGGCAAGGGAGGGTGAATTGCGGGATAAGATCGCCAGTCTGGACGCCGAGATCGAAAACCTCCGCGCCGAGCGCAACAAACTTGCCCACACACTGCCCCAGAACCTGGTGAAGCAATACGGCAACATGATCAAAAACAAAAACAACTGCGCGGTCGTCTATGAGACCAACGGCGCCTGCGGAGGCTGCGGTTTCGTGATCCGCCCGCAGATCCGCATCGAACTGCAATTGCGCAGCAAGCTCAACTACTGCGAGAGTTGCGGTCGCATCCTCATGGAAAGGTTTGATGACATTTGAGCCGGGATGGATCGGCAATCATAATGATGTGAACAATATACAGCATGGGCGTGGAGGCATGTGCAAAGTGCTGCCGGCAAGGCGGGAATTTATTCCTTGACAGATATCCAGAATGTGTAAATCAGGATATTAGTGGATTGATTCCAGAAAAGCGTATAGCCGTGCCAACGGGGATTATTGTTATGATCCTGTAATTTGCTTCTAGTTTTCAAGTCTGAAACCCGGATGCGGCATCCTCAACCAGGGCTCTGACCATCCGATACAAGTAAACGAATTACCCAAATAAGTACATGGGAAAAGGAGAAACCTATGAAACGACTATCATTGCTGCTCGTGATGATAATCACCGTGTGTCTTTCCTATGCTGGTATTGATGACTATTACACATTCAATGCCACGACGGGAACCTACACTCCCATCACGGGTACGGCGATCGCCGGAATTAACAGCGACGACGCCATATCAGCCGCGATTCCCTTGGGATTTACCTTCCCGTATGGGGATGCGACAATCACCCAGATCAAAGTCTCGTCCAACGGATGGATCGATCTGGGCGGCTCGCAAACCGGCAGCAACCTGAGCAACGATCTGGCTTCGGCCACGATCAGACCTGTGATCGCCCCGCTCTGGGACGATTGCAGCCTGGCCAGCGGCACAGCCCAGTATTTGCTCACCGGCACTGCTCCCAACCGTATTTTCACGGTCCAGTTTTCCAACCTTCAATGGAATTACTACAGCACCACTTACTTCGATTTCCAGGTCCGTATTTACGAGACCGGCAAGATCGACGTGGTGTACGGTACCTCCACCGGAGCGCCGAACAGCCCTTCGGCTTCCATCGGCATCAACATGGCTCCCGGCGGTTCTGGCTGGTTTTACAGCGTAACCCCCGGTACGCCGGCCACAGTCTCCTCTACAGCGGCCAACAACGCGATATCGGCATTCCCGGCCCAGGGAACGATCTATGAGTTCAATCCTGTGGTCGCAGTGCCCAACGACTTGGCCGCGCTTTCGGTAACCGGCAGCACGACTCCCACGGCTGGTATGGCCAGCAACTACACCATTACTGTCCGCAACCGCGGCTCCAATCCGCAGACGACCTATCAGGTCAAGCTGTATCACGGTGCGGCGGTCGAGATCGGTTCCGTCAACGGAACGGCGATCCAGGCCGGCCAGATCCTGACCTTCGTCATTCCCTGGACCCCCGCGGTCGCAGGCCCTGATGTTCTTTACGGAAAGGTTTTCCTGACCGGAGACCAGAACGCGACCAACGACCAGACGCCCAACCTGAATGTAACGGTTCAGCCGGCGGGCGTGCAGGCCGTGACGATCGGCGACGGCAATGAAAACCAGCGCGTCCCGATGGACTTCTTCTGGAAGAATTCGCTCTTTGAATGCCTGTTTATGTCCGACGAACTCGGTTTCGTGAGCGGAACGATCACTTCCCTGCAATGGTACAACAACTTCCAGACCGCCTTCCCCAACGGCGCGACCAAGATCTGGCTGGGTTCGACCAACCAGCAGGACCTCAGCGGCGGCTGGATCCCCTCCACGCAGCTGACACTGGTGTTTGACGGCGTCCTGCAGTTCCCCTCTGGGGCCAACACCATCACCATCCCCTTGCAGACCCCGTATATGCACACTCCGGGCAACTTGGTGATGATGGTCAACCGTCCCATGGACGCGGTCTATTATTCTTCCATGGACTATTTCCAGGCCCAAACCATCGGCGCCAACCGCGCCCTGAATATTTACAGCGACAGCACCTTGTTCGACCCGGCTGCCCCTCCCACCGGCGCAACCCTGAGTGGCACATTCCCCAAGATCACGATTTTCTACAGCGGCCAGGCCATCGTCAATGACATGGGCTGCCTCAGCATCACCGGCAACACCACGCCCAGCGTCGGCGCTGCCAGCGATTACGTGATCACGGTCAAGAACAATGGAACCGCGGTCCAGAACAACTACCAGGTGAAGCTGTTCAAGGAAGGAAACGTTGAAGTGGGCTCCGTCAACGGAACCACCATCAACTCCCTGCAGACCCTGCAGTTCACCATCCCCTGGACTCCCACCGCGACGGGACCGACCTATCTCTACGGCAAGGTCGTTTTGACCGGCGACGAGATCGCGACCAACAACCAAAC
>JAKQNV010000133.1 GCA_029565595.1 Candidatus Cloacimonadota bacterium
CCCCACCACTGTTTACGGAATTTCCAAGGTCGCGGCCGAACTTTTGGGCGACTACTACTATTTGAAATTCGGCGTGGACACCCGCGGCCTCCGTTATCCCGGCATCATTTCCAACGTTACCCTGCCCGGCGGCGGGACCACCGACTACGCAGTGGAGATCTATTACGAAGCGATCAAAAACAAAAGCTACACCTGCAACCTCGGCCCCGGGACCTTTTTGGACATGATGTACATGCCGGACGCCCTGCGCGCCCTGGTCGAACTGATGGAAGCCGATCCTTCCAAGCTGAAACACCGCAACTGCTTCAACGTTTCCGCCATGAGCTTCGATCCGGAAATGATCTCCGCCGAGATCAAAAAACACATCCCCGATTTCCAAATGAAATACGAAGTCAACCCCATAAAGCAGGCCATTGCCAACAGCTGGCCCAATTCCATGGACCATAGCGCCGCCCAGCAGGAATGGGGCTGGAAACCCGAATTTGACCTCAAAACCATGACCGAGGACATGCTGCGCATCCTTTCCCAGCGGCTTAAATAGCAATGTTGAGGATCGGCGTCGCCGGCGTGGGCCATCTGGGCCGTTTTCACGCCGAGAAATACGGGCAAATCGATCGCTGCAAATTGATCGGCCTTTATGACCGGGATCTCCAGCGCTGCCGGGAACTCGCTTCAAAACTTGGCGTGACCGCGTTCGAGGATTATCAAGCTCTGCTGGACGCGGTGGACGCGGTGGACATTTCCGCCACGACCACAGCGCACTACGAATTGGCCAAAACCGCCCTCCAGGCCGGAAAGCATGTCTGCGTGGAAAAGCCGATCACTTCAGAACTCTGGCAGGCGGAGGAACTCGTGGAACTCGCCAAAGAGAAAAACCTGAAACTCCAGGTCGGCCACATCGAGCGTTTCAATCCCGTTACCTTGCAGGTCGAGCAATTCATCCAGGATCCGCTGTTCGTGGAATCGCACCGCATTTCGACCTTCCAGCCTCGCGGGACGGACGTTTCGGTAGTCCTGGACCTGATGATCCACGACATCGACCTCATCCTCGATTTCGTGCGCAGCCCGGTCAAAGAGATCCACGCCAACGGAGTCGGCATCCTGACTTCCAGCGTGGACATCGCCAACGCCCGGATCGAGTTTGCCAGCGGCGCCATCGCCAATGTCACCTCCTCGCGCGTGTCGCTCAAGCAGGAGCGCAAGATCCGCTTTTTCCAACGCGATGCCTACATCTCGCTGGACTTCGTGGCCAAACGTGCCTCCGTGACGCGCAAGAGCCCGGATCTATTGAAAATCCTGCCCCAACTTTTGCTGGGCAACTCCCAGATCAAGGCGGAGCAGCTGGTCGATTCGCAAACATTCGACCTTTCCCAGCCTCCGAAAGATGCCCTGACCCTGGAACTGGAGTCCTTTGTGGACGCGGTTTTACAGGATAAACAACCGGTCGTTGACGGAGCCGCCGGACTCAGGGCGCTGCAGATCGCCATGCAGATCCTGGAGCAGATCCGCCGCCAGCCTCAAATCAACTAAGACGGACCTTTTTTATGCAACAAACATTGATCATTGACTTAGCGCAGCACCTGGGCGAAGAGATAACCCTCAAGGGCTGGGTGCGCACCATCCGCCACAGCGGAAAATTGCTCTTCATCGTCCTGCGCGACGGCACCGGAGAAGTCCAGTGCGTGGCCTTCCAACCCGATTTGGGCGAAGCCGCGTTTGACACGGCAAAACGCCTTACCATGGAATCCTCTTTGATCGTGACCGGAACCGCCAAGCCGCATCAAAAGCAGACCGGACAGTTCGAAGTAGCGGTGAAATCGATCCAACCGGTGCAGATCGCGGAGGAATATCCCATCGGCAAAAAGGAGCACGGACCGGATTTCCTGCTTTCCAACCGCCATCTCTGGATCCGTTCCTCCAAACAGTGGGCCGTCTTGCGCATCCGCCACGCCGTTTACTACGCGATTTGCGACTATCTGAACCAAAACCATTTCATCCGTTTTGACTCGCCGATCCTCACTCCCAACGCCTGCGAAGGCACCACGACCCTCTTCGAACTCGACTACTTCGACGAGGGTAAGGCCTACCTTTCCCAATCCGGCCAGCTCTATCTGGAAACCGGGATCATGAGCCTGGGGCGGGTTTACGACTTTGGCCCCGTCTTCCGCGCCGAGCGTTCCAAAACCCGCAAGCACCTCACGGAATTTTGGATGATGGACGCCGAGGCAGCCTTCGTCGAGCACGCACAAAACATGCAGATCCAGGAGGAGCTGATCCGTTTCGTTATCCGTCGGGTTTTGGAAACCTGCGACGCGGAACTGACCCTGCTGGAGCGCGATAAAGAAGCCCTCAGGGCCGCTGACGCGCCGTTTAAGATTATGACCCATCGCGACACCATAGACTATTTACGCTCCAAAGGCAGCGAGATCACCCACGGCAGCGATCTCGGAGCCGCGGACGAAGTGCTCCTGACACAGGATTCGCCGGTCCCCATCTTCATCGAGAAATGGCCCAAGGAAATCAAAGCTTTCTACATGAAGCGCGATCCGAATGACCCGGACCTCGTTTTGGGCAGCGACCTCATCGCCCCGGAAGGCTTTGGCGAGATCATCGGCGGCTCGCAGCGCGAGGACGATTACGAACTGCTTCTTTCCCGCATGAAGGCTGAAAACATGCCTTTGGACGATTATCAGTGGTTCCTCGACCTTCGCAAATACGGCAGCGTGCCCCACAGCGGTTTTGGCGTCGGACTCGAGCGCCTCGTGACCTGGATGAGCGGCATCCACCACATTCGCGAAACCATACCTTTCCCAAGGATGATCTATCGAATTTATCCCTGATTTGGAACGCGCGATTATCCTGGATTCCAGCGAGGAACGAGCTTGGTCTCGGGGAAGAAAAAGGAGTTCAAGATCGAAACCTTGCCGGGTCTTGGATTCCAAGCTCCTGCTTCGCTCGACTTCAGGATACACCGGCCGCGTTCCCAGCCATTTTAAATATAATACTACGGAGCAGAAAATGATCTACCCAGATTCGTTTTCCCACGTGACCAGGACGATGAAATCCTCCCTGATCCGCGAACTTGTGGCCTCCACGAAGAACATCCCCGGCCTGATCTCTTTCGCCGGCGGATTCCCTTCTCCAGCCACTTTTCCCAAGCGCCAGCTGGCCGAGATCTTTAAAGATGTGGCCGCGCAGGAAGGCGCCGACGTCCTCCAATACGGCGCCAGCGAAGGCGACGCGCTATTGAAAAAGGAACTGATGAAATGGGAGGGCTATGATCTGAGCCCGGACGAAATGGTCACCACGGTCGGAGCCACGAACGCCCTTTATTACTACGGCCGCGCCCTGATCGATCCCGGCGACGCCATCCTGTGCGAAGCGCCCAGTTTTTTGGGTTCGCTGGTAGCCTTCGATGCCCTCGGAGCCGACGTCCAGAGCGTACCGCTGGACTGCGACGGGATCGTAATGGAGGTCTTGGAAGCCCGCGTCAAAAGCCTTCGCTCCCACGGTAAAAAGATCAAGTTCCTCTACGTCATCCCCGATTTCCAAAATCCCGGCGGCATCACCTACAGCCTTGATCGCCGCCGTGAGCTGATCAGTTATTGCAGCGGAAACGAAATCCCCATCGTGGAGGACAATCCTTATTCCCGCCTGCGTTTTTCCGGAACGCCCGTCCCGACGCTCTACCGTTTGGCGCGCGAGGAATTCGAAGGCTCCGCCATCGTGACTGAGATCGTGTCATTTTCCAAGATCCTCGGTCCCGGCATGCGCGTCGCCTTTGCCAAAGGGGATAAAGAGCTCATCGGCAAAATGGTCTCCTGGCAGCAAAAGATCAACATCACCCCGGATTGCGTGGCGCAGCGCGTGGTGGCACGGTTTCTGGAGAAAGGCCTGATGGATCCCCACATCGCCTCCATCTGCGATTTTTACCGCCCCTACCTGCAAAAAATGCTGGATGAACTGGAAAAGAACATGCCCCAAAGCGTCGCCTGGAATAAACCCGAGGGCGGGATCTTCCTCTGGCTGACCCTGCCTGAAAACGTTAATGCCGACGAACTCTTTGTCCAAGCCGGCCAAAACAAGGTTTCCTTCATTCCCGGCTCCAAGTTCTATCCGGAAGGCCAGGAGCGCTTCAACACGCTGCGTTTGAATTTCACCTATTCCACTTTCGAACAGATCGAAGAGGGGATCAAGCGCCTGGCCGCATTATTGAAATAGCGACCACAATCTCCCTTTAAGGAATACTGAGCCCGAACGGCTGCGTGAGCGCCACGCTGCCGCCGTCGCCCAAAACTTCCGCGCGGATGTAGCTCAGATACCGAAAATCATCGGCGTTAAAAGAAGCGCCGGTGTGGTAAACCCGCTGGTTGTTGACCCAGCGGATCTCAGAGCCGTTGGTGGCGTTTACCGTGATCACGTTATCGGCAATTTCGATGCTGTTTATGGTGGGAAACACGGGCGGCGAGGAAGTATGGCGGTTGAGGTCAGTCCCCAGCGGATCGTGTATGATGTAGAACTGTCCTTGCTCCAGGGCATCGCGGATGGCAGCCGGCGAGGCTTCGTCCAGGAACAGCATATTCATGTGTTTGCCCACCGCGGCGGCGACGTCGTGGGCGTCGCTGTCGGAAAATCCCCAAACCGGCCTTTGCGGCATCATTCTTTCCAGGATCAGATCCCAATATTGGCGGTGATCGCGCATTTTCCCAAAGGCTTCCACCCCGATGGCATGCGGATTGGCGGCGTAGAGAGCCTCGTACCAATCCACGGTGTAGGGATAATTCGGATAGTTTATCTCATTGTAAGCCGGTAAAACGCCACCCGGCATGCCCGGATAGGGTGAGTCACCCAGGTAGCCCTGGCAAAAACTTTGCCACTGTTTTTGCGGATGGCACATGATCGCCAATCCGCCCTGATTGCCGATTTCCGCGACCTGCCATTCCGTGTCGGCGACCTTGCTGCCGGCGTTTCCGTAGCGCAGAGTCGTTGGGATGATGTATCCTTGGGCAAAGTGACCTTCGTTCCACATATTTGAGCAAAGCGCGACCACGTGGTGCAAAGTGAAAAAGTCTGGGGCAAAAACGCTGGTCGGCCCGCTGCCAGTAAATCCTGAAAGTTCGCTGCCCCGGACGGCGAACATGTCCAGGGAGGGGTAATATTCGATCATTTGTCCAGCCGTATCGGGGCTGGGTTCCAGAGCGACGCTGGCGTTGTAAACCTCGCTCCAGGGCCAGGTCGCCAGAGGACGGCTGGTGAGATCAGTGCCGGCTTGGGGGCCATAGCTGTCGTGATCGGTGATGGCTGCGATCTTGTAGCCGTAGAGGGCGTAGCGGTCGATCCGGGCTTTGGGCGTGGCTGTAACGGACGCATCGCTATAAGTCGTATGGGAATGGAAATCCGCTTTGGCGACACAGGCCGTGTCAAAATCTACTCCGGCATAAGGATTGTCGATCACCAGGGGCGAACCGTCGTCGGCGATGACTTTCGCGACGTAGTGGTTCCCGACAAAGAGTAAAGTTTCGTTCCCCGCCTGCCAGACGATATGTTTTCCCGTCCCGGGAACAACGCCTGGACCGATATCGCCAGACAGGTTGGCCGCATCGGGCATATATGCGAAGGTGAGCCCGGCATCGGACGAGATCTGGAGATAGACCGTGAATATGCTCGTGGAAGGCGCGAGCAGGTCGTAATGGACATCCACGGTTTTGCTGCCGTCGCGGCGTTGGGACAGGATCACGGTGCCCACCAGGCTGTCACGCTCGGTCCGGAAAACACGCCCTCTGGTCCCAATCGAAGCGTCGTATCCCCACAGGGAAGCGAAGACCGACAGCAACAATAGCGGCAGGATCAGACGCAAAGATCGCATCAGCCAAAAATACCGATTATTGCACGGCAGCGGAAGGGAAAGATCTTCTGCGGCAGCGGATATCACGTATAAACGAGGAGTTTTTTATCCGGATTGGCCCAGCTGTAACGAACTTCGCCGACGAAGATGGTATGGTCGCCGCTGCGGACCTGGGTCACGACCTCGCATTCAAAGACCGCCACGGCGTCCTTTGGTACCGGCAGTTTGTGCAGTTTGCCCCAAACGAATTGCACCTTGCCGTGTTCGAATTTGTCGATCTCGCGTCCACTGCTCGAGCCTGCCATCGCGCAGAGCGGCTTCATTTCCACGGAGGGCAGGACGAGATTGAAATAGCGGCTTTCCTGCAGGCATTCGTGAGTGTAGCGCGTGTGCCCGATCGAAATGGCGAACATCGGCGGCTGGATCGAGGTGCGCATAAACCATTCCAGCGTGATCAAGTTGTAGCCGCCCTTGGGCTTTTCCGTCACGGCCAGCGCCACTTTGGCCGGCAGGTGGACCAGCCCGTAGGCTTCGGTCAGATCTGTTTTCTTTATCATGGCTGTTCCCATTGAGTACTGTATTGGATATAATAAGCTGTTTCGCGCCTGTGTAAAAATGCATATTTTCGCCTTTTCCGAGCTAACCGCCCTTTCTCCCCTCTGGTGAGCTTCTCGGGAGTATCCCCACGACTTCTCCCCAGATGAAGGGGAAGTCGGAGTGAAGTAAGCCAGAAGCTGGCAAGGGACAAGAAAGGGCCTTGTCACGAACGAAATCCGGCAGAAAACGTCTGCAAACAAGCCTACCTTCGACAAGATCGCTTGACAGAATGCGGCGGCCCCTTATTATGTCTTTCAGAATGAGATTTTACGACAAGGAGGCCAGCGTATGAAAGCGATTTTGATCGCCATCCTGGCTCTGATAATCACACTGCCGCTGATGGCCGGATTTGACCTGCCCAAGCCGGATTTTAACCCCTATAACACGGGCGGATATTCCCTGTTAAATCCGGACCGGCTGAGCATGAGCCACTCGCTGGGCTTTTACGCCGGCGCGTCAAGTTCCGGCCAGGGATTTTACCTTTCCCGCTATACCAACCAGTTGAAATACACCTTTAATCCGAAATTGGATCTTGAATTGGATCTGAATTTTGTCAATTACGGTAGCGCTGGCTCCTCTTTCAAACTCAACGACGACAACCGTAGCCAGATCCTGCCAGAATTTAAACTCAACTACCGGCCCTCGGACAACGTGCAGTTGCAGATCGAATTCCGCCAGGCCAATCCCTGGCTGGACAGCGGCACGCCTTGGTACGAAAGGTGGTAAGCTTTTTTGACAATTATAATCGCTGTTCTCGTAACTGTCCTCGGCGCTGCCCTGGGCAGTTTTTTTAATGTCCTGATCGACCGCGTCCCGCGCCAGGCCTCGATCGTCAAGCCCCCCTCGCATTGCACTTCATGCGGCAAAAGTTTGCCCGCCTGGCAAAACATCCCCATTCTCAGCTATATCATGCTGAAGGGAAAATGCAAGTTTTGCGGCGCAAAGATCCATTGGCACCACCTGGCCGTGGAGATCCTGACCCCGGTCCTGTTTCTCGCGCTGCTCGTCATCTACGGCTACGACAACCTGTCGTTCTACAAATTCGCCGTGATGTTTGGCTTTCTGATCCCGATCTTCTTCATCGACGCCTTCCACAAGATCATCCCCCTGGTCCTCTCCGTCCCCATGGCTATTGCCGGATTGCTGTTCGGTCTCGTCCAGAGCGGCTTCCGGCTCCACGATTTCCTGCTGGTGTATTTAGTTCCGACAATTGCCATCTTCGGCCTGCTCTATCTGCTGGCGCTGGCCTGGGAAAAGATCTTCAAAAAAGAAGGATTGGGCGGCGGAGACGTGGTCCTGATCCCCGCCGTGGCGGCGTATTTCGGGATCCTGCACATTCCCTGGGTGGTTATTTTGGCCTGCCTGCTGGGAATTATCTATTTTCTGATTTTCATCCGTAAACCCGGACAGGTCTTCGCGTTTGGGAATTTCGTGGCCGCGGCCTCTATCATCTGGGCTCTGGCGGGCGAAAGCGTAATCAACCTGATAAGCTTCTATCCGCGCTGAGCCTCATTTTCCGGATGATGTCCCAATATCATTCCAGCGCAGGTTGGAGTGACATGGTCCTGTAGACTGGGCATTAAATGATGCCAGACCGGGTTGGGGCATGTAGTCTTAAAGACCTGGATTCCAGCCTGCGCTGGAATGACATACGCCCAAGCCTCCGCTGAATAGCCAACTCTGAATCTGCTTTGTTCTTTACTCGAAGATAGCCCGCACCAGGATATCCGGCTCCAGGCGGAACGCGCTGCCCTTGCCTTCAAAAAACCCGTGGTCACGGATCATATGGATATTCAAAGGCGTCCAAATGACGCTGATCCCGTTTGTGCTGTTGGTAACGCTCGTGATCGCTTTGCGGTAGAGTCCTACGTGGCCGTATGGGCAGGGGAGTTTTCCCCGGAAAACATCGGTCTGGACTTCATACTTTCCGTCGACCAGCTCGTCCCCCAGAAATGTCTCCCAACTGATCCTGAAAAAGTATTCCATCCGCGCGGCGACATCTTCCTGGCTGTAGTGTAAGCGCGCCAGAACCTTGGCGTCATCGTCGATTATCTCGTTCAGGGGCCGGGTGTCAGATCCCAGAAAACCGTTCAGGGTGAGGGCTCCAGGCTGCATGCGTTGCATTGCTTTCAATTCAAATGCTGTTATTTTCATAGATCATCCAAAACTGTCGAAATAGATTTTGTCCTTGGGGACGCCCAGAGCTGTCAGGCCTTTGATCACGGCGTCGATCATGCCCGGACTGCCGCAAAGGTAGGCCTCCGAGTTGGCGGGGTCGCGCAGCCGCTCCTGGAAATAGGGCATCACGTAGCCGGTCCGCCCTGTCCAGTTGTCTTCCGGTGCCGCATGGGACAGCACTGGAATGTAGCTGAAATCGGAAAAGACTTTTTCAAATGAGAACATTTCTTCGGTCAGATAGAGATCCCGCAAGCCCCGGGCGCCAAAGAAATAGCTCATGCGGCGCGTGGTGCCCACCACCTGCAGATGCTCGAGCATCGATTTGATCGGCGCTTTGCCGGATCCCCCGGCCACAAAGAAAATATCGGCTTGCGTGTCCCGCAGGTAAAAATCCCCGTATGGGCCGGTGAAACTGACTTTGTCGCCGACCTTGAGATAGTTGTGGACCCAGGTGGTGCAAATGCCTTCGGGAACAAGGCGGATGATGAGCTGCAGGCTGTCGCGGTCCTCCGGCTTCGAGGAGATCGAATAAGCCCGGCTGACCCGCTGTTTCATTTTCGCGTAAGGCTCCGTGAGCAATTGCACGTATTGGCCGGCCTTGAAATCGACCGTCTCGCCGGAAATGAGTTTAAAAGTGATGCCTTTTATGTCGTAGGTGTAGTCAACGATCTCGGCCACGGTCGCGGCGAACTTGCGGATGTTGAAAATGCTGTCGGGGATTTGGATCGCGAGGTCGCTTTTAACCTTTACCTGACAGGACAGGCGGATGCCGTCGGCAAGTTCGGCCTGGCT
>JAKQNV010000147.1 GCA_029565595.1 Candidatus Cloacimonadota bacterium
TTAACCTCAAGGCTGGGATGGCTACCCTTTTGTGGGTTATTCGGCTTCTTTCACTTCCACTTTCATCCCGAACCGCCCCCCACGCTCCCTTCCCGAATAACGTTAACTCCATATCAGACAAAGAGATAACCCAGTTTCGCCGCTGTACTCCTGCTGCTACTCTGGGGATAACCTGCTTCATCTCCCGAGAGCCTTTTACCACAAAAGAGAACGCAGATTTTCAGGAAAAAGAGGATGGGGAGGATGGACCTGACCGCCACGATCATCCTGATGAGTTTATAAACACAGAGTCACAAAGACACAGAGACACAGAGTTTTTTTAACACAGAGAAAGCGGAGAAAAGCGGAGAAAAGCAGAGGGCTCAAACAATCACGGAACGGCAGGCGTCCCGCCTGCTAAAGCCCGCAGGGCTTTTCTATCATCGCTTGGGGCGTTAGACGTTTAAACGTGAGATGTGAGATTGAAGGCCCCTCCGGGTCCTCGCAGGCGGGACGCCTGCTGTTCCGGGGGCTGCGCCGGATGTCCCCTTACCCCAACACGGAGCGGCAGGCGTCCCGCCTGCAGTTCCGCCAGCCAGTCCGTCCGGCTCCCGGCCAGAGTTTCACTTGCGGGAAAACCAGAAGGGATCGAGGTCGTAGCCGACATTCAGATAAAAATTGGGCCGGCCTTCCTTTCTGATCGCCGCTCCCGCGCGCAGCGGGCCCAGCCAGGACCGGTAGCCCAGGTCCGCGTAGAGGCACCACTGGAGGTCCTGGTCCGCGCCCCAACTGTCGCCATTGGCAACGTTCAAACCCTGGATCCCGGTTTCCAGATAGGTATTGCGCCAGGGATTGGCGACCAGGGCCAGCGTATAGACCTTGAAACTGGCCGAGGAGATGGCGTAGCGGTCGTAACCCCGGTAGCCGCGCGCTCCGCTAAAATAGAAGGGATCGTAGGAGCCTCCGGCCTCCGCGCCGAAGTAGCTGCCGTAATTCAAGCCCAAGCGCAAGGACAGCGGAGTGGAAAGTTTGGAATAGACGTCCAGCTCGCCCAGGAAGCGGTTGTAAACCTGGTCGCTGATGCCCGGCCAGCGGGCGAAATTGAATTTGGCCAGGGCGCTGATCCCGGAACGGGGAAAGACATCGTCGTCCAGGCTTTCGTGGTAGAGTTTGACGCCCAGTCCGGAGATTAGGTAGAGGGAATCGAGCGGGGCGGTCGCGGAAACGTCGCGGTAGAGTTTTTTACGGTAGGAATAAAAGAAGGCCTCGGCGACCGCCAGATCGCGGGCGAAGACGCCGATCCCGGGCGTGACGCCGTATTCCAGGGCGCGGACGCTGGCCACCTTAAAATGGTCGGCGTCGTAAAGGTACAGGCGGCTTTCGCTGAGATAGGGAAAGATCCGGAAATAAGAGCCCCAAAACTCGCCGAAGTTCTTCACGTAGTCCACAGCGCCTTCCGTCCTGCCGCCCAGGGTCAGCCCCGCCTTCAGGATGGAGTTTTTCAGGACGAGGTTGTTCAGGGTGAGGAGGCTTCCCGCGTTCAAGCCTTCGGCATCGGTGTAGGCCAGGTTCAAAGCCAGCCAGGCGCGCTGTTTTTCCCGGACATTGAGTTCCAGCCGGTAGCCCGCGCCGTAGGGCTGCAGGACCGGATAGGCCGTGTAAAAATACTGGGTGTTCCAGACGGCGAGGCAGGCTTTGACCAATTGTCCAGCGCTGTAGGCTTTTCCACTCTCCAGGCCGGCGTAAGATCTGATCTTGGCCGAACTGAGGAAATGGTTGCCGACGACGGAAATGGCCGTGATCAGGTAACGCTCCGGACGCGGCAGGGCTTCGGGCTTATGGAAAACGTAGCCGGCAGCCAGCAGGGAATCCCGGAAAGCGATGATCTGGGGCAAATGCTCCCGCGCGTAGGCTTCCCCGGCGGCAACGATGGCGGCGGAGGAGGAGAAATCCATGTTGTTCCACCCTTCCAGGGGCGGTTCGAGCAGGAGGTCGCAGCCCGGGAGCCCGGAGTTGATATTGCGCGTCATACCGATATTGACGGTCTGGTCGATAATCTCGATGGCGTCGTCCAATTCCTCCGCCGGCCGCAAACGTGAATTGACCTTGAGGCCGATCACGGCGTCCGCCCCCAGGTTCCGCACCGGCTGGATGGGCATGTTTTGCGCGATCCCGCCGTCGATGAAGGTCCGTCCGCCGAAGGAAAAAGGCTGCATCAAACTGGGAACGGAGATCGAAGCCCGCACCGCCTGCATCAGCGAACCTTGGTCCAGATACGCCGCCGCGCCGCTGGACAGATCTGTCGCGACGCAAACAAAGGGTATGGGCAAACGGCTGAAATCCTGAATGGAAGAGGCGGGAAAGTAGAGCCGGGCGAGTTCGAGGTTGAGCTTGTTGCCCACGTAAAGGCTGGAGGGAAGTTTCGCTTTCCAGTCGTTGCCGATCTCCAAACTCAGGTTGCCGTAGGTTGGCCAGCGTTTTTGCGCGATGTTGACCTGTCCGCGTGAGCCAGCGTCATCCAGCAATTCGGGGACATCCAATTTGAGCAGCAGCTCTTCCAATTCAGAGGCGTTGCAGCCCATGGCGTAATAGGCGCCCGCCACCGCTCCGAAACTGGTTCCGGCGATGTAATCCGGATAGATGCCCTGTTCCTCCAGCACTTTGATGATGCCGATGTGCGCGTAGCCCCGCGCTCCTCCCCCGCTCAGCGCGTAGCCGAGTTTTCCGGCCTCCAGGGCGCTGGAAGCCAGACAGACGAGAAAGGTCAAGAGGACAGGGCGGATGAAAAGCTTAGAGCGAATCCGGATTACCCCCCTTGGTCGAATCCGCGGCGGCGCCCGTTCGGTAGGGACTGCGGTTGGCGGGTTTGTATTCGAATTCCACCTTGCCAAAGACGGCGTTGGCTTCGATCTTGACGGTACCGACGGGATTGTTTTTGGCAGTGGCCGGTTTGGGCGGAACGACGGTGGATCCGAAAACCGAGGTCGGCGTGATCGCGAAGTCAATGTCGTCGGGCAATTGCACCCAGGAGGATCCAAACACGGCGGTGATCTCCAACGGTTTGGAATCCGGGCTGAGATCGGTCAGGTCGATCACCTGGTTGCCAAAAACAGAGGTGTATTCCGTGGAACCGGAACTGAAGACGCCATGCTTGCCGCTGATAACCTTCGTGTGGTGTGAACCGCCGACCAGCAGGCGGATGCCGAACATGATGATGATGATGGCTAGAAAGATCTTCACCAGAGGCCAGTCAACGACGTTCAGCCCTTTGAGGATCAGCGAAAGGCCCCACAGCAACAACAATATGCCCCAGAAGACGTGTCCAAAGAGGAAGTTCATCTTCATCTCCTTCTCCTTAGTCTAGTTTCAGCCCGGACCCGTAGGCTCGGGAAAGCTCCTCCACATCTATCAAAATATCGTCATTGACCCGGAAGCGGCGGCCGTCTGTCACAACGCCCAGTTTCCGGAACGGCATTTGCCAAGATTCGGCAAGGCGGGTAATTTTGTCAAGATTTTCCAGAGGCAAACTTATTGCGATACGGCCGTGGGCCTCGCCGAAGTACTCCGCGCTTTTGGGGTGGGAATGGGAAAAACTGAGTTCCGCGCCCAGATTGCGGTCCGGGTTAAAACAGCACTCCGCCAGGCAAGCCAGCAAGCCGCCTTCGGAAACGTCATGCGCCGAGCGGACCAGGCCCTTGGCGGTCAGCTCCAGGATCAGGCCAAGCAGGCGCTTTTCGGCTTCCAGGTCGCAAACCGGCGCGGGGCCATCGACCAGGCCGAAAACGGTCTTGAGGTATTGCGAGCCGCCGGTCCCGGCAGCGGGGCTTCCCAACAAGGCGATCAGGTCGCCCGGACGTTTGAACCACTGGGTGGTGGCTTTGCTGCGGTCTTCCAAAAGGCCGAGCATCCCGATGACAGGCGTCGGATAGACCGCGCCCTGGGGATTTTCGTTGTAAAAGGAAACGTTGCCGCCGGTGACCGGAGTCTCCAGGATCCGGCAGGCCTCCCCCATCCCGCGGATGCTTTCCGCGAAGGACCAATACACCTCGGGACGGTAGGGATTGCCAAAATTGAGGCAGTTGGTGATGGCCAGCGGCCGCGCTCCGCTGCAGGCGACGTTACGGGCTGCCTCCGCCACCGCGCCTTTGGCTCCCTCGAAGGGATCCAGCCAGCAATGGCGGGCGTTGCAGTCGGTAGACAGCGCGATGGCCTTGTTGGTACCTTTGAGGGCAACCACCGCGGCGTCGCTGCCCGGCTCGACGAGCGTCCCGATCTGCACCATGTGGTCGTAATTGGTGAAAACGGCGCGTTTGGAAGCGATACTGGGTTCCGATAGCAATTTCAACAGGACTTGTGAGTAATCCTCCGGCTCGGGCAGGGCGGACGTGTCAAAACCCCGGCATTTTGCTATATGTTCTGGTTGGCGGGCTTCGCGTTCGTAAACAGGGGCTTTTCCGCCCAGGATCAAGTACTCGGCGGGGATGCGGGCCAGGGTCCGGCCCTTGAGTTTGACGTGGAAATCGCCGTCGCCGGTCACCTTGCCGATGACCACGGCGTCCAGATCCCATTTGTGGAAGATTTGGCTGACAGCCTCGAGGTTGGCGGGCTCGACGATCAGCAGCATGCGTTCCTGGGATTCGGAAAGCATGATCTCGTAGGGTGTGATGCCGCCTTCGCGGATGGGAACGTGTTCGATGTCCAGTTCGATCCCGACTCCGCCTTTCCCCGCCATTTCAGAGCCGGAACAGGTCAGTCCGGCGGCGCCCATATCCTGGATGGCCACCACCAACCCGGCGTGGATGACCTCCAAAGTGGCTTCCAGAAGGAGTTTTTCGTAAAAGGGATCGCCCACTTGGACGGCGGTTCGCTTCTCGGAAGAAGCCTCACTGAGATCAACGGAAGCG
>JAKQNV010000167.1 GCA_029565595.1 Candidatus Cloacimonadota bacterium
GGCCAGATAGGTGAGGAAGGCCTTTCCGCTGATGGGATTGGGCATGGCGACGGCATCGCCCACGGCATAGATGTCCGGATCCGAGGTCTGCAGGTATTCATTGACCAGGATGCCTTTGTTGGGACCCAGATCCAGTCCGGCCGCTTCCGCCAGGCGGCTGTCCGGTTTGACGCCGATGGAGAGGATGGCCAGGTCGGCGGGGATGGCCTTTCCGCTGGCAAGCCGCACCAAAAGTCCGCCGGATAGGCGTTCGAAGGCTTGGACGGCTTCGCCCAGATAGAGTCCGATGTTTTTGGCCTTGAGGTGTTGGTGGACCTGGGCGGCAAGCTCGAAATCCATATAGGCCATCACCTGGGGCGCCATTTCCACGAGGGTGACCAGGATGCCTTTGTGATGCAGGTTTTCCGCCATCTCCACGCCGATGAATCCGGCTCCCACGACGACCGCATGCCGCACGCGGTGGCTGTCCAGGTATTCCTTGATGCGATCGGTGTCCGGCACGCTGCGCAGAGTGAAAACCGCTTCATCGTCAATACCCGGCAAGGGCGGGCGGACAGGCTCGGCTCCCGGAGAAAGCACCAGTTTGTCGTATTTTTCGGTGTATTCTTTGCCGGTCTTGAGTTCCCGGGCCGTAACAGTCCTGGCCTTGCGGTCGATGGCGACGATCTCGGTGTTGATGCGGATATCCACGTTGAGGCGGGCTTTGAAACTTTCCGGAGTCTGCACGAAGAGGCGTTCGCGGTCGGTGATCACTCCTCCGATGTAATAGGGCAGGCCGCAATTGGCGTAGGAAATGTAATTTCCCCGCTCAAACATGACGATCCCGGCATGTTCGTCCATACGGCGCAAACGCGCTGCTGTCGTGGCTCCTCCGGCCACTCCCCCCACGATGATGTATCTGGGCATGGTTTCTCCTCTCTGGGATTGATAGTCTCAGGCCGGAACGGTCGGGCAGTTAATTCCGGCCTCTGATATTTAATATACGCGATATATTCACTTATGCAAGGATAAATCCTATCGTGTTTTGCCGTTACCGGTTGCCAGGCGCAATTAGCAGCCTCTAGGGATCACCGTGTCAAGCATTGGCGGGCTGGAAGGATATTTGGGCTGAAGGTATACGTCGGGCGCCAGCGCTCCTGATGCCGGATAATCAGGCTCATCCCTTGGTATTGATTTTGTCCCAAGGTCTGTATCCCCTATAAGCAAAAAACCCCGGTTTTACGAGCCTTCGGAGACAGGAAATTTTCTGAAAGTATAGCAGTCATTTTCCGTGAATAGCAGTGCTTGAGAAATCCGTAAATTTATCTTGACAGGATAAATAAGGTGGATAGAAAATGGCACAATGGATAAGTGTATAGTTGTGTAAAGTCCTAGCGCCGCCTCAGCCGGGATTTTGGCTGAAGGGAGCCTGGGAGCAAAAAAAACAAATCCTGATTCCGGGTTTAGATAACGCTATAAGAGGAGGTAGTTATGAAAACCCTTTCGGTGACTTTGTCCTTACTGATCGCTTGCCTTGCCCTTTGGGGAACCGCTCCGGGTAATGATTCCCCCGCGACACAAGCCGCGACAGATCAAATCCCTATTATCGCACCCGCGGCAGATCCCTCCCCAAGTTTACAGGAGCCTGTGTCAGAACCCGCCTTGGCTCCCGGCGCGTCCAACAGCAAACCGGATGGCCAGACCAGGACTACCTACAACTGGACCGGGGCCATGTCCCAAGCGTGGAACTTGCCCGCCAACTGGACTCCACTCGGCATACCTGGCTCAACAGACGACGTGATTATCGGAGGGATGGTTCCTCCCATGAATATGCCGATGATCACCACTTCCGGCGCGGTCTGCCGGTCCTTGGTCAACAACAGCGGCATGATCCTGATGATCACTCCCCCCGGCACCCTGCGCGTCTACGGCCAGGTCGACAACTACGGCAATATCGACATGCACAACATCATGACTGTGGACACAAATCTGATCTTGCATCCCGGTAGTATGCTGAATTCGGCCAATCCGACGGCCCAACTGACCGTCAACGGTAACTGCTACTTGGACAACGGTTCGCAAATGTCGATGAATGCAGGAACTTTCATCATGAGCGGCAGCGGCAGCGGCACGTTTACCAGCCGCGGCGGCGTCTGTTCGTTCTTCGATGTGTATTTGAACAAATCGATCGGTAACATCGCCTTCTCTTCGGCGAGCATCACACCGGTCGAGATCACCCACAACCTGACCGTGGGCACCTCGACGACTTGCAATATCGAAATGGATCCGGACCTGGTCCTTACCGGCAACCTGTTGGTCAATTCAGGCGGCCATTTGTATTGCCTGCAAGGAAGAGTCTACTGCAACGGCGGTGGCACGGTTTTCCAGACTATCAATCTCAGCACCACGGACAGTTACTTCCACAATCTGCTTATTGACGGAAGCGTTTCTCTGGCCAGCAACATTACCATCAAAGTCAACATTTGTCTGAGTGGCGGTGTCTTCAGTCCTGGGAATTATACCGTCTATCTGAAAGGGGACTGGGTCAACGAGGTAGGTCCTTCCGCCTTTGCCAAAGGCAGCTCGCGAGTGGTGTTCAACGGCACGGTCGACCAAACGGTCAGCCTGCCCCTGACATCCACCGAGCCGGAGGAAGAATTCCATATCATCGAAGTAAACAAATTGAGCGGCTCCCTGTTGCTGGACACTGCTGGCCAGACCGTAAGCTGCGACATCTACGACTGGACAGCGGGATCAGTCAAGGTTACGAACGGATCGCTGGTCATCTTATCCCTTTATGATATCTACATCAGCGGCACTTTCTACCTGTACGATCCCGGAACGATCAGCATTACGTGCGGCGGCTTGGTGAGGCTTGGTTGCAGCCTCTATATCTACGGCGGTACTTTCACCATTCGCGGCGGGAGCGCCGACGCCCAGTGGCCAGCCTCGTCCGGCTGCGGCATCACCATGTACGGCGGGCTGCTGTATTTCCATGACGTGGGCGTGGTCGTGGACGACGCTGCCATTCCGTTCACGGAAAACATAAGCGGCGGAATCATCCGGGTGAACGGCGGCTTCCAGATCCAGCGCCCGGACTTTCATCCCAGCGGCGGGACCATCGAGTTCGTGGGACCCAATCCCGCCACGATCGGTATGGTTCCCGGCGCCTGGTTCTACAGCGTTTTGGTCAATAAATCCGCTGCCCTGCCGCCTTCCCCGGCACCCCGAAACCCCAGCCGCGACACGACGCTCTACTCAACATCAGATCTGGACATCAACGGCAGCCTGGGCGTGCAAAGCGGCTCCGGGTTCGATTTGGACCATTTTGTCGACGTTCAAGGACCAACCTCAGTCTCCGGATCTGTCTGGGTAAGAATGCCCGGAACGGGTGTGCCTTCGCTGGATATGCATAATGGGGTTGATATCGAGATTGGTTCCCATTGGGTACTGGTCGCTTACGTTTGGGTGAAAGTGGAAGGGCCGGTTCCCTATCCAGCCCAGAACGTGGACGGCGAACTCGAGATTGAAGGCAATGCCAAGTGGGAATCCTGCTCCGCCCCGATGAACGTCGGTTCCTCTGGCAGCATCGTCTTCATCCCGAGCGGTACGGAACAGGCTGGCCGGGTCATCTGTCCCGGTTTTGCGGCCACCTATCCCGGCACCTTCGTTTCGCTGACCGGAACATTGGAACTGACAGGCGATCCCGACGTTCCCCGCTATCTGAACGTCACCGCGGGCAACCACTGCTGCGACTTGCTGATCAACTCCGAGGGACCGATTGTTTTGGACAACGACTGCGACATTCTGGGCGACCTGCACATCCAACAGGGGACCCTGGATGTTTCACTTTCGAACTACGCCGTCAACCTCTACGGTTCCTGGTTGGACGACATGGCGCCGACCGGCTTTGAAAGAAGGAACGGCACCGTCAGTTTCCTGGGCAGTGGCTCCTCGGACATCGCCACCGGCGGCGAAGAGGAGAGCTTCTTTGACGTGATTATCAACAAGTCCGGCGCTGCGGTCTCGGTCAGTTGTCCCGGTTGCTGCCTGCATATTTACGGCGGCCTGGACGTCCTTAGCGACAGCTTCTTCGATATCTACACTGAGATCACATTGGACGGCGACCTCGATCTATGGGGCGATTTGCAAGACAATGACTGCGACATCATCATCCACGGCTATCCCCATCTGGCTACCGGCAGCGAACTGCGAATCCTCGGAACCGACGGCCGCGTGCTCTGTGACGCCCCCTCGCTGGCCATGCCGCCATTGAGCCTGGCAGGATACGTCCTGATCCAGGACGGCACCTTGGAAGTGACCCAAATGCCCGTGAGCGTGGCTTCGTCCGGCAACGTTTATTTCGTCTGCGGAGGCGGCGGCGGCGGTGGCTGCCTGAAATGCCCCAGCTTCCAGGCTCTGACCCCGGGGACTTTCGTGCCTGGCTGCGGGACTTTGGAGATGACGGGAACCGGACCGGTCTCAGCACGCTATCTGAATATCGCCACTGGCAACCACTGCTGCAATTTGTTGCTCAATGAAGGCCTGGTGGTTCTTCAAAACGACTGCGACATCTACGGCGACCTGCATATCCATCAGGGCACCCTGGACGTTTCGACCTCCAACTATTCCATCCTTCTCCGCGGTTCCTGGACGGACGACGTGGCTCCCTCAGGCTTTAATGAACGCAACGGCACCGTCAGGCTTCTGGGCGGCGGCGGAGGCAGCGGCGCTTACATCAACGCCGGCGGCCTGCGCGAGGAGTATTACAACCTGGAAGTCAACAAGCCCGGCGGCTCCGTGACCACCAACTGCGAAGTGGGCCTCTTCGGAGACGCGGATATCTGGCCGGACAGCTTCTTCGATGTCTTTTACGACCTGGATGTGGACGGCGATTTCCTGCTGGCTGGTGACATGGTGGTCGAATCCGCAGCCCGCGTGGAGATCCAGGGCAACCTGGAAGAAGAAGACAGCGGCACCCTGGAAATCAAAAGTCCCTGGGGCGATGGCGGCTATGTCAAATACGGATATGGCGGCATGAACCACATCTTTTCAATCCTCGCCGGCGGGGTAACCATTCAGGATGGCGGAACGCTGGACACCAACCGCATCATCCGCCTGACCTCGACCGCCCATCTGGAAACCCTGGGCGGCGGAGGCGGGGGAGGTGGCGGCGGAGTCATCTGCAACGGCTTTGAAGCCACCTATGCGGGCACCTTTGTTCCCGGCGCCGGCTACCTGGAAATAAACAGCATTGCCGACGGCATCCCCGTCATCCTGAACATCGGCTCCGGCAACCACGCCCACAACCTGATCATCGATTCCCCCAGTCCGGTCGTGCTGCAGTACGATTGCGACATCTACGGCGACCTCCATATCATCCACGGCCCGCTGGATGTTTCCATGGCTCACTACAGCGTCAACCTCCGCGGTTCCTGGACGGACGACCAGTTACCCTACGGTTTTGAAGCCCGCAACGGTACCGTCCGGCTCTTGGGCGGCGGCGGCATTTACATCAATGCCGGACTGCGCGAAGAGTATTGCAACCTCGTGGTCAACAAACCCGGCGGTTCAGTGACTGCGAATTGCCAGTTGCACCTCGCCGGCGATCTGGATGTCTGGGCGGACAGCTTCTTCGACGTCTTCTTCGAGATCGACGTGGACGGCGATCTTGACCTGCTTGGCCAGATGGAAGTTGAAAACGGCATCACGGCAACGGTCAACGGCCTGCCCACGCTCGGTATCGCCAGCGTCCTCATCGTCAGACTTTCCAGCCAGCTTATCGTACAGGACATGCTGGATACATTGCCGCCGATCTACGCCCAGGGGATCATCATCCTCGAGGACGGAACCTTGGAGGCCTGCAACCAGCCCATCGAAGTCGCTTCATCCGGGCACATTTATTTCCAGACCGGCGGTGGCGGCGGTAGCGGCGGAGCCCTGCACTGCTGCGGGCTGACGGCCCTGGCTCCGGGAACTTTCGCCCCCTCGATGGGAACTCTGGAGATC
>JAKQNV010000185.1 GCA_029565595.1 Candidatus Cloacimonadota bacterium
AGAAGCGTACGCGGGCAGTTGGGACGGGGTGCGCGGACTATTGGGTGGCAAAGGCTCCAACCTGGCGGAAATGGTGCGCATTGGCGTGCCCGTCCCCCCTGGATTTACCATTACCACCGAAGCCTGCAATGCCTATCAGGAAACGAATGAATTCCCCGAAGGAATGTGGGAACAGGCGTTGGACGCTTTGAAGGAAGTGGAAAAGAAAGCCGGGAAAGTCTTTGGCGACCCCAAAAACCCTCTGCTGGTTTCCTGCCGTTCGGGCGCCAAGTTCTCCATGCCCGGCATGATGGACACTGTTCTTAACATCGGTATGAATGACCAGACCGCACAGGGCATGATCGCTTTGACCGGAAATGAGCGTTTTGTGGCGGATTCTTACCGCCGCTTAGTGCAAATGTTCGGCAGCGTCGTGCTCGGCATCCCGGATGAAGCATTCGATGAAGTTCTGGACAGCTACAAAGAGAAAAAAGGCGTGAAGCTGGATACGGAATTGGACGCTGCGGACTGGCAGTATCTGACCGGCCAATTCAAAGAGGTCGTCAAACGCGAAATGGGTTTTGAATTCCCGCAGGACCCGCTGGTGCAGATGCAGTACGCCATCAAAGCGGTTTTCAACTCCTGGAATTCCAAACGCGCCATTGATTACCGCCGACGCGAAAACATTCCCGATTCGCTGGGCACCGCGGTCAATATCCAAACCATGGTGTTTGGCAACATGGGCAATGACTCTGGTACCGGCGTTGCCTTCACGCGCGACCCGCAGACAGGCGAAAACAAGATGTTCGGCGAATATCTGCTCAACGCCCAGGGCGAAGATGTGGTTGCCGGCATCCGCAACACCTCCAAGATTGAAGGCCTCAAGTACGAAATTCCTGACGCTTACAACACTTTCATGGATATCACCAGGAAGCTGGAGAACCATTACAAAGAAATGCAGGATGTCGAGTTCACCATTGAACGCGGCAAACTGTGGATGCTCCAGACCCGTAACGGCAAACGCTCGGCCAAAGCCGCGATTAAGATTGCTTACGATATGGTCAATGAAAACTTCATTACCAAGGAAGAAGCCATCAAACGCGTGACTCCCGAACAGGTGGACCAGATGCTCCATCCGCAATTCTCTCTGGAAGACAAAGAGAAAGCTAAAAGGGAAAAAGGCTTGCTGGCTAAGGGTGTGGCTGCCTCTCCTGGCGCCGCTGTTGGTCAGGTCTATTTTGACGCCGATCTCGCTGAAAGAAAACATCGCGACGAAGGTCAGGATGTCATTATGGTGCGTCATTTCACCAAGCCGGATGATGTGCACGGTATGCTGGCCTCCAAGGGTATCCTCACCAGCGAAGGCGGCGCGACGTCGCATGCCGCGGTGGTTGCGCGCCAGTTTGGCGTTCCCTGCGTGGTTGGCGCTTCCATGGCCGTGATTGACCTGGAAAAACGCCAGATGACCTCCAACGGTATTGTCATTAAAGAAGGCGACTGGATTTCGGTTGATGGCACCACCGGCGAAGCATTTGTCGGCAAACTGCCGCTTACCACCCCGGATGTCACGCAGCAAAAAGAACTGATGGCGCTGCTAGATTGGGCGGATGAGATTTCCCGCCTGCAGGTCTGGGCCAACGCGGATTACCCCAAGGATGCCCGCCGCGCCCGCGCGTACGGCGCGAAGGGTATCGGCCTCTGCCGCACGGAGCACATGCTCTTTGAAGTGACCCGCCTGCCGCACGTTCAGGACATGATCATGAACGCCGAGCCGACTCAGAAGAAACTGAACTCGCTCGAACAGTTGGAATCCGCCCTAAAAGCCGGACGCCTGGAAGGCCGCGTGCTGAAGGATGATGAAAAAGCGGAATTGGCCGCGACAATCGAGGCGGAGAAGAAAGCTCTGGCGGAAGACCCGGGCGCGCGTGCTTACTTTGGCGCTCTGGAATATATTCTGCCTCTCCAGCGTGAGGATTTTTACGGCCTATTCGAGGCGATGAACGGTTATCCGGTTATCATCCGCCTGATTGACCCGCCGCTGCACGAATTCC
>JAKQNV010000016.1 GCA_029565595.1 Candidatus Cloacimonadota bacterium
ACGAGTTTCTGCAGCAGTTCGTCGCGCTCCATTTTCATCCCGACTTCCACGCGGATCAGCGCTTCGCGGTATTCCTCCGGCACGCCGAGCCCGTAAATGCAGGAGACAGAGGCCACGATGATCACGTCGCGGCGTTCCATCAGGCTCATCGTCGCGCGCAGGCGCAGCTTTTCGATCTGCTCGTTGATGTCGGAATCCTTTTCGATATAGATGTCCTTGCCCGGGATGTAGGCCTCCGGCTGGTAGTAATCGTAATAACTGATAAAATACTCCACCGCGTTTTCGGGAAAGAGCTGCTTGAATTCGCCGTAGAGCTGCGCGGCAAGGGTTTTGTTGTGGGAAAGCACCAGCACCGGGCGGTCGAACTGGGCGATGACATTGGCGATAGTGAAGGTCTTGCCGCTGCCGGTGACGCCCAACAGCACCTGGTGGCGTTTGTTGGCCTGGAGCCCTTCCGCCAGTTCCTGTATGGCCTGGGGTTGGTCTCCGCTGGGTTCGTAATCGGTCATGAGTTTGAAGATACCCATTGCGCCTTGTTTCCTTTTCTGTAAAGTGAAATAACGTAATTGACGGCGGGAAATGGCGTTGGGAAGCAGGCTGGACTTCCGGTCCGGCGCTTTCCGCAATTTTTACCTTGACTGCTAGCAATTCCGCCAATCATTGGGCACAAGATATGAAATGCCTGATTTTGTCGAGTAAATTAACTAAACACCATATTGGAGATAGATATGCCGAATAACGAAGAATTTCAGATCAACTACGAAAACCTGCTCAAGCTGGGTTACGCTGTGGTGGACATTCGCTACAAGGATTACGACGTCTGCAACGACAGCCAGAAACTGGTCATCGCCCGCGTCGATTCCGACCGCGACGAATTTTACCAGGACATGCTCAAGCAGTACACATCGATCGAATTCAAACCCAGCGAAATCTTCGAAATCTGGACCGACATCCTGGCCCACAAGATCAAAACCAGCCGCATCCTGAACCGCGACATCGCCATCAAAGTGGCCGCCCTGGATTATATCGAGACTGTTTACACGGGCAGATGACCCAACGCAGCCTGCTTCTGATCAAGCCGAACGCGGTAGAGCACCGTCACGTCGGGCATATCGTCTCCATTTTGGAAGGAGCCGGCTACCAACTGCGCCAAATGCGCGAATTCCAGTTCACTCCTGAGACCGCGGGTATTTTCTATGCCATCCACAAAGGGAAGGAATTCTTCCCGCGCCTGGTCCAATTCATGTGTTCCGGCCCCACCGTGGCTATAGTTTTGGAAAAAGAAAATGCCATTTCCGATCTGCGCGAACTGATCGGGGAGGTCGATCCCGCCCAGCGCCACGGCGGCACGCTCCGCGATCTCTACGCAGAAGGGGTCACGGAAAACGCGGTCCACGCCTCGGACAGCAAGGAAAACGCCCAACAGGAGATCGCCTTGCTCTTTGGTCCCCAGGCCAGGATCTGATAGGTTTCGGCACGATCTGCGCCCATTTCTGCCACCCCGTTAGTATGTATTAATAACCTGCATGATAAAGGAGAGAAAATGAAAAAGTTCCTGATTTTGATCCTGGCGGCCCTGCTGGCCATCGGGATGCTTCTGACCGCGTGTGACAAAGACAACGAGATCACCGATCCCGCCGATGCTAATTGGTCGGTGGCCTTTGTCCGGACTATAGATTCTGGCAAGGATGCCACGCATTTTGTCACAGTTTCCTGGGCCGGTGAAGAAAACGAATTCGTTGCCCCCAATTCGCTTACCCTGAAAGTGGATGGGGAAGAGCTCCCGCTTCAAGTTTACAACGAAGTTTGGTTCGGCGATGCGACACTGGTTTCCGGACAGACCTACGACATCGAATTGATCATCGACGGAGAGACTGCATGCGACGGTAGTTTGACCATGGTCAACGAGGTCAGCGGATCCTTTCCCGCAACTTATGATCCTTCCAGTTCCGCTACCATCTCCTGGGCAGTTTCCGGCACCGGCAACAACGATTCCCAGATCGCGTCCGCGACTTCATACGACCCGGTCAATTTCACCCATGATTCATTTGATGAGGTCTTGACCCCCTCAGCCCGCAGCTACACTTTCCCGGCCGAGGCTGTGGAAAGTTATGGCGCCGACACGATGTACTCTTTGGAAATCACGGAAATGAACGCCAAGACGGTCAGCGACGTAATGCTGATCTCATCCCACGGCGACGACAAAGATTATCCCGAAGGCAAGGGTTTTTCCAACCTCAAAACCCGGATCGGGCAAAACCTGCGTTTGGCCAGGCTGGCCCGCTGAGCCCTCTGAACCCAAGACCTTCAAGCCGGAACCAGCGTCCGGCTTTTTTTATCAGATTCCGAGCAGGGATTTGCAAACGCCGGGTATTATCTATAGAATATGAGATTTGTTAAGGAGCCAGCCATGAAGACAAAAACACTGCTCGCGCTCAGCCTCCTCCTCGGTTTTTCGGCCCTGGCAGGCCAGACAATGTACGGCGCTTTTTGGGTGGACACCCTGCCCCAACAAGCGGAAATATATCTCTACGAAGAGGACCAGTTTCTCTGCACGACTCCCAGCCCGGTTTATCCGGTCTTGATGGATGAAGATTACATCCTGAAGGAAGGCATTCCCGGCCGCGTGATCGGCATCGTGATCATGTGCGAGGGCTATCTGCCCCTGAAACAGGACATCTTCGTTCCCTATCTCTGGATGGATCAGGTTTCGGCGTTGGATAACCCGACCGGATTTTATTACCGGCTGGAAAGAGACTACACAAAACTGCTGCAAGCCTATTTTGGCTGGTCTTATGACAGTCACCGTAGCTACGGGAATTATTATCCCGCGGGCAATTATCACCATTCCCACCACGGAAATCAGGGCTACGGTGGTTACAATCCACCCCCACCGCCTCCTTCCGGCGGAAATTACGGCGGCTACAATCCTCCGCCTCCCCCTCCCGGTGGCGGAAATGGTCAGGGTGGCGGCCAAGGCGGAAATAATCCTCCCGAACCACCTGGCGGTGGCAATGGCGGCGGTAACGGCGGTGGACACGGAGGACATGGCGGAGGCGGAAATCCTCCCAACCCTCCAGGCGGCGGTAATGGCGGTGGAAACGGAGGCGGAACAAATCCTCCCAATCCTCCCGGTGGCGGCGGTAACGGCGGTGGAAACGGAGGCGGAACCAATCCTCCCAATCCTCCCGGTGGCGGTACCAATCCTCCGACGGAA
>JAKQNV010000042.1 GCA_029565595.1 Candidatus Cloacimonadota bacterium
ATCAGGTCGTTCTTGCTTTCGAAATGGCGGTAGAGAGCTGCTTCGGTAAGATTGAGTTCTCTGGCCAGATTCTTGGTGGTTAGCGCGATATAACCCCTCTGGGCGATGAGCGAGATTGCCGCTTTGATGATATCCTCTTGCCTTTTAGTAAGTTCCATGTACCAGCCATTATGTTAGTGTGTATTTACTAACTAAGATAGCCAGCCCCGCTTTTTTGGCAAGAAGTTTTTTCCGAACAGCCCCCAAAACCTTTCCCCAAGCGGATCACAGGCCGCCCTCTTTCCAGGTTCTCAAACCGGTCGGATCCTCGCCTTACACTGGCCGAACTCTTTTCGGGCTGTATGGGGCGAGTCTACGCCTGGCAAAAGAAGAGCGAGCAAGGGGAAAGGAGCATGACTGCTAAGCAGGAAGCAACCCTTGCTCGCTACGTTAACATTGTTACTTGAGCAGGATCAGTTTACGGGAATCGCTGGCTTGCGGCGTTTGCAGGCGCAGCAGATATACACCGCTGGAAACGGGTCTTCCGGAAGCGTCGTGGCCGTCCCATTCTCGGGTATGGACTCCCGCCGGCAGTTCAGCGTCCGCCAGGATCGCCACTTTCTGGCCGCGTAAATTGTAAACTTCCAGGCGGGCGGAAGCGGCTTTGGACAAAGAAAACGAGACCGTTCCGCGCGGATTGAGAGGGTTGGGCCAGACTCCGGAAATGCGCGTTTTCAAACCGGGCGCGGAGGCGTCGGATCCTGAAGTTCCCGTGATCCCGAACCAGTCCAGCAGATCCTGCATCAGGGACAGGCGGTCGGACAATTGCGTCAGCTGCGAATAATCAAAACTGAAGTAAAAAGCCTTGTAGATGGGCAGCGTAAGCGCTGTGGCGCAGACACCGTTTTGGAGATAGGCGTGGCCGTCCACGGGGCCATCCTCGAAGGTGAAGGCATTGACGGCGCCGATCTCCGGATACTGCACCTGGTCGGCGTACCAATCTGGACAGGAATCGTAACGGAAGATGCAATCCGGACTGTTGGCATAAACCGGGTATTCGAAGCCGGAATCACCAATTGGAGAGTTTTCGCGGCAGAGGATGCTGCCGCCAGAGTAGATGAAGACATCCGGACCGGCAAGTCCGTTGGTCCCTCCGCCAAAGCCGGTGGCGACGTAGCTGGTCCGGAAATAGCCCTCAAACAGCTTTTTCATCGGGCTGGAATTGGGAAAACCGCCTTGCGAGAAGGCCCAGCCATCCGAGGAAAAGAAGACATTCTTAGTATCCTCGGTCGTGCCACTGTCCAGGTACTGCATCAAAGCCAGGCTGAGCGTGTCCGCGCGGACGCTGTAACTTCCCACCGAGGCGTAGCACAGAATGGCATCGTATTGCAGCGGGAAAAGGTAAGAGGGATATTCTTCCCAGTTGTAGATGTCGTAGTCCATATCCAGCGAGTTTAGCAGGTTCTCATAGACCGGCAGTTCCTGATGCTGGTAATCCTGGCTGCCGGAATAGGCGAGCAGCATCCTGGTTTCCGGCGTGGGCAGGATCTTGAAGGTGTAGAAGTCCGCTGGCGCGCCGGCAGGCAGAGTTCCGCTGTTGAGTTGAATGTCGCTGGCCATGAAATAGTAATGCAATTCTGCGCCCAGAGGCAATTCTGGCAGTTGGAAGAAATAATCGCTGCCCTGCTGGCTTGCCGGATCCAAAGTGTTCCATGTCCCGCCGGTATTGTAAAGCAGGTTGATCTGGGAGATGGCGGAAAGGTCGATGGCATTGACCTTGATCAGTGGCGAAGAATCGAAAGTGTTGCCCAACGCGGTATGTGTCAGCACCGGCGGCTGGGTGTCCTGTCCCTGGTAAAATCTGATGGCGAGTCCGTCATGGAGCAGGTTGCCGGGAGGCTCGACGCCTTGGTATTCATTGTTTTGGACGATTTCACGCAGATAGCAAAGCCCGAGATTGGTGGCTTCGTTTTGGATGCCGACAGTGGCGCTGCGACCGTTTTGATGGGGCACGGTGGACCCGCTTTGTCCGTTTTGCGTGGTATTGTACTGCATCAGGAGTTCGCCGTCCTCCCGGATGACGACCTGGAATTTCAGCGAGGAAGTGCCTCCCGTCCCCGCCAGGAAGCGTAGGTTGTTCCATTGCACTATGGTCCTGCGGTTGGGAGCTTGTCCCAGGGTCTGGAAATAAATGTCGCCCACGCCCTGCTCGGCAAAGAGATCATCCCAGTAAACCGCGATCAGGCCTGGCATCGAGGCGTAGCCAGGCAGGGGATACATGTAGTTGAACATGTTGCCGTTGCCGTCGCCGTCCCAACCGGGCGAGGGATATTCCTCCTGCCAGTTGTTTTCCGCCAGCAGGATCTCGCCATTGATGTCCACATACATGTGATCGTAGGATTGGCCGTAAAACTGGAAGTTGAAGCCAAGGGGTATGGCCTCGCTGAAGTTGTCGTCGCCGCCCCAGCTCGGAACGTTGTACATTATCGTGGACGCGCCGGATTGGCTGATGTCCTCCCAAACGTAATCCGGGCCGGATTCGTCGTCGCTGTCCACCCAGCGATAGCCAAAGCCGTCCGGTCCGCCTTGCGTGACGCGGGTGACGACTGTGAACGGCGCGGTCAGGGAATTATTGGTCGGATTGTCGTCAGCCGGCGCGAGGTAGAATCCCGCGCTGTAGCCTCCCTCGAATTGCGGGATGAAGCCCGTCGGCATGGTTATGGACTGTGTTTGCTGGGGCGCCATGTTTACTGCGAAGGAAGCGCTGTCGTAATAGACTTCGATGCCCATCCCGGTCTGGAGGAGGCAGGAGACGGTCACCGCGCCGTTATATGGCACGGAGCCTGTATTCTGGATCTGAATGGCAGGATAAAAGACATGATCGACATATTCGATTTCCCGCGGAGAAATGATCTGGACTATACCCAGATCAGCCACAGGAGGCGGCAGGACGATGATCTGCACCGTGTCCGTGTCCGTCAGGCCGGAATTGCCGTCGGTGAGCGTGAAGGTCAGGTTTTCCGTGCCGTTGAAGGCTGGGGAACTGAACATGACGGTGCGTCCGCTGATCTGGACGTTGACGTTGACGTTACCACTCACGCTGAGGGAAGCTGTGTTGATATCCGTGCAGGTGATGTAGGGCGTGAAATCCACCGTGATGCTCTCGCCCTGGACGAAGGTGAAACTCTCCGGCAGATCCAGCACCGGGGGCACCAGAGGCGGTTGGCCGACCTTGATGTCGTCCACCAGGATGCCGTAGGTTTCGCAGTTCCAGAGCCAGCCGAGGTGGATGTTTTGGCCGGCATAGGCACTCAGGCTGCAGGAAGCCCGGTAGTAGGCCGTTCCGAGGTTTTGCAGGTTGAGAATCTGCGCAGTAAAGTTATTGACCGCGGTCCCGGTAGTGGACACGTACACTTTTAATGGTTCGGTGTCAATCCAGGCGCGGGTGTAGAAGATGAGCGAATCGCCCGCGGTGATGCTGAGTTGCGGGGTGATCAACCAGTCGGCGTTCAGGTTTGGCAAATAGTTGTCGCAAAAGGCGGCGCGCGTCCCGGAATGGGCGTGCGAGGCGTTGTTCAAATTACGCCAGATGCTGCCGTCGCCGTCGTCGTGGGTAATCCAACCCGCAGGCAGCGTCGTGATCGAATCGAAATTCTCGTCGATCAGCCAGACAGCCCTACCCAGTGACAGGATGCCCAAGAGGATGATCGTCAATGCAAGTTTTCTGCTCATGGCAAGCCTCCCATATTGACCCCTGCTTGCCAAATCGGGTGTGGATTGTCAAGGATTATTTTCCTGTCGGGACAGGCTGCGCGCTTTACCGGCGTTCTTGTTTCCCATTTAAGCACTATTCGCTTATATTGTCAGCATGAAACCTTTCGATTTTTGCACACATCGCCCGGTTGAAGCCTTGGGCGGGGACATAGGATAATATGCGGCCAAAGCGCGATGAATTGATACGAATGCTCTCGTTGAGCGCTGCGGATGAGGTCCAGGCTCTTTACAAGCACGCCTACGAGGTGAAAAAGCAGTATGTGGGGACCACGGTCTATTTCCGCGGCCTGATCGAACTCAGCAACGTCTGCACCAAGAACTGCTATTATTGCGGGATCAGAAGCGGCAATCCGCTCGTGGAGCGCTACGCCATCGGCAAAGAGGAGGTGCTGGCAGAGGCAGCCTGGTGCTTTGAACAGCGCTACGGCTCCATCGTCCTGCAAGCGGGCGAACGCAGCAACGCAACCTGGACGGAGTTCGTCACCGAACTGATAGCAGGCATCAAAGAACTCAGCCAGGGCCAACTGGGCATCACGCTCTCCCTCGGCGAGCAGACTGAAGACGTTTACCGGCGCTGGTTCGAAGCCGGCGCACACCGCTATTTGCTGCGCATCGAGACCTCCAACCCCACGCTCTACAAGATGCTGCATCCGGCCGACCATTCTTACGAAGCCAGGGTGCAATGCCTGCGGACCTTGAAAAAACTGGGCTTCCAGACCGGCACAGGAGTCATGATCGGCCTGCCAGGCCAAAGCGTGGAAGATCTTGCGGACGACATTTTATTCTTTTACGATGAGGACATCGACATGCTGGGCATGGGGCCCTTCATCCCGCACAAAGACACACCCCTGGGCTACCTTGTCGCATCATACGATCCTGAACAAGCGGTCGAAACCGGCCTGAAAATGATCGCCGTCTGCCGCATCGCTCTGAAAGACGTCAACATCGCCTCTACGACCGCGCTGCAGGCTTTGAAGCCCAGCGGCCGGGAAATGGGGCTGCTGGCCGGGGCGAACATCATCATGCCTAACATCACGGACACCCGCTTCCGCCGCGGTTACCAACTCTACGAAGGCAAGCCCGGCCTGGACGAAAACGCCCTGACCAGCCGCCAGAGCCTGGAAAAGAGCATCCTTTCCATCGGCGAGACCATCGGCTACGGCCAGTGGGGCGATTCCCAACACTTCCGCAACCGCGGGTGAATATCTCTTGACGAAAAAGCCCGGCGTGCCATTCTGACGGGAAATATCAGGATAATCCAATCCAAGGAGTGAATATGCTACCCGGCGGAAAGAATATGAACCAACTGCTCAAGCAGGCGCAGAAAATGCAGCAGGACATGCTGAAATCCCAGCAGGAACTGGAAAGCAAGGTCTTCGAGGCCAGCGCCGGCGGCGGGATGGTCAAAGTCGAAATGAACGGCAAATACGAACTCAAATCCATTAAAATAGATCCCCAGGCCGTCGATCCGGAAGACGTGGAAATGCTGGAAGATCTCATCGTGGCAGCCATTCAGGAAGTCCACTCCCTAGTCGCTGCCGCCAGCGAAGAGATCATGGGCAAGGTGACCGGCGGGATGAATATACCTGGACTATTTTAAAAACTGATTAATCATCTCCCATGCTGATCTCAGCCAGTCTGGAACGCCTGATCCAAGCCCTCAACCGCTTCCCCGGCATCGGGCGCAAAACCGCGCAGCGCCTGGCCTGGTTCCTCGTAAGCCAGGATAAATCCTTCGCGCTGGAACTGGCCGACACCATCCGCCACACGGTGGAGAGTTTCACCATTTGCGGCCTCTGCAACATGCTCTCCGAAAGCGATCCCTGCCCCATCTGCAGCGCTTCCGACCGCTCGGACACTCTGCTTTGCATCGTGGAAAACACCGCGGACATCCAGATCATCGAAAACATGAACGAGTTCAAGGGCCGCTACTTCGTTTTGGGCCACCTGCTTTCACCCATCGACGGTTACGGTCCGGAGCAGATTCGCACTGCCGCTTTGCTGGCAAGAATCGCGGAAATCCAACCAGGTGAGGTCATTTTGGCGCTGAAACCCTCTCCCGAAGGCGAGGCGACCATCCACTACCTATACCAAATGCTGAAGGATAAAGGGATCCAGGTCACGCGCCTGTCCACAGGCATCCCCTTCGGCGGCGACCTCGAATATAGCAGCATGCTCACCCTCACCAACGCCTGGAAGCGGCGCTATCCGGTCTGATCCATGTTCACGGGAATCATCAAAGCCACCGCCAAAGTCCTGCACAGTGTGCCCGAACGGGGGATTCGCGTCGTCAGCATCGAGCGCCCGGCGGCGTTTTCCGACCTCTATGAGGGAGCCAGTATAGCCTGCGAAGGGATTTGCCTGACAGTGCTCAGGTTTGATAAAACTTACTTCGCCGTGGAAGTGATGGCCGAAACGCTGGCCAAAACTACCGCTGGAAGTTGGAACACGGGTACTTTGCTGAACCTCGAGCCGGCTCTGAAACTCGGCGACCGCCTGGACGGGCATTGGGTCCAGGGACACATCGACCGCGTTACAAAATTGCTGGAATCACGCGTTTCGGGATCCACAACTTATCTGCGTTTCGCTTTCGATCCCCGCGACCGCCAGTTGCTGGTCCCGCAAGGCTCCATCGCCATCAATGGCGTCAGCCTGACCGTGGCGGAACTCACTTCGTCATCTTTCAGCGTCGCCCTGATCTCGCACACTCTTCAAAACAGCAACCTGGGCAAACTCGCCCCGGGAGCGGCAGTCAATCTGGAATACGACATCCTGGGCAAATACGTCGCCGCTTTGGGAAAAAATAACTCCGCGAGCCTGGAGAGCCTTTATGAGCAAGGTTTTTAGGCTCCTGCCGCTTTTTCTCCTTGTGGCAATTTTAGCCTCCTGCGGCAGCAAGAAAGGCCCCACCGGCGGCCCCGAAGATCTGGAAAAGCCGGTTGTCCTCACCTCCTTGCCCGCGCAATTCGGCCAGATCGACAACCAGCGCATCGAGATCAATTTCTCCAAAGCGCTGGATAAAGCCTCCGTCACGCAGGCGGTTTACATTTATCCCCCCGTTGCCGATAAAAAGATCAGCGTGGACAAAAGCACGCTTTTGATCAGACTCCATGAGGATCTGCTACCCGACACGAACTACTATGTGACCCTGACCACACGGCTAAAGGACGTCCGCGGCAACGCGCTGGCGGAAAACCAGACCCTGGTCTTCGCCCATGGCGCTTTGCAAAACCGGCGTTTATCGGGTGAAGTGAGCTTCGAGGATCCCGCCGACGGCAATCTACCGTTCAAACTAACCCTGGTTTCCGCGGATTCGCTGCTTGTGCTCAATCAAACAGGCAGCGGGCCTTCCTATGCGATCGAGTCGCTCAATTCGGCGGACTACATCCTACGCGGCTACATCGACAAAGACGGCAATGGCCGCTATGACTTCGCCCGTGAACCGTATTACGAGGGCAGCGCCAGCCTGCGCCAAAACGCACGGCTGGATATTGCTTTTGCTTATGCCGATACGGTGAAGCCCCTGCTGCAAACGGTGGTGGGTAAGTCCCCCCGGGAGATTGAACTGACCTTTTCGGAAGCCCTGTCCGAAATCGGTGAACTGAAGATCCTCGCCGCGGACGGAGAAACGGAACTGCCCATCCTGCTTTCCCGGCTGCGCGGCACCAAACTGACTTTGCTGACAGCAATGCAGGACAAATTCGCTTACACCGTCGAAGCCCGCTCCATCAAGGATCTGAAGGGTAATGCAACGGAAATCGCCAGAGCGGAATTCCGCTCCAATCAGGTTCTGGACAATATCCCACCCTCGGTTTCCTTTACAAATCCCCGCAACGGCACCTCTGTCAACACGCTGGAACCCTTGCTGGAAGTGCATTTCACGGAGATCATTCCCCACGCGAGCCTCAAAGCTGCGCTCAAAGCCACCGAATCCGGAACCCCCATCTCGTTTGATATCCTGCAGTCGGACAGCGACATCTATAAATTCAAACCACGCCAGGCTCTGCAAAACTACCGCTCCTACGTCCTCACTCTCAGCGCCACGGATATCAGCGGCAATCCCCTCAAAGAGGAATATAAACTCAATTTTCTGCCTCTGCTTCGCACCCCATAAACTTATCCATTTCAATCGATCCTGATATCTTCAATCCTGATAAAAGCCCCCGCACATAGACCGTCAGACACGGTAAAAAGCATCAGCAAAAATCCTATTTTTCAAAAATCCTGAGAACGGAGAAACTCTCCCAAGCCATAATACATAAAGCCCCCGGGGTGACCGGGGGCTATCATTTTAGTACTGATTTCTCCCTACATTGTTGTCAGAAATTGTCGATCGCCAATATGTAATAGAAACCGCGGGGGTCGGAGGCTGCGCCCAGATGCAGGTATTGCGAGGCTGGAACACTCGACTGGAGCAGGCCGAAACCGCTGTAGGGCTCTGTGGAATAATAAACATCGTAGTAGTCCGCGCCGGGAACGTCTTCCCATTCGATCTGCACATCGGAACCAACCACGCTGAGTTCGAAATACACCGGCGGACGCGGTTTGGCGTCCGGATGCACGTAAAAGCGCCAGACGGGGCTGAAGGTCTCGCGTCCGGTGCTGTCAAAAGCCCTAACCTTCCAGTAGATGAGGCTGCCGGGCGCGCAGAAACCCGACCAGGCCGAGGTTTCCGAAGTGGTGAACGAACCCGCGGTCTCAAAGCCGGCCGAGACATCCCAATAAACCGTATATGTCACGTAATCCCCAGGATCGGGATCGGTCGTCGCTGACCAACTCAGCAGATTGCTGGTCAGATGGACGGTTGTATTGTAGG
>JAKQNV010000063.1 GCA_029565595.1 Candidatus Cloacimonadota bacterium
CCACGCTGTTCTGCCCCTGGCCCTGGATGTTCATGAAAACGTTGACCATGCCGAGCACGGTGCCCAAAAACCCGATCAAGGGTGCGATGGCGGAGAAAGTGGAGAGCCAGCCCATGCCTTTTTCCAGTTTATGGAGTTCCATGTTGGCCGTGGATTCCATGCTTTTGAGTGCGAGTTCCACATCGTCGCCCTGATGGTTGTAAAGCTTATCCAGCATGACCCCCAGCGGGGAGTCCTGTCCCTGGACCTTGAGGATAGCGCGGACGCTTTCCTGTTTTTCCTGCTGTTCAAGCATCAGGCGCAGCTTGGCGTTGGCCTTGCGGACCTGGGCGATGCGGCGATATTTTTCGACCACGATAGCCAGCACCGCGATCGATAGCAGGAACAGCACGTACATGAGAAAGCCGCCCCGCAGCGAAAGTTGTAATACGGACATAATCCTCACATTCCTATGTTAGTAAGGCGGGAGCGTTGCGGCTCCCGCCTCTTGTATCATATACTGCGTTTTTCTCTGATTGCCTCAGCCATTCTTTTGCTGGAAATCCACCATAAACTGGCTCAGCGCATGGGCTGCAGGCAAAGGCAGCGCGTTGTAGGTGCTGGCGCGGCAACCCCCGACGTCACGGTGGCCCTTGAGGCCGATCATGCCATTTTTCTTGGCTTCGGAGATGAACTGGTTTTCCAGATCTTCGGAAGGCAGGCGGAACGTGATGTTCATCAGCGAACGGTCTTCCTTGTCCACGGTGCCTTTGTAAAAACCGTTGGAGGCGTCGATCGCGTCGTAGATGTATTTGGCTTTGGCGATGTTGTTTTGCTCGATCATCTTCAAGCCGCCGAAATCCTCGATCCATTTCAGCACCAGGCCGATCATGTAGATCGTGAAAGTGGGCGGAGTGTTGTACATCGAACCGTTGTTCACATGGGTGTTGTAATCCAGCATTGTGGGCAGGTTGGTGTTCATTTGCTCGAGCAGGCTCTTTTTCAGGATCACGACAGCGCAGCCGGCAGGTCCGACGTTTTTCTGCGCGCCGGCGTAGATCAGGTCGTATTTGCGCGCGTCGATCGGCTTGCTCATGAAGTTGGAAGACATATCAGCAATGAGCGGAACAGATTTCGGCACGTCCGGATCGATCTTCCACTCGGTCCCGAAGATAGTGTTGTTGGTGGTGATATGCAAGTAGGCGGGATGTTCCGAAAAGATCCAGGTTTTCGGGATGTAGGAGAAATTGCGGTCTTCGCTGGTGGCCGCGACATGGACCGGCTTGCCGGCCTTCTTGGCTTCGCTGATGGCTTTCTTCGACCACTGGCCGGTGTTGATGTAGTTGGCGATCTTGCCTTGGGTGGCGAAATTCATCGGCACCATCAGGAATTGCAGGCTGGCCCCGCCGTGCAGGAAAAGGACTTCGTAGTTTTCGTCGAGTCCGTAAATGCGTTTCACGGCGGCGTTCGTTTCGTCGATGATGGCTTGGTATTCCTTGCTGCGATGGCTCATTTCCATCACGGAAAGTCCCATTCCTTTGTAGTTGAACAAATCCGCTTGGGCTTCGCGCAGAACTTCTTCCGGCAAAACAGCGGGTCCCGCGTTAAAATTATGTACGCGTTCCATTACTATCCTCCTGGATATATTTTTGTACTTTGGTGCAAGGATTTCCAGAGCCATTTATTCAGGCAAGCTATTTTTTCTTCTTAGGCACTTTTTAGTTGACGTAAACGCCATCTCCATCAGCTTGACACAAAGGCATAAATTGATGTTACATAATTTACTAGAATCATATAATATAATCTTGGCTTCGGCTTCCGCCAGGCGCAGGGATTTGTTTTGCATGCTCGGTATCCCAGTTTCAATCCAGGTAAGTGACGTGGAAGAACCCTTTCTGGACAAAGATCCAGCCGCCCTTGCCATGCATCACGCCGCCAATAAGGCTGCCGGGATACCACTTCCTTCCGAACGGGATATCATTGTGGCCGCAGATACCATCGTGGTGCTTGATGATCTCATGCTGGGAAAACCTGATAGTCCCGAACAGGCGACTGAGTATCTACGGCTACTAAGCGGATGCGAACACTCTGTCATCACGGGTGTCTGCGTGAGAACTAGAAACCTATCAGTATGTGATTATGAACGTAGTCAGGTGCGCTTTTG
>JAKQNV010000089.1 GCA_029565595.1 Candidatus Cloacimonadota bacterium
AATCTCCCGTTCTTGATAGAATGACAATATATACAGCTATCTAACTTGTCAAGAACTATTTACAGCATTGCACAATTGCTCTTTCTGAACTACTCTCTACTCTTATTTACGATTTGTCCCCAAATATGTGCAAAGGTCTTACCTTGTTTCGGCTGGTGCAGAGGATGTGGCGGAGTTTAGGCCGTGTGGCCAGGATGCACAGAAGGTCGGTGAATTCCAGCGGTGCAAGTTTGCTGTCGGCGGAGCTGCCTTCCCGGCGCGCAAAGCGCAAAAGGATGTCCGCGATACCCAGTTCGTGCCGGTTCAGAAATGCCTGCAGAAACGCCCGCTCCTCCCGCGTTCTTGACGGACGTGGCAGATCCAGACTCCTCAGTGCGAAAAATCCCTCCAGCCGCTCCGGTTCAAACACCCGGAACAGGATTTCCCAGAGCAGGTTGCCGCCGCCGTCGGAACTGCCGTAGTAGAAATCGATGTCCCGCGTTCGCAGCGGTTTTTCACCCGGCACGCAAAAACGCCAGGGCGGCGCGCTGCCCAGGATCAGGGTCCGGGCGTTCTCCGGAACGTAAGGCGGATAGGGATGGTTCTGCGTCTCGCCGTTTGGGATCCGAGGCATGGCGGCCTTTTGGGAATCAAGCTACCTCAAATGCACTTGACCTTTTTGCGCGGGGCTTTGGATTTCTGCTGCTTCAAGACCACCGGGCGCGCGATATAGCTGGTATGCAGGTATTTTTTGGCCTTTTCGGAATTCGGCTGGCCCAAAAATTCCTTGTAGATCTTTTGGATGGAGGGATTGTTGTGCGATTCGCGGCGCTCCAGTTCTTCGTCCTCTTTGTAAAGGCCTTTGGCGCGCTGCACCCGCACGCGGTTGGTGGATTTGTAAGGCTGGCCGCCGCCGCCCACGCAACCTCCGCGGCAGGCCATCACTTCCACGAAATGGTAAGGCGGTTCCTTTCCGGCGAGTTTGGCGTCGCGGATCTCGTTCATCAGTTTGGTCACGTTGCCCAGGCCGGAAGCCACGCCGATGCGGATCTCCCTGCCCAGGATCTCGATCTTGCCCTTTTTGATGCCCAGGCCGCCGCGTACGAAATCGATCTTGGGATCCGGCAGTTCCTTGCCCGTGGCGAAAAAGTAGGCCGAGCGCAAAGCCGCTTCCATCACGCCTCCGGTAGCGCCGAAGATCGTTCCCGCGCCGGTATATTCGCCCAGCGGGCTGTCAGCTTGGCCGTCGTGCAAATGCGCGAGGTCGATGCCGCGGGTTTTGAGCATGCGCGCCAATTCACGGGTGGTGATGGTCAGATCCACGTCCTTGCAGCCGGAGGCGTACATGTCTTCCATGCGCTCGATCTCGTATTTCTTGGCCGTGCAGGGCATCACGGAAACGAGGAAGATCCTGGCCGGATCGATCTTCATCTTGTTCGCCCAGTAGGTCTTGACCATCGTTCCCACCATCTGGTGCGGCGATTTGGCGGAGGAAAAGTGCGGGATCAGGTCAGCGTGGAATTTTTCCAGATAATCCACCCAGGAGGGGCAGCAGGTCGTGATCAGGGGAAATTCCTCGGGGTGGTTTTTGAAGATGTGCACGAACTCGCTGGCCTCTTCCATGATGGTGAGGTCGGCGCCGAAATTGGTGTCGAAGACGTAGTGGAAGCCCAATTCGCGCAGCGCGGTATACATTTTGGGGGCCACGTTGTGTCCGGGCCGCAGTCCGAATTCCTCGCCCAGAGCCACGCGGACGGCCGGGGCTTCCTGGGCCACCAGCACCAGGTCCGGATTGTCCAAAGCCTCCCAGAGCGCGTCCGAATCGTCGTTTTCATAGATCGCGGCCACGGGGCAATGCGCTGAACATTGGCCGCATTTCACGCATTCGCTGTCTTCCAGCGGACGTTCGAAAGTCGGCCCGACAAAGGTGTTGAAACCGCGTTCGGAGTTTTCCAGCGCGTGCACATCCTGGATCTCGTTGCAGACATACACGCAGCGTCCGCATTGCACGCAGTAGGAGGGATCCAAGGTCACCGAGGGGGAGGATTCGTCCCGGCCCTGATAGGGGCGGGGGATTTTGTTCAAGTGCATGTGCCGGATGGCCAGTTCCTGCGCCAGATCCTGCAGTTCGCAACGCCCGTTTTTAATGCATTCCGGGCAGTTGTTGGGATGGTTGGAAAGGATCAGTTCCAGCGCTTCGCGCCGCAGCTCGAGCAGTTTCCTGCCCGTGGTTTTGATCTGCATGCCCTCTTCGCAGGGCGTAGTGCAGGACCGCAGCGGCTTGCCGTTGATTTCCACGATGCATACACCGCAGTTGCCGAAGGCGGGCAAATCCTCATGGTAACAGAGATGCGGGACCCGAAAGCCCGCTTTGGTGCAGGCGTGCAGGACCTTGGTGTCTTTGGTGACGTGGGTTTCCTTGCCGTTAATATAGACTTTTATCATCCGGACTCCTGGGATATAGACTTTCTATTCTGAAAACATCCCAGCGGACCAGCCATTTTATGTCAAGCGCGGAGTAACGCGCGCAGCTGTCAGCTGGGCAGGGAAATCCGGAAATAATAAAATAAACCTTGACAAAAAAGCAGGCTATAATTTTATGGACTTTACAGACCCTACATAGAATGCCCTCCGAGTCCGTGGGGACGCCGCCCGGCGCTCCCCACGGTTTTTTTATGATCTGCGGACGGATTTACAGTGTCCCAGTCACCGGGCAGGAGAGCCATTGGAAAACATCGAAACGCGGCGGTTATTTCAGATTGAGCAGCACCAAACTCAGCGCCATCAGGGCCCAGAGCAGCGCGTCGCGCGTCGAGGGCCGTTTGTTCCAGATAACTATGTCGCACACGATGCTTAACAGCACGATGGAAACAGCGACCAGCGGATAGGCCAGGGCGGCTGGCACGCTATCCAGACCCTTGAGAAAAAACACGGTAGAATAGCGGTTGGGAATGCCCAAAACGCAGCCGTAGAGCACGCTTTTGATTCTCAACGGGAGTTTGCCCAGCAGGATGGCGAGCAGCGTGAAGACAAAGGCGGAAGCGAAGATCACGAACACGAAAGCGGATTCCTGGCCGCTGCCCAGTTCCTTGTAGATCTTCAAACTCGCGTCGGTGAGCCCGGAGATCAGGAACAGCCCGACGATCCAGAGGAAGTTATGCAGTTCCTTGGGATCGGCCTTTAGGGAAAAGGCAGCCAGTCCCAAAACTACGCCCAGTCCGTTGAGCAGGCTGATTTTTTCGCCAAAGGCCAGCACCGCCAGTAAAACCGGGATGATCATGGCGACGCGCATCACGCCCACGGATAGCGACAGCCCGTTGATGATGATCGAGCGCTGGTAAACCCAGAAATTGGCCAGGAAAAAAGCCCCGGTCAGCACCCCCAACCCCAAATCGCCCCAAGGCAACGCGGGCTGCATTCCCGGGACGCTGATCAAACTGAAACTGGCCGCCACCAGGTAGTTGCCCAGAAAAACGGGCAAAACGCTCTCCTTGCTCCGCCGGTTGAACGCCATGAGCAGATTGGCGATCAGCACCGAACAGAGGATGCTCAGAACCAGATACGCCATTTAGCCCGCAGGCTCCGCTATTATCTCAGGCCTCATTTTTGCAGCAGCAGTTTGAGGGTCTGGCACTTTTCGGTTGTGGACAGGCGGACGAGATAAATGCCGCAAGAGACTTTTTCCCCGCGGTCGTCGCGGCCGTCCCAGAGCAAGTTGTATTCGCCGGAAGCCAGTTCCGGCCAGGTTTTGACGCGCTGGCCCCGGAGATTGTAGATCGCCAGGGTGGCCGTTTCCGGGGATTTGACGCCGAAGCGGAAAGTCGTCCCAGTTTGGCAGGGATTGGGAAAACAGCTCAGAACACCAGGCGTCTGGACGGTGTCGGAATTGCCCGTGAAGAGAATGCTTAGCACAGCTGGCTGCGAAAGGGCCCCGTCCTGATAGGCGGCGAAGATCTCCACGAAATAGGTGTGGCCGGCTTGAGGATCCGTGATTGTGCAGTCAAGATCGGTGGTCTCGCAGAACAGTGCGGAATCGACGTAAACTTGGTATTCTGCGAGCTCGGCTGTGCTGCCTTGCGGCGCTGACCAAAAAACCTCGATGTGGTCGGAAAACAGTTCGTAGCCTGGATCCAAGGGTGGATTGTGGTAGGGCATGGTCCAGCTTATTTCAATCGGGACGGATTCGCCGGCGATGTAACGCGCCGTCACGCAGGCGCTGTGTTGCCAGCCGTCGGCCATGCCGTCAAAGGTCCATTCCAGTGCTGTCGTCTCAGCCACGAACAGGCCGTCCAGATAGATCCCGTAAGCCTCAAAGGGCGAAGTGCTGCCTGCGTTGGGCGGTTCCCAGGCGATCCGGGCGTTCGGCGTGAAAGTGACGCTCAGGTTTTGCGGCGGATTGAGCGCGTCGGCGGAGTAAAGTCCGTTGCGGTAAAAACTCAGGGTGCCGTCGTAATCGCCCAGGGTGAGGTCCAGATCGCCGTCCAGATCGAGGTCCGCGAGCGCGGGGGCCGCGTTTTGGTCGGTGGAAATGCCGGCAAAGAGGGTGGTGTTGGCCACCCAGCCCATGCCCTGGCGCAAATAGCACACAAGGTTTCCGATGATGTTGCCGGCCACCAGATCCCAGTCGCCGTCGCCATCTAGGTCGCCGAATGTGGGAACGCAATTGGAGCCGACGTCGATGGTCCCGAAATAACCCGTGATCTCAACCCAGGCGGGAGTTTGGGGCGATCCCTGGTTTTCGTAGTAGCGTAAATTTCCGGCTTCGTTACCGGCAACGAGGTCGAGGTCGCCGTCGAAATCCATATCCAAGAGGCGGGGCACGGACCAGCCGCCCAACGCGATGGGGGGCAAAACCCCGGCTTGTTCTTGAAAGCCAAAACCTGTGTTGCGATGGAAAAAGAAATTGCCGCTCAGATCGCCGATTATCGCGTCGGGCAGGCCGTCGTTGTTGACGTCTCCGATGGCCACAGCAGCGTATATTGAGTGGTCGATGCTGGAAAAATAGCCGCTGTTTTCGTCCCAGGCGGGCGAGTGCGGATTGCCGGTGTTGGCGTAGTATTTGATGTTGCCGAGTTGCGAACCGCTGATCAGGTCGAGGTCGCCGTCGCCGTCAAAATCGTAAAACACCGGCGAACTGGCCCCGCCGACGTCGATCACTCCGCCGAACAGGCTGGTGTTGGCCTGCCAGGCGGGAGCGGCGGCGGAACCGGTGTTAACGTAGTATTGGAGCGGGCCGGAGGCGGTTCCGAACACCAGGTCGCCGAGGCCGTCGCCGTTCAAATCGGCGATGTCCGGGGAATTCCAATAAGTTGTCATGCCCAAGCCGCTAAAGACGGCTGGGTTTTCCTGCCAGATCGCGGCGCTGGGGGTGCCGGTGTTTTGATAGTAGATAAACCCGTGCGAGTCGCGTCCAGCCAGGATGTCCTGGTCGCCGTCGTTGTCCAGGTCGTAAAAGACAGGATAGGCGTAGAGTCCGACATCGCCGATCGTTTGCAGCGCGGCCTGGCTGAAAGCGCAGGCGGCAGGGGTGCCGGTGTTTTCGTAAAGCAACACCGCGCCGTTTTCGCTGAGTCCCACCACCATATCCAGATCGTTGTCGCCGTCAATGTCCGCGACATCCGGAACGGGAAAATTGCCGACCGCCAGGCCGGAGAAAACTCCCGGGGATTCGGTAAAAACGGGATTGGCAGGGGAGCCGGTATTGAGAAAAAGATGCAGGCCGGTGAAACCGCCCGTGACCAGGTCGAGGTCGCCATCGGCATCCATGTCCCCACAGACGGCGACTTCAGCGGCCAGCGAAGGGATCGCGGCTAGCAGCGCGGGATCGGGGGCAAACGCCGGAGCGGAAATGCTGCCTGTGTTTTCGATATACAGCGGCGCGTAATTGCTGGATCCCAGAATGAAATCCCGGTCGCCGTCGGCGTCGAGGTCGGCGAAACGCGGCTGCGAAAAGGTCAGACTGGGAATTCCGCTGGGATTGAAAACCGAGTTGTCAGGCGTGAAGGGCTGGGCGGAAAGTGCCATCCAACCAAGAATAACCAGCCAAAGCGCGAGTGTCCGTTTCATCGCTGTGTCTCCTTGGGCCGCGGATTTTTGCTTTCCGCAGCGCCGATTGTAGCATTGCGCAATGTGCGAATAATGTCAATGGCGATGTTTTGTTTCCATAGTCAAAGTCGCGCGGGAAAACGCAGTGGACCGGTTTTTGGCATAGAAATCCTGTTTTTCTGGGCTGGATAACCGCTCCGCTACATCTCCGGGTTCCGGGCGCAAAATATCCACAGGTATTATTCCGCTGCCTTGGGCCATTTTCCATATATCATTGAATGACAATAGAATACATTAAATCCCCGGCTTCCGCCTTCAGGTGACAGCCTTTATCACTTCTTAATCAAGCCTTAATCAAGCCTTAATTATTAACGCTTGATTAAGGCTTGATTAAGACTTGATTAACGCTTTCGGGTGAGGGCGGACTCGGGAATGAGGGAGTTGACAGGCTCATATTTATTCAGGGAGGGTTTCTTCAGTCGCTCATTGCCACAGCTGTCATTCCAGCGCAGACTGGAATCCAGTTCTTTTATTGCCAATAATTTACGCTAAGTTTTTGCCCTTACGGATCCAGGGCCTGAAAAGCGATCCTGAAGGACAAAATTCGGCTCAATTTCAATTTGATTGGGTAGTTTGGAAGTAGTTCCAAAGTCAGCCCACAAGGATTACCTGAACAGCAGCAATCTTAAGATTATGCCGGCATGCTCATTACCGTGCTCAAACAGAGAATACTCCACCCGGCTTGTCCCGTAGGGACAGGATGACAGTAGCGACGGGTTTTAACCCGGCGATCGGTAACCGTGATGAATGCATTCCAGTATAGATACACCCCGCCCCTGGCCATAATGCTTCAAAGCATTCTGGCCGGGGCGGGGTGTAGCGAAATTATAAAGACTGGTACTGGCATATGACGCCGGGTTAAAAACCCGTCGTTACATTACCCTGTCCCTACGGGACAAGCTTGGGCAACTACAACTGATTGCGTTTCCCTCACACATCACAAATGAACATGAGCCCAAAATTCTTCGTAACTACTTGATATTAAAAGACCTGGATTCCGACCGGCGGCGGAATGACAAGTTGAAACTTACTCGTGACAACATGAACGACCCTCTCTTTATGAATTTGAGCCATTTGTTATTTAAACAGTGCCCAGGGACCCACACAGGAGATGTCATTGGGGGACAATTCCTTCCTCAAAATCTGTAGAACGGACCCCTGTTTTTTTCTGCCGGCTCATACTACTTCAACCGCAGCAGGCGCAGGGTTTGCGTTCCTCCGGGATGTTGCAGCTTGCAGAGATAAACTCCGGCGGCGACCGGGCGGCCCGCGTCGTCGCGTCCGTCCCAGGCCACAGAGTGTTTTCCGGCGGCCAGGGCGCCATCCTGCAAATTCCGGACGCGCTGTCCGCGCAGGTTGAAAACGCTGAGGGAACAGCGTCCCGCGTCTTTGAGGCCGAAATTCAGGCGTGTGCCAGCCGAAAAGGGATTGGGCCCGCAGTTGAAATCAGCCAGCTCCGGCGCCTGAATATCCGCGTTGCCGGATGTGATCTCATAAGAATAGATGGCGATGTTGTCGTTGCCGAACAGGTACAGGTAATCCTCATCCCAGTCGATGTAGAGGGAATAGGAGCATTGGGGCAGGTACAGCGCTTCCGCCACCCAATCGTGGAGACCCGCGGCCGCTGCGGCGTCGTAGAAACTGACTCCACAAAACCTGCCCACACAGACAAAATTGCGAAATCCGAAACCGAAGAGGCCCAGGGGCACCATGAGGGTCGTATCCGCGTTTACAAACAAGGATGGAAGCGGAGGGCTGAAAGTGCGGACAAACCCAAAATCTCCCGCGTTGTACATGTAAACGTACTCTTCGGAGAAATAATGGGGATAATAAACCGGCGGCTGGGGCTCGTTTTCCGGCAATCCCGCGCAAACGTAAAGGTCGTTGACGCCGGAACCCGCGTTCGACAGCAGGTACAGTTGGCCGTTGATGAAGGTCGGGCTATGCATGGCCAGCGGGACCGGATAGCTGAAAACCAGGTTTGCCTGGCCGTTTTGGACACAGTATTTCAGCACCGCGGGATAGCTGTTGTCCAAGCGGTAAAAACAGCCTGGCTCCGCGTAGTGGAAAAACGTCGTGGCCTCCGGGGAAGAGGGAAAAGAGCTGACCAGTTGCGGATTTTGCAGATCCCCGATGTCGAAGATGGCGTCCGTGGATGTGGCGTGGGAATTGGGATTCAGCAGGGCCAGGAGGAGTTCGCCGCAGACGTCGATCCGCGCGTTGTTGCCCTCCAAAATGCTGTATGCATAACTGGGGTCTTGCGGGACGGATACATCGAAACAGGCCACCCCGCTCCGGTAAAAAGGCTGCAGCACGTAAGATCCGTACTTGCGGCCCCGCCCGAGCGCAGTGCTAAACCGGTAACATTTCCCGATGAAACTCAGGTTGCCGCTGCCGTCGAGCCTGAGGCAAACGCAACCCTCGTTGCCGTGGTGATGAAAGAGAAAACTGCCGCAAACGCTCATCCTTTCTACATCCGGCCCATAGCCCAAACCTTCCGGATAAGCTGTGGAATCAGCAAATACGGGATTAGTCGGGTCGCTGACGTCGTAGATGAAAAAGCTGCTTGTTTCTTCCTCTGGATCGTAATTGGCGCCGAGCAGGAAACCGTTGCAGGAAACTCCCCGCGCCGAAAAGGGCCGCAGGATCTCGGAAATGAGCGTCCAATTCAAGGGATCGGAAAAGTCGAACAGCCGGATCCCTTCTCCGCATTGCAGGCCGGCGATGTTTGGCCCCGCGTCGAAGATCCAGGGAAAGCTGTTTACCGCATAATGCGGCAAGGTGAAAGTCCCCAGCAATTGCAGGCCGGTGTCGGCATCCACCGCAAAAAGCTGGAAAGGATCGGAACTGAAAGGCCGGGAGACCACGTATTGGTTGCCGATCACTTCAAAATGGTAGTTTTGCGGGTAAAAGCCGATCTCGTGCAGACACACAGGATCGAACAGGACCAGTCCCTGCAGGTATCCATCGCTTTCCTTGTAGGCCAGCAGCGTGTCGTTGAGGATATGCAAGTTGCCGTAGGTGTCGATGTTTGCTCCAACGGTCACGCATCCCGCCGGCTGGGGGTGCCAGGGATCCGAGATATCGACCTTGTAAAGCGCACCCATGTCCGGTTGGACATCGGAGAAGGCAAAATAACTGACATCGAGGAACAGGTAATTCTGCCAGGCAACCAGTTCGTTAACGGAGCCCTGCACGCCGTAATTGGCGATCTCGGTGAAGGTGCCGGCCAGGCTGTCCCAGAGGCAAACCTGGAAGCCGTAGCTGTTGGGCATGTAGATGAAAGGATAGCGCACCACCGATTCCCGCGCGTAGTGCGAGTCGTGCGAAGTGAAAGCAAAGCGGGAAATTTCCTGCAATTCCAGCTGAGCCGGCTGGCCCGGCAGCGGCGCCAGAACCGACATCAGGGCGATCAGACAAAGCCACGGGAGAATTGGCTGGCTGTGGCTGCGGGTTCCCTGTTTTGTGACTGGGGTAGCATTCAAATCTTTCATATCTGCATTTTTTCCTGCTGCGTTTGGATGTCAAGGTTTAAAATCAAAGCCCAAAATTTGTTGCGGAATGTCATTGGTTTTTGGGCTTGACAAATAACGTTATTCAAAGGTAATAAAAAACCAAAGCCAATCTCAGAAATTGGAGCAAGGATGGAAACTGCAAACCAAGGTACAGTCACACCGGAGGAGATGGAAAAGGTCAGTGTGGGTATCAGGGAAATGGTGCAATTTGGCGAGTCCAAAAACGGGGTGCTGGCGGCGGCGAATCTGGCCATCCTCTACAATGTGGCCGGAAAGGTGATTTCGTTTTCCAGCCCGCTGCATGCCGTCCTTTCGGTACTGGCGCTGGTTTTATTCGCTGTCTCGACCCTGATCCTTTTTTACTCCATGTTTCCCAAACTGAAATTTTCCAAAAGCGTCAATCCGCTGTTTTTCGGATCGATCCACCAGATGAAGCAGGAAGATTACGTCAATCTTTGCGAAACGATGACGGAGGCGGAGCTGGTGCGCCATTATGCCGCGCATATCCACGTCAATTCGGGCTTCGCTTTAAGGAAATTCCGGGATTTCAAGTACGCGGCGGCCTTTGCCGCACCCTCATACGTTATTTTCGCGGTCCTGTACTTTATCTGATCCCGGGCAGCCTCATCCGGGCGCGGATGCTTCCGCGGCGGGCAACATGGCCTGGTAACGTTCGGACTTTTCCAGGTCCTCGGTTTCGCGGTACAGGTCGCTCAGGGTTTGGATGGCCATGACCGTGTAGGGATGCGCGGCGCCCAGGCTTTCCCGCCAAACTTCGAAGGCTTTCAAAAACAGCGGTTCGGCCTCCGCATAGCGGTCCACTGCGGCGTAGGTCGCGGCAAGGTTGAACCAGGAAATTGCCGTGTTGGGATGCCGGGCGCCCAGGACCTTTTCATAGATGTCGACAACCCTCTGATACAAAGGCTCCGCTTGAGTGTGCTTTCCCTGGTTGAGATAAACGTTGGCGAGGTTATTTAAAGACATGGCCAAATCTGGATGGTCCTTGCCGCGCAGCTTTTCCCAGAGCGGCAAAGCCCGGGTCAACAGTTTTTCCGCGGGCTCCCATTCGCCTTTGTAAATGTGCAGGTTGGCCAGGTTGTTCAGCGCGGCCAGGGTGTCCGGATGTTCCTCGCCGCGGGTTTTGACCAGGATTTCCAGGGCAGCCTGGGCCAGCGGTCCGGCCTGATCGAGTTTTCCCTGCTGGGTGTAAAGGTTGGCCAGATTGACCATGGCCAGGGCTGTGGCGGGATTTTCTTTGCCTAATATTTCCGCGCGTTTGTCGATTATCCTTTGGAAGACCGGTTCCGATGTGTCGTAGCGGGCCAGGTCGAAGTTTAAGGCAGCCAGGTTGGCCAGCGCGTCCAGGGTGTCCAAATGGTCAAGCCCCAAGATCTTTTCCCGGATTTCGACGATTTTTTTATATAGCTCTTCGGCTTCGGGATATTTGCCTTGGGCATGCTGGATTTTGGACATTTGGGAGAGGGACGCCACGGCTCGCGGATCCTCGGCGCCGAACGCCTTTTGCCTGATCTGGAGCGCCTGGGCGGCGCACTCCTCAGCCTTTTTCAATAAGGATCCTTCGTAATAGCATTGAGCCGCCTGTTCCAGATAGTCCGCGGCTTTGACAGGTAAACCAGCCAGCTCGTAATGGCGCGCGATCTCTTCCGCAATGAGGGATGGATCTTCCTTGTGGAGCGTTGCCAGCGCTTCCGCCGCCAGTTGGTGCAACTGGCGCAGTTTCGCGCTCACGGTCCGCTGGTAGATCGTGTCGCGGATGAGGATGTGGGTGAATATGTAGCGCAATTCGTCGATGGCTTTCCAGATCCTGTTTCTGACGCCGTCCTCCAGCTCCGGCAGTTCCTGTCTGTTCAGCATCCGCGCCAGCACGTCGATGTTAAACTCCGCGCCCAACACGCTGGCTGAGGTCACGGATTCGCGCACGTCGTCGGCCAGGCGGTCGATGCGGGCTCCGACGATGTCGCTGATGCCGAATGACGATAAGTATCCCAGCTCCGCGGTCACCTCGCCTTTGTCGTCGAGGCTGCCGGTTGCCTGCAGGTAGGTGGTGAGCTGTTCTACAAACAGGGGATTGCCCATCGCCCTGGCTGTTATCAATTCCGCGGTTGCCTCCGGAACCCTGGCCAGGCGCAGGATCGAGGCGATCAGTTCCGCGCTGGCAGCCTCGCCAAGATTGCCCAGTTCCAGTTCAAGTTTCTGATGTCCGGACAAAGCCAGATCGGGTATGGAACCGTCCTGGCCGTAGCGGCAGGCGGCAACGATCAACAGCGGCCCGATACCTTTTTCGCTCAGGTGACGCAGAATGCCCAAACTCTCTTCGTCCAGCCACTGCGCGTCGTCCACAAACAAAATGACCGGTCTATCACGGGCCAGCTTGGCCAAAAAGGTTGCCAGGGCGCTTTGCAACTGGCCGGGCTTTTCCGCGGCGGGCAGTACGCTCCAGACAGAGTTTTCCCAGCCGTAGGCAAGCAGGGAGGCGATGATGGATTCGATTCTGATTAGTTCGGGATCGCCGTCCGCCAAGTCGCTCCACAAGCCGCGGAACATCGCGATCCCGGCCGCGGCGGGCAAGGACGGGTTGTAGTAAAACTGGGCGCGGACGAGCTGTTTAAAAGCTTCCAGCGGAGGACGCTGCAGGGCGTCGCAAGTGATCTTGACAAGATAAAAATCGCTGTCACTGAAGAAAGCCAGGGCTTCGGCGACCAGGCGGGACTTGCCGATGCCGGGCTCGCCGCAAACGCTGATCAGGGCGTTTTTACGCTCTTTGAGCTTGGTATCGATCAGTTCCCGGAGCTGGCGGAGTTCCGCTTCCCGGCCGGCAAAACGGCTTTCCTGCCAAACGGGTGCGGCGCCGCTTTTTTGTTCCAGACGGTAATAACGCAGGGGCTGCCCGATCCCTTTGAGGTTGA